>JBARBD010000226.1:0-23415 GCA_049792675.1 Vulcanimicrobiaceae bacterium | reverse complement strand
GCCTGTGAATCCGCCGCGGAGCCACGGATGGCGAGAGCGGCGGAGAGGAGAGCGCAGCCGAGCGCGTGATGCGCGAGGCAAGCGCCCGCCGGAACGGCATGTGGCAGCAGCCTACAAAGGTGACGTCAGGCTATGGTGCTTCCTTGAACTCCGCGTCGATCACGTCTTCGCCGCTTCCCGCCGCCGCGCCGTTGCCGGTCGGAGCGCCGTCGCCGGAGGGAGCTTGCGGCTCGCCTTGCGGTGAGGAAGCTTTGTAGAGCAGCTCGGCCATCTTGTAACTGGCCTGCTGCAGCGTCTCGATCGCGGGCTTGATCTCTGCGACCGTGCCGTTCTCGCTGACGCGCTTGAGTTCGGAGAGCGCCTGCTCGACCTCGCCGCGCGCGCCCGCATCGAGTTTGTCGCCGACTTCCTTGAGCGATTTCTCGGTGGAGTAGATGAGGCTCGATGCGTTGTTGCGCACCTCGGCCTCGTCGCGCTTGGCCTGGTCGGCCGCGGCTTGCAGCTCGGCGTCCTTGACCATCCGGTCGACTTCCTCTTTGTCGAGATTCGTCGATGCGGTGATCGTGATCGTCTGCTCCTTGCCGGTGCCGAGGTCTTTAGCGCTGACGTTCACGATGCCGTTGGCATCGATGTTGAACGTGACCTCGATCTGCGGCACGCCACGCGGCGCCGGCGGGATGCCTTCCAGCCGGAAGCGCCCGAGCGTCTTGTTGTCGCCCGCCATCTGGCGCTCGCCCTGGAGCACGTGGATGTCGACCGACGTCTGACCGTCTTCGGCCGTCGTGAAGATCTGCGACTTGGTCGTCGGAATCGTCGTGTTGCGTTCGATCAGCTTCGTCATCACGCCGCCGAGCGTCTCGAGACCGAGCGAGAGCGGGGTGACGTCGAGCAAGACCACGTCGCGCACGTCGCCCGAGAGCACGCCGGCTTGGATCGCCGCGCCGACCGCGACCACTTCGTCGGGGTTAACGGTGAGGTTCGGCTCTTTACCGGTGAGCTTGCGGACGAGTTCCTGAATGACCGGCATGCGCGTCGCGCCGCCGACCATGATCACTTCGTCAATCTTCGAAATGTCGAGCTTGGCGTCGGCGATCGCGCTTTGGAACGGTCCGACGCAGCGATCGGTGAGATCGCTGGTGAGTTCCTCGAACTTCGCGCGGGTGAGCGTGTAGTCGAGGTGCTTCGGACCCTCCTGATCGGCCGTGATGAACGGCAGGTTGATGGTCGTCTGCACGACCGACGAGAGCTCGATCTTCGCCTTCTCGGCGGCCTCGGTCAGACGTTGCATGGCCTGCTTGTCTTTGCTCAGGTCGATGCCTTGGTCGCGGCGGAACTGATCGACGAGCCACTCCACGACGCGATGGTCGTAGTCGTCGCCGCCCAGATGCGTGTCGCCGTTGGTTGCCTTGACTTCGAAGACGCCGTCGCCGACCTCGAGGATCGAAACGTCGTACGTTCCGCCGCCGAGGTCCCAGACGAGAATCGTCTCGTTGCCTTTCTTTTCGAGTCCGTAGGCGAGCGCTGCCGCCGTCGGCTCGTTGATGATGCGCAGCACGTCGAGCCCGGCGATCTTGCCGGCGTCTTTGGTCGCTTGGCGCTGCGAGTCGTTAAAGTACGCGGGGACCGTGATGACCGCTTTGGTCACGCGCTCGCCCAGATAGTTGCTCGCGTCGTTCACGAGCTTTTGGAGAATCATCGCCGAGATTTCTTGCGGCGTGTAATCCTTGCCGTCGATCTTGACGTGATAATCGCCCTCACCCATATGCCGCTTGATCGAACTGATCGTGCGCTCCGGGTTGGTGATCGCTTGGCGCTTCGCGAGCTGTCCCACGAGACGCTCGCCGGTTTTGGTAAATGCTACGACCGAAGGCGTCGTACGCGAGCCCTCAGCGTTGGGAATGACTACGGGCTGCGAGCCCTCCATTACGGCGACGACCGAGTTGGTCGTGCCTAGGTCGATACCGACCGTCTTTGCCATAAAACTTCAATACCTCGTCTTTGAATTGCCGTTCTTCCCTGGACCAGCTATGCCGATGGCCGCGCTCGGCCGAGGTAAAGGCCGCGCGCCCGACCTCCGGCGGCGCCTTGCCGCTTACGGACAGACCGGACTTGCTATGGTACCGCTCCATCATACACGACGGGCGGCGCTAGTTGTTTCGCATACCTTTGACCCAAATGGGGCTCGGAAGGTTGCAGGTGGCCCCTTTTCTCGCCGGGCAAGGCAAGGCCCGCGAATTGTGGATGATCGCGGGCCTTTTTCTTGCGCTGGAGTGCCGAGCTGGAGCCTAGGGCTGTTGTTCCTCGGGTTGCTGCTCGGGTTGCGGTTGCTGTTGTGGTCCCTGGCCCTGGGAGACCGGCTGTTCGGCCGGGGTCTCGCCAAGCTTGATTGCCACGAACTTCTTCATGCCTTGCGACCAGACGTTCAGACGGATCGTGTCGCCGGGCTTCTTGGAGGCGATGTAGTTGTGGAGGTCTTTGATCGAGCTGTAATCCTTGCCGTCGGCTTGGAGGATCACGTCACCGGGTTGGATGCCGGCCTGATCGGCGGGCGAACCGGTGAAGACTTGCTGCACCGCGACGCCGCCGCTTCCGTTATAACCGATCTGGTTCTTGACGCCCTGGCTGAGGTTGGCCATGTAGATGCCCAGGAAGCCGGTGTCGGTGCCCTGGTGCGCGCCGGGGTTCTTCTGAAGCGCGGCCACGACCGTGCGAAGCGTGTTCGAGGGGATCGCAAAGCCGATGCCCTGCGCGTACGCCGACTTCACCGTTGACTGATTCATCCCGATGACCTGGCCATCGATGTCGATCAACGGTCCGCCGGAGTTGCCAGGGTTGATCGGCGCCGAGGTCTGCAAGAGTCCCTTGAAGTCGATCTCGCCGTTCTCGGTCGGAATCGGCTCCGAGCGATTGAACGCTGAGACGACGCCCACCGTTACCGTCTGCTGGAGCTGGAGGGGTTCGCCGATCGCGATTGCCCACTGGCCCTGCTCGAGCTTGCTCGAATCCGCGAGTTCCAGCGGAGGCGGCAGCTTCGAGTAGCGGTCGACTTTGATGATGCCGATATCGGCAGCGACGTTATACGCGATCACGTGCGCCGGGACGCGATCGCCGTTTGCAAAGACGACCGTGAGCTGCGTGATCTTTCCGCCGTTCGGCGGGCGCAGCACGTGCGAGTTGGTGACGATGTCGCCGTCGCCGTCGATGACGAAGCCCGAACCCGACGCTTCACCCCGGTACTTTTGAATGACTCCGGGTCCGCCTTGACCGCCGAAAAACTGTTGGAAGAAGGGATCGGCCGGAACGACTTCCTGGCCGTTGACCTGCTCGGTGATCGCGACCACCGAGGACTTCGTGCGCTTGACCGCGCTCACGATCCGGTCTTGGTCGCTGACGCCGCTGAGCGGCACCGCGGCGACGGCCGGCGGCGTGGTGTTGGGACCCGTCGCGCCCCCGAAGTGGCTGCTGGCGTAGAGCATCATCAGGAAGCTCCCGAAGACTGCGCCGACGAGCCCGACTATAACCGTGGGTAGTATTCGATTCTTCACCGTTCCGTTATTCCGTTAGCTGCTGAAGTTGCGTTCTCTGTGAGCCATCTACTCCACCAACGAAAAAAAGTCGCACATGGTGGCGACCCAAAAGCGAGAACTCCCCTGGCTCTCATCTCCTTAGAACTGGCTGGGAGTCCCCCCTTTGTCATCCTGAGCGCGCGCTGCGAGCCGAAGGGCGGCTAGGGCAGAAAAGGCCGGCTAGCGGCAAAAAGGCTAGCAGCGTGAAGCCGCTGCCGATGCTTCGGCGGCCCGAACCGTCGGGGGCGGCTCGGAGCGGAACGCGGCGGGCAGCTGGCGGAGGAGCGCCTCGCGCAGGCACTCCAGGCGCTGGTCGCGGAGCTCGAGCATCCGCATCTGAATGAGCAGGCGCGCCTGGCGCATCGCCCGGCGGGAGAAG
This sequence comes from Vulcanimicrobiaceae bacterium, assembly GCA_049792675.1. Taxonomy (GTDB): domain Bacteria; phylum Vulcanimicrobiota; class Vulcanimicrobiia; order Vulcanimicrobiales; family Vulcanimicrobiaceae; genus Cybelea. The sequence goes on along the minus strand of JBARBD010000226.1, from coordinate 19,470 downwards.
AGCTCGTCGGCCGCAAGCGGGCTCGGCGAGGCGGGCGAGGGGGACGGGTGAGGCAGGACGATCGAGAGCAAGAGCGCGGCGAAAAGTCGCATCGGCGGAACCTCCACTGGGCAAATTCACGCGCGCGCCGCGGGGGAGCAAGGTCAAAGGGCTAAAGCACCGCTGGTGAGTTCAGACGCCTTGACCGTCCCGGCCGCCCCGGCCGAGCCCTACGTCAGAATCGTCCCGCTCGGGGGCTGCGGCGAGATCGGCCGCAACATGACCGTGATCGAGACTAACGACGACCTCGTGGTCGTGGACTGCGGCCTGATGTTCCCCGACGACGAGATGTACGGCGTCGATATCGTCATCAACGACTTCACCTTCGTGCGCGAACGCGCGCACAAGCTGCGTGCGCTGCTCGTCACGCACGGCCACGAAGACCATATCGGCGGAATTCCGTACTTCGCCAAAGAGTTTCCCGACGTGCCGATCGTCGGCACGCCGCTGACGATCGCTCTGATCAAAGCCAAGTCGCGCGAACAGCGCGTGGGCAACGTTGACTTCACGCAGGTTAAGCCCGGCAGCAAAGTGCGCTATGGCTCGATCGAAACCGAGTTCGTCCACGTCAACCACTCCGTCGCCGGCGCGTGCGCGCTCGCGCTGCGCACGCCGGTCGGCACGATCTTCCACACCGGCGACTTCAAGTTCGACCAAACGCCGATCGACGGCAAGCCGGCCGACTTCGCGCGGATTGCGCACATCGGCGACGAGGGCGTGCTCTGCATGCTCTCCGACTCAACCAACGCCGAACGTCCCGGGCACACGCTCTCCGAGCGCATCGTCGGCGAGGCTTTCACCTCGATCTTCTCGCACGCCAAAGGGCGTATCGTCGTCGCGTCGTTCGCCTCGAACGTGCCGCGCATCCAGCAAACCGTCGACCACGCCGTGCGCTTCGGCCGGAAGATCGCGTTTCTGGGCCGCTCGATGCGCAACGTCGTGCACTTCGCCGGAGAGCTTGGGTATCTAAAGATTCCGCCCGCTACCGTCATCAAGATCGAGGACGTCGACGGCTATCCGCCCGAGCAGATCGTCGTGATGACGACCGGATCGCAGGGCGAGCCGATGAGCGGCCTCTCGCGCATGTCGGTCCGCGACCACAAGCAGTTCAAAATCGTTGCGGGCGACACCGTCGTGATTAGCGCGACGCCGATTCCCGGCAACGAGAAGAGCGTCCACAAGACGATCAACAATCTTTGCAAGCTCGGCGCAACCGTAATCCACGGCACCGACGGTCGCTCGCACGTCTCCGGCCACGCTTCGCAAGAGGAGTTGCTGCTGATGCTCAACCTCGTGCGCCCGGAGTTTTTCATGCCGCTTCACGGCGAGTACCGGATGCTCGCCGCGCACGGGCGCCTGGCCGTGCAGACCGGCGTCGAGCCCGACAACGTCTTCGTCGTCGAGAACGGCGACGTGCTCGAGTTCACCGAAGAGTACGGCGACAAGATCGGCAAGACGTACGGCGGCCACGTGTTCGTTGACGGATCCGGGATCGGCGACGTCGGCGAAGCCGTCTTGCGCGATCGCAAAGCGCTTTCAAACGACGGCATCATGATGGTCGTCGTCGCGATCGACAGCGAAGAAGCGCGCGTTATCGCCGGCCCCGATTTGATCTCCAAGGGCGTCTTCTATCTGCCCGAAGCCGACGGCGTCCTCGACGAGCTGCGCGCGGAAGTGAAGGCCGCGATCGAAGGCGCATCGGTCGACGCGATTCGCGATGTCAGTGCGATGAAGGAACACATCCGCAGCTCGCTGGCCGGCGCCGTTTACTCCCGCACCAAACGCCGCCCCGTCGTCATCCCCGTCGTAATGGAAGTCTAGCATTGTCATCCTGAGCGAGCGCAGCGGATTGTCATCCTGAGCCCTTCGACTCGCTGCGCTCGCTCAGGATAAACTCCGGCGCGAAGCGCCGGAGTCGAAGGACGGGCTTGCCTCGCGAGCCCTGAGCGAAGGCGCGAAGCGCCGTAGTCGAAGGGCCGCTAATGAGACTACTTGCCGCCCGGGCGGATCCGCGCAGATTGCTCTCGATGAAACTTTACTACGAGTACATGCTGATTTGCGCCGACCGATCGTTCTACATTGGCATTACGAACGATCTCGAAAGGCGCGTGGGAGAGCATGAGTTCGGCCTGGACCGCTTGTGCTATACGTTCGAGCGTCGGCCCGTGAAGCTCGTCTATTCTGCGGATTTTCACCACGTTGACGAAGCGATCGCCTGGGAGAAGCAACTAAAGGGCTGGTCACGTGCCAAGAAGACCGCCTTCGTTAGCGGCAACATGGCGCTGGTGCACGAGCTTGCAAAAAGAAGCCGACGTTAGCTCTGTAGCTGCACTCCGACTCGCTGCGCTCGCTCAGTGCTGACGAAGCACGCCCGTCCTTCGACTCCGCTCGCTTCGCGCCGGAGTTTATCCTGAGCGAGCGCAGCGAGTCGAAGGGCTCAGGATGACAAAACTTCGCTCGCTGCGCTCAGGATGACAAGGTGCGGGAAACGAGGGCAATCACGGCGTCCGTGAACTCGGTGGTGGAGGCATGGCCGCCGAGATCTGCGGTGGCGATGCCCTCGCGTAGAATTTGCATGGAGCCACCGTAGATTGCCCGCGATGCGGCGGCGGCACGCGGGTCGTCAATGTGAGAAAGAACGGCGGCCGCGGCGAGGATCATCGCCAAGGGGTTGGCGACGTTCTTGCCCTCGAGGCGCGGCGCGGTGCCATGCGGGGCCTCCGCCACGACCGTTGACGGGCGAAGGTCGTCGTCGAAGGCGAGCAGTTCCGACTCGGCGCCCGCGATCGAGCCAAAGAGCTGCATCACCAGATCGGAAAGACAATCCCCGTCGCGATTGAGCGAGGGAATTACCAGCGGCGCGTCGCCGGAGGTCGAGAGCAGCAGCGCATAGGTCGCGTCGATCAGCTGCGGATCGTATCCGACCTCGGGATGGCGGCGCGAGGCTGCGTCCATTTCCTCTTTGAGCATCCCCTCGTAGATCGGGCTGACGGTGTACTTCGGGCCGCCGAAAACCGTCCCGCCAACCCGTTTGGCGTGCACGAACGCGTACTCAGCGACGTAACGGCAGACGCGCCGCTCGATCCGCTCGGTGCGCAGCGCGATCTGATCGAGACCCTCGCCTTCGCGCCACTCGCTCGCGCCGTAGGCGTCGCCGACGGCCATCCGCACGACCGAAATCGGCGCGTGAATGCCCGCGACCGGGCGCACGCGCGGCAGTTTGCGTCCGGTGCGCAGAATGACTTTGGCGCCGATCGCCTCGCGCAGGATGCGGTTCGGCGATCCCACGTCGCCTGCGTCCTCCGGCGTGATCGTCGCGGCTTTGATGCCGTAATGCCGGCGCTTCAGCGCGCCGGCGGCTTCGAGCACGACCTGGTTCTCGGTCGCGCGCCGGTTGGCCAGCGAGAGATCGTAGCGTTCGAAACCGAGCTCGAGGCCGATGACCGCCGGGTCGAGCACGCGCAGTGCTTCGAGCAGCAACTCCTGTCCGGTCTGATCGCCTTCGAGGACGACGAGCGTCGGCGTCGCCAAAATGAACTCCCGTTGTGACGAAGAAGAGATAGCGTCCATGGCACGCACCCGCCGGCGGGCGAATGCGAGGACGAGGCTCAACCTCGAGATCGTCGGAATCGCCGCGATCGCACTCGCCGTCCTCTGCGGCATCGCCCTGGCGGTTCCGCACCATGCCGGCAGCATCGGCGGCTGGGCTGCCGAGACGCTGCGCCGACTCTTTGGAGGCGCGGCGCCGCTTTTCCCGGTCTTGGTCGCGCTGATCGGCGCAATCATCTTCCTGGAAGTCAACGTTCCGCGCATGATTGCCAGTCTCGGCAGCAGCGCGCTGGCGTACTTCCTAATTTTCTGCGCGATGTTGGGCTCGGGCGGCCAGGCGCGCGGCGGCGTCGTCGGCGCAAACATCTGGTGGGCACTGCGCTCGCTGGTCGGCGTCGCCGGTGCGTGGATTCTGCTCTGGGTCGCCGCGCTCGCGCTCACGCTCTGGCTCACCAATACGAGCCTCAAGCACGTGATCGGCCGCGCGATCCTCTTTTTCGGCGCCCTGCGCCCGCCGCCAATGCCGAAGCTGCCGAACCTGCGCCTGGCGCTTCCCGCAAAACCCGCCGCACAGGCCGAACTCGACGTCGAGGCCGAAGACGACGAGCCCGAAGACGAATTCGAGGACGAGGAAGAAGAGGAAGAGGAAGAAAAGTCGCGGCCAGCTGCCGCCGTGCCGGTGCCGGTGCGCGCGCCGGTCGAGCGAAGCGAATCCAGCGTAAGCGACGGGCGCCCCTATCGCCTTCCGGATCTCGCGCTCTTCGACCCGCCCCCCAGCCAGCACGTGGACGTATCGAACCGCGCGGCCGTGCTGGAAGATACGCTCGCGAGCTTCGGCGTCGGCGCAAAGGTCGTGCACATCGAGCGCGGCCCGTCGATCACGCGCTACGAGCTCAAGCCCGAGCGCGGCGTGAAGATCTCGCGCATCGCCTCGCTTGCCGACGACCTTGCGCTCGCGCTCGCGGCGACGAGCGTGCGCATCGAGGCGCCGATTCCCGGGAAATCCGCGGTCGGCATCGAGGTGCCCAACCAAACCGTCTCGGTGGTTGCGATCCGCGAGATTCTCGATGCGCTGCCCAACCGCGGACAGGTGCCCCCGCTCTGGATGGCGCTCGGCAAAGACATCACCGGCAAACCGGTCTTCGGCGACCTTTGCAACATGCCGCACTTGCTCGTCGCCGGCGCGACCGGGGCCGGCAAGTCGGTCTGCCTCAACACGATCATCGCGTCGCTGCTCGTCAGCGCGACGCCCGATCAAGTGCAGATGTTGATGATCGATCCCAAGCGCGTCGAGCTCGCCGCCTTTAACGGCCTGCCGCACCTGATCAAGCCGGTGATTACCGATCCGCGGCTCGCGGCCGGCGCACTCTTCGAGATGACTAAGGAGATGGACGCGCGCTACGAGCGGTTCGCCAAGGCCGGCGTGCGCAAGATTGAGGAGTACAACGTAAAGTTCCCGACCGAGCGTCTGCCCTATGTCGTGATCGTCATCGACGAGCTCGCCGACTTGATGCTGGTCGCCCCCTCGCGCGTCGAGACGACCATCATGCGCCTCGCGCAGCTCGCTCGCGCGACCGGCATCCATCTGATCGTCGCGACCCAGCGCCCCTCGGTGGACGTGATCACCGGCCTGATCAAAGCCAACGTGCCGTCGCGCATCGCCTTTGCGGTGAGCTCGCAAGCCGATTCGCGCGTCATCCTCGACATGAACGGCGCGGAGCGGCTCCTCGGCCGCGGTGACATGCTCTATCTTCCAATCGACGCGCCCAAACCGATTCGCGCCCAAGGCGCGTTGATCACCGCCTCGGAAGTCACGCGCTTGGTCGAGTTCTGGGCGCGTCAAGCGCGCCCGGAGAATCTGCTCGACGTCGAGGTCGTGCCGGTCGGCGACGACGAGTCGGCGCGCCGCGACACCGACCCGCTCTGCTACGAAGCCGCGAAGTTCATCATCGAGACCAACTACGCGTCGACCGCGCAGCTGCAGTCGCGCTTCTCGATCGGGCATCCGCGCGCCGTGCGCCTGATGAAGCAGCTCGAAGATTTCAAGATCGTCGGCACTCACGAGGGAACCAAACCACGCAAGATTCTGATCGGCCTTGCCGAGCTCGAGATGGTCGCGCCGCGACTTGGCGGGGGCGAGGGCGGTCAGCAGAATCTCTTCGCGGCGGGCGAGTAGCGTGTCGCCGCAGCTGCGTTCGCGTCTCGGGCCGCTCGTCGTTGCGCTGCTGGCCTTCGGGCTCTTCATCGCGCTCGGGGTCCACGTCGTCTACCGCGGCGAACCGGTGATGCTCGCCGCCTGGGAGCACGAGCTGGTCGGGCATTCGACACTTGTCGCATGGTGGCTGACGTGGACGTGCTACCTTTACGCCTTGCTCCCCGTCGCCATCGTCCTCCTGATTCTCGCCTGGCGCCTGCCCGCGTGGCGCGCGCGCATCCTTTTTAGCGTGGCGATGCTGCTGCTCTGTTGGCAAGGCGCCGATCTCGCGCAGCACCTCTTCATGCGGCCGCGCCGCCTCGACTGGATCGTCAAGCACGAGCACGCGTTCTCCTACCCGAGCTCGCACGCGGCGATTGCGACCGGTTTTTACGGGCTCTGGGCGGTGATGCTCTATACGTCGGAGCTGCCGAAGGTCACGCGTCGCCTTGCGGGCGTCCTGCTCGCGCTCTTGGCGCTCGCGATCTGCTGGTCGCGCCTGGCGCTCGGCGCCCATTACGTCACCGATCTCGTCGGCGGGGCGCTGCTCGCCGTCGCGCTCCTCTCGGTTGCGCTCGCGATCGTGCCGGTCAACCTCTTTGGCCCGGTTGCGGGGCGCCTCTCCGGCGCGGCGAAATAGACGCCCCGATGGCATTCGCGGATCCGGCCCTGGCGGAGATCGAGCGCAAGCTCGACGCTAACGCGCCGCTCTCGATGGACGACGGACTCGCACTCTATCGTACCTGGGACATCCACACGCTCGGGCGGCTCGCGCGCAAGCAGAAGGAGCTCAAGAGCGGCAAGAAAGTCTTCTACGTCCTCAACCGCTACATCAACTCGACGAACGTCTGCTTCGCCGGTTGTACGTTCTGCTCGTTTGCGGCCGATGAGTTCAAGGAGCCCGAACGCGTTTTCCGCATGACCGCCGACCAGGTCTTCGCCAAGGCGGTCGAGACCGGAACGAACTTCAACCAAATCCACATCGTCGGCGGGCACGATCCGCGCCAGCTCTCGCTCGACTACTGGCTGCCGCTAATGCGGCGATTCAAGAGCGAGTTGCCGCACGTGCAGCTCTCGCTCTTCACCGCTGCCGAGATCGAGTACATGGCCAAGCGCCATCGCCTCTCGTTTCCGCAGATCGTCACCGCGCTGCGGGAGGCCGGGCTCGATAACGTAAACGGCGGCGCAGCCGAAATCTTCGCCGACGCGACGCGCGCCAAGATCTGCCCGAACAAAGTCTCGGCGGCCAACTGGATGGTGATCCACGAAGAACTCCACCGCCAGGGCGTCGCGAGCAACGCGACGATGCTCTACGGGCACATCGAATCGCTTGAAGACCGCGTCGATCACATGATTCGCCTTCGCGAATCGCAGGAGCGCTCGCCCGGCTATAACGCCTTCATCCCGCTCGCCTTCCATCCCGACGGTAACGAACTCTCGTACTGCGGTTGGACGACCGGCCTCGACGACGTCCGCACCTTCGCCGTCGCGCGCTTGATGTTGCACAACTTCGACCACATCAAGGCGTACTGGATGATCCAAGGGCTCAAGGTTTGCCAGGTCGCGCTGCAGTTCGGCGCCGACGATATGGACGGCACGCACGGCTCGACCGACGAGGAGATGATCTATCACGCGGCCGGCACCAGCTCGGGGCAATACGTGGACGACCGCGAGTTCCGCCGCTTGATCGAAGAGACCGGCTACGTTCCCATCCGCCGCAACTCGACCTACGACGAGTTCGGCTACGACTGGGCGCCGCCCGAGCGGGAAGCCGCGCTCACGTGACGGCGTTGCGCTGCGGCCGCATCAAGTATACCAACGACCTGCCGGTCTACGCTGCGTTCGACTTGGGTGCGATCGCCTATCCGGGCACGCTGCATGCCGACGTGCCGGCGCGTTTGAACGCGATGCTCTTGAGCGGCGAACTCGACATGAGCCCGATCAGCGCCTACACCTGGGCGGCCAATGCCGACGAGCTCGTGCTGCTCCCCGATCTTTGCATCGGCGCGCGCGAAGACGTCGTCTCGGTCGTGCTCGTCTCGGCGGTTCCCCCGGCGCTGCTCGGGGGCGTGCCGCTCTTCGTCACCGAGGAGTCGGCTAGCGGGCGCAACTTGCTGCGCGTCATCCTCGAGCGCCGGTACGGCGTGCTGCCGAACTACGTCAACGAACCAAAGCCGCTCGAGCGCGCGCTCGCCGGCGAGCCGACGCTCTTGATCGGCGACTCGGCGATCGACGCCATCGAACGCTTTCCGGCCGAGCACGTCTACGATCTCGGACGGCTCTGGCACGAATGGAAGCGCCAGCAGACCGTCTTTGCCGTGTGGGCCGCCCGTCGCGACGCCTACGATCGCGATCCCGCAGCCGTCCACGAGTGCATGCACGCGCTCACCGATGCCTACACCTGGTCGCGTTCGCATAGCGAGCAGGTCGTGGCGCTCGCGCAGCACGCGATCCCGCGCCGCGCCGGATTCTACGAACGCTACTACGGCAAGCTCAACTTCATGTTCCACGTCGCGGCGCGCAACGGCTTAGCCGCGTATTGCCGCGAGCTCGTCGAGATCGGCGCGCTCCCCAACGTTCCTGCACCGCTCGCGGAGTCGATCGGTGTCGCTCGCTAATCTGCTCGACCGCGCTGCCGGCGGCGGACGCCTGACGTTCGACGAGGGCGTGCGCCTCTACAACGAGGCCGACATCCACGAGCTCGGCGCGGCCGCCCACGCCCGCCGCGTGGCGATGCATTCGCCCGACGTCGTCACCTACGTCATAGACACCACGATCAACTACACCAACGTCTGCAACGTCCACTGCACGTTTTGCGCCTTCTTTCGGCCCGAACAGCATAAAGAAGGCTACACGATGTCGCACGACAAGGTGCTCGAACGCGTCAAGTATGCCGTGGATCTAGGCGCGACACAGATCATGATTCAGGGCGGCGTCAACCCGGAGCTGGGCATTGACTGGTTCGAGAGGCTCTTCGATCGCGTGCGCCGCGAGTTTCCGCAGGCCGACATCCATTCGCTCTCGGTCTCCGAGATCGTCGGGCTCGCGCACGTCGAAGGCATCCCGACACGCGACGTTCTCGCGCGCCTGAAGGACGCCGGCATGAAATCGCTGCCCGGCGCCGGCGCGGAGATTCTCGTCGAGCGCGTCCGTAAGCGCATTTCGGCGCGCAAGGTCAAACCGCACGAGTGGCTCGGCGTGATGCGAGAAGCGCAACAGCTCGGCATGCCGACGACCGCGACCATGATGTTCGGCTCGATCGAGACGCCGGAAGAGCGCATCGAGCACCTCCACGTCCTGCGCGAGCTCCAAGACGAAACCGGTGGCTTCACCGCCTTCATCCCGTGGTACTACGTTCCGTTCAAGACGCCGCTGCGCGGCAAAGAGGCAACCGGCCTCGAGTACCTGCGCGTCCTGGCGATCTCGCGCCTCTACCTCGACAACTTCGCCCACCTCCAAGCCTCATGGCTGACGCCCGGACTCAAGATGGGCCAGCTCGCGCTCTTCTACGGCTGCGACGACATGGGCGGCACGATCATCGAAGAGCAGGTCGTCCACGATGCCGGCAGCACCAACGAGGCAACCCGCCAGGATCTCGAACGCATCATTACAACGGCGGGCTTCAAACCCGTCATCCGCGACACATACTGGAATTTGCGCGACCTCGCCTTGTCATCCTGAGTCGAAGGACTCAGGATGACGAAGTGATCGTGGCGGCGCCGAGCACTTCCTCAGTCTCACCGTCAAGCAGCGCAACCAACTGCCCAGGCGCTATCGCGCGCTGAGGCTCGGCAAAACGCAGGCCCAGACGCCCGGAATCGAGCACGGTCGCAAATGCCATAGCCGGCGCCGTGCGGTAGCGAATCATCGCCCGCACTGGCGTTTGACCCTCGAAGGCAAAGCGCTCGGGGCGAATCAGGTTAAGCTCGTCGGCCACCAGCTCGGAAGCGAGTAAATCCGCGTCGTCGCCGACCACGACGGTATTCGTCGAGGCGTCGATGCGCGTGACGTAGCGCGGACCGTTGCCGCTGGGCGGAAGCAGCGCGCGCTGACCGACGGTGTAGCGCGCGATCCCGGCGTGCTCGCCGATCGTCTCCCCGCCGACGGTAACGACCGGACCGGCCGCGTGCAACCCAGGGCGCACGCGCTCGAGCAGGTCGCGGTAATCGCCGCCTTCGACGAAACAGACGTCCTGCGATTCGACCTTGTCGTGCACCGGCAAGCCAAGGCGACGCGCGTGGTCGCGAGTGGAGTGCTTGTCGAGCTCGCCAAGCGGCAAGAGCAGACCGTCGAGCTGCGCCGGCGCGAGTTGCGCGAGCGCGTACGCCTGATCCTTCGCCGAAGCGTTGCGAAAGAGATGCGGGCCGTCCTCGCAGTGCTCGAGGCGCGCGTAGTGACCGGTCGCGACGTGCCGCGCTTGCAGACGCTCCGCATATTTCGAGAGCGTGCCGAGCTTGACGAAGTTGTTGCACGACACGCACGGGTTAGGCGTGCGGCCGGCCGCGTAATCGCCGGCGAAGCGCTCGATTACGTTGGTGCGAAACGCCTCCTGGAAATCGAGGACGTAATGCGGAATGCCGAGCACCGCGGCGCTGCGACGCGCGTCGTCGAAATCGTCGATGCCGCAGCAGCTCTTGGCGTGCGCAGGCCGGGTCGGCGCGTACATCTGCATCGTGATTCCGACGACGTCGTAACCCGCTTCGAGCAAGAGACCCGCGGCAACGGCGGAGTCGACACCCCCGCTCATCGCCGCTACGACGCGTTCCTTGGCCATCCGAATGGACAGGATAACACTAGGGCGGGGCTAACTCAAAGCCTCGATGCCAGGAGACCGCCCGCAAGACGGCGACGAGCCCCAGGCTGCCCGGCCTCACGCGTTGGGCGACCGGTTCCGTACCGCACGCGAGGCCCGGGGCCTGACGGTCTCTCAAGTCGCCGAACAGATTCGTATTCGGTCGCTCTACCTAGCCGCGATCGAAGAGGAGAATTGGAGCCTCGTCGGCGCGGCGGTCTACGTGCGCGGCTTCCTGCGAACCTACGCGCGCTTTCTCGGGCTCGACCCCGAGGAAGCGGTCGCGGAGTTCAACCGCTCGCAGCCGGCGCAGCCCGCGCCCGGCACGGCCGCGCGGACGAGCGGCGCCGAGAAGGAGGCGCCCGCGTGGCGCAGTTCGCTGGTCATCTGGGTCGCCGGCACGGTCGCCGTCCTGCTGATCGCCTTCGTCGTGTACAACGAGATCACGCTGCGCCGCGGCCAAAGTGCCGTTCCGATCGCCCAGGCGACGGAAGCCCCGTCGGCCAGCCCCTCGCCGGCCGGCCAGAGCAGCCCGGCCGCCGCCACCCCCGTTCCGGCCGTGGCCAAGGCGAACTCGTTGGCCCTGGTCTTCAGCGCCCCATCGTGGCTGCGGGTCACCGTTGACGGGAATGTTAGCATGGAGGGTACGTTTCCGGCCGGGACGTCGAAGACGTTCCACGGGAAGACCGCCTTGGTGCGCATCGGCAACGCCGGCGGCGTGGAGATCTACGTCAACGGCAAGGACGTCGGAAAGCTCGGCAAATCGGGCGACGTCGCAGAACGCACCTTCAACCTTTGAAAGGATAATCGTGGCGAGCGAATCTTCGTTCGACGTCGTCTCGCGCGTCGACGCGCAGGAGCTCGATAACGCGCTCAATCAGACGCGCAGAGAGATCGAGACCCGGTTCGATTTCAAGAACAGCAAGACGAGCATCGAGTACGACGGCAAGAAGATTACGTTGATTTCCGACGACGAGCTCAAGATGCGCAACGTCATCGACATGCTGCGCGCCAAAGCCGTGCGGCGCAGCATAGACGTCAAAGCCTTCGCCTTCGGTGAGGTCGAGCCGGCCGCGAACAGCACGGTGCGCCAGGTCGTGACGCTGCGCAGCGGCATCTCCAAAGATCAGAGCCGCGCGCTGCTGGCGCACATCAAGTCGCTCAATCTGAAGGTGAACGCGCAGTACCAGGACGAGCAGGTTCGCGTCACGGGCAAGAACAAGGACGACCTGCAAAAAGTCATCACGTCGCTGCGTTCGATGGAGTTCGAGCTGCCGCTGCAGTTCGTAAACTACCGTTAGCCGCTCGACTGCAATGCGCAGCGTCTCGTTCGTCAGCCTGGGCTGCGCGAAGAACCTCGTGGATACCGAGGTGATGATCGCCAAACTGGGCGCCGCCGGCTGGCGACTCGAAGCCGAGCCGCAGCAGGCCGACACCGTCGTGATCAACACTTGCGCCTTCATCGACCCGGCGAAAGAAGAATCGACCGAAGTGATCCTCGAGCACGCCGCGCGCAAGCAGCGCGGGCAGCAGCTCGTCGTCGCCGGTTGTCTCGCGCAGCGATATGGCGCGCAGCTCCAGAGTTTGATTCCCGAGATTGACGGGGTCATCGGCACCGGCGCCTACGCGAGCATCGCCGAACTGCTCGACGACGTCGAGGCCGGGCGCCGCCCGGTGCGGCTCGACCTCGAGGCCGAGCCCGAGCACGACTTTCTCCCCCGACTCGTCACCACGCCGCGCGCCACCGCCTACCTGAAGATCGCCGAGGGCTGCGACCACCCGTGCACGTTTTGCATCATCCCGCAGCTGCGCGGTGCGTTTCGCAGTCGCAGCGCCGAATCGCTCTGCGCCGAAGCGCGTGCGCTCGTCGGCGGCGGCGCGAAAGAACTCGTGCTGATCGCCCAAGACACCTCGATGTGGGGGCGCGACCGCGGCATGCGCCGGGGCGGCCTCGCCGAGCTGCTCGAACGGCTGCACGAGATCGACGGGCTCGAGTGGATTCGCCTGCTCTACCTCTATCCCGCGACCGTGGATAGCGAGTTGATTGATACGATCGCGCGCCTTCCCAAGGTCTGCAAGTATATGGATATGCCGCTGCAGCACGCGCATCCCGAGGTGCTGCGCGCGATGCGGCGCCCGAGCAACGGGGAGCGCTACCTCGAGCTGATCGGCGAGTTTCGCCAGCGCGTCCCCGGCATCACGATGCGCTCGACGTTCATCGTCGGCTTTCCAGGCGAGCGCGAGGAGCACGTCGCCTATCTCGAAGCCTGGATCGCCCGCGCCGAGCTCGACCGCGTCGGGTTCTTCGAGTACAGCGCCGAGGAAGGCACGCCGGCCGCCGAGCTCGGCGAGCGCGTTCCCGCCCGCGAGCGACGCAAGCGGCTGATCCGGTTACGCGAGGCGCAGCGACTTGCGTCGGAGCGGGCCCGCGCCAAACGCTGCGGCAGCACCGTACGCGTGCTCGTCGAAGAGTCGCGGCGGCTGCGCGAGCGTGACGATTTCCACCACCGGCTGGGCGCCTCTCGAGCATGGTTCGGACGCTCCGAGGGTGAAGCGCCCGCTGTTGATGGCGGCATCTACTTTACGGGCGAGGGCCGTCTCGGCGAGTTCGCCGACGTCCGGCTGGAAGGCCACGGTCCCTTCGATTTCTACGGCCGTGCTATCTCCGCGGAGCGTTGCGCCGTTTGAGTAAACACCTCGCTCCCCCCGATCCCGCAAGCGTTGAACGAGGCCGCCTTTGGAAGCGGTTCGCCGCGATAATCGGCATTCTCGTCGTGGGCGCCGGCGCGGGGCTGGCCGGCTACGCGGCCCTCTCACATAAAAATCCGGTTAGCGAATTTACCCACATCTTCGTGCGGACGCCGCAGCAGGTCTTCGGCAAGTCGAACGTGCTGGTGCTCGTCGAAGGGCTCGACTACGACTACACGGCGAAGGACGAAGAGTTTTCGACCAACTCGCGCAGCGATGCGATCTGGGCGGTGAATCTCGACTTTGCCAACAAGCGCATCTACCAGCTCTCGATCCCACGCGACATGATCGCAACGCTCCCAAACGGCACGCGCGGCAAGATCAATGAAGCGCAATCCGATGGCGGCGTCAAGGAAGCCAAAGACGTGATCGGGCAGTGGCTCGGCATCCCGGGCTTCGACCGCTACGTGGTCTTGCGGATTGACGCAACCAAGGAGTTCATCGACGCGATCGGCGGCATTGACGTCACCGTGAAGTCCTCCGACTGTCTGCGCTATAAAACCGGCTGCACCGGCCAGGAGCTCGACTACGACGATACCTGGGGCCACCTGCACATCCATCTAAAGGAAGGCATGCAGCACCTCAACGGCGCGCCGGCCGTCGCCTACATGCGCTTCCGCCACGACTGGTGCAGCGATCCGTGCCGGATCATGCGCCAACAGCAAGTGCTCCATGCGATGCTCGCCAAGGTCAAAGGCGATCGCGTCAACACCTTCCTGCACTTGGGCGACCTCTTAAGCGTCTTCAAGCGCTACGTCCAGACGGATTTCACCGACTCGGAGCTAATCTCGCTTGCGACGTTCTTCCAGGGCATGTCCGATTCGGAAGTCATCAGCGCGCAGGTCCCCTATACCGAAACCGAAGATCTCCCCGGGTACGGCGATTCGCTGGTCCCCGACACGGCGGCGCGCGCGCGTCTGGTCGCCACGATGCTCGCAGCGCCGGTCGCGCCGGTGCCGTCGCCCGACGCACTGGCGCTGGCCGCGATCGCACCCGGCACGCTGCGCGTTGACGTCGAGAATGGCAGCGGCGTCGCCGGTGCTGCGCACCGCGTCGCCGACGCGCTGCGTCACGCCGGCTTCACGATCGGCCAGGTCGGCGATGCCGAACGATCCGACTACAGCGCGACCGAGATTCACGAGCATTCGAGCGTCGTTTACGCCGGCGCGCGCGTGCGCGCGGCGCTGCCGCTGTCGCTGAAAGAGGCGCTCGTCGTGCCCGATCCGGCGCCGACCGGCTCCCCCGCGGCGAGCGCGAACAGCGACGTCACCCTCATCGTTGGCAGCGATCTGGCGAAGAGCCCGTCGCTCGTGCTGCAGGATCATTCGTGAGGGTGTGTCGCGTACCGTGAAATTTAGCTTGGCGATTCTCCTGGCAGCCGCCGTCGTCTTCGGCGCCTGGCGGCAGTTCGAGCACAAGAGCAACCTGCGCCCGGCCCTGGTGACGCCGCACATGAACGTGCACGACGAGTTCTCCGACGCGATGCTCGCGCGCATCTACCGGGTCACGCACGAGCTGCCGGCGGAAGATCGTTCGCACCGTCCGCGATTGATCGCGCTCACCTTCGACGACGGTCCGTATCCGATCTATACCCCGATGCTGCTCGACATGCTGCGCGATCTGCACGTGCCGGCAACGTTCTTCCTCATCGGCAAAGACGCAGAGCAGTGGCCGGAGCTGGCGCAGCGCATCGAGGCCGACGGCGACGAGATCGCCGATCACACCTATTCGCATCCGAACCTCGACGAAGAATCGCCCGATAAGGTGCGCGAAGAGATCCTGCAAGGCCGCGACGTGCTCTGGCAGCTTACGCACGATCCCTCCGTGCGCACGCTGATGCGTCCGCCCCACGGCCGTTACACCGAACGCACGCTGCAGATCGCGCAAGATCTCGGCTACTCCGTCGTGCTATGGACCGACGACAGCGGCGATTGGCGCTCGCTAACCGTCCCGCAAATCGAGCGACACCTTGTCGAACACGCGACCGCACCCGAAATCGTGCTGCTGCACAGCGGCAAGCTCGCGACGATCGAGGCGTTGCCGTTCGTCGTCGACCGCTTCAGGCGCGCCGGCTACCGGTTCGTCACGGTCGGCGAGTTGTTGCGGCTCGTGCAGAGCAGCGAGCTGAACCACCCGCTGCGGCGCGCGGTCTAAGCCGATGCCGCGTCAGATCATCGACACCGAGTCGAGCCGGCCCGCCTACGTGCGCCGCCGGACCCGCCGCCTGCTCCTGACGCTCCTGGTGGTCGTCCTGGTCGCAGCCGCCGTATGGTTCCTTGCCTTGCGCGCGCACGGCCAGGAAAGCCGGGCCGCTGCGGGAACCTGGAATCCGACCCATTCCTCAGGGAGAATTCATGCTGTTTAGGCTACCCGTAGCTTTTCTCGCGTTGAGCTTGACCGCGGCGATCGTGGCCTGCAGTAGCTTAGGTCAGACCACCGGCGTGGACGTCGGCCCCAACTTCCCCTCGCAGACGCTCTACGCGAGCAACAGCAATCAGAACGCCGTGAGCATCTACACAAGCGGCACGAAAAACGGCGGAAGGCCCGGCTTCGAGATCGGCGGATCGAGCACGACGCTCAACGGGCCGCAGTATCTGGCGTTCGACGGCGGCTCGAACCTCTGGGTGACCAACTTCAACCCGAGCACGGGCGGCGCGCTGCTCATCAAGTTTCAGGCGCTCGCGACCGGAAACGTTCTTCCGTTACTTTCTACGCCGCTCTCGGGGCGGCCGCGCGGGATCGCGTTCTCGCCCAAACAGCTCGTGACGCCGATGCCGTCGAGTTCGGCCAGCCCGCTACCGCGGCTGATGGTGATCGCGGACGTGTTTCCGCTGGTCACCTATCCGAGCCGGGTCCTGCTCTACAACGCCGGGACGATCCAGCCGTTCCAAGTGCTCGCCGGCCCGAAGCCCGGTCTGAGCATTCCCGGCGGCGTCACGATCGACGCGATGAACAACATCTATGTAACCAACATTCAGGGTGCATCGGTTAAGCAATTCACCTTGCCGACCCCATCGCCGACACCAAAGCCGACACCGACGCCCAAGCCGACCCCAACGCCCAAGCCGACCCCAACGCCGAGCGGAACCCCCAGCCCGACGCCGTCGCCGTCGCCTACCCCGACGCCGATCAACATCTTCCCGAACTTTACGCTCGGGCACAAGAACGGCGTCAATACGCCGCTCGGCGTCGCGCTCGACGCGAGTGGCAACATCTATATCGCCGACCAGGGTAAGCCGCGGGCGACCTGCAGCTCGCCGAGCGGGCCTGCGATTCTCGTCTTCCCTCCCTTCAATCCGAAGGTTCACTACGGCAAACCGATTCGTAAGATTTCGGGCTGCACGACGGAGCTCAACGCACCGACCGACGTCAAAGTCGATAAAGGCGGATTGATCTATGTCTCCGACTCAACCGCAACCGGCACCGGCATCATCTATATCTTTGCGGCAGGCGCCAACGGTGACGTCGCGCCGACGTACTTTAGCTCGCCCGGCACGGTAACGGGGCTCGGCATCGTGCCGTAAGAGAACCATGTCATTCATTAAAACCCTGATCGACGGCAACGAGCGCGACGTCGTTCGCCTCCGGCGCACCGCCAAGGCCGTCAACGCACTCGAAGCCGAATTCGCAGCCCTCTCCGACGCCGACCTCCAAGCCAAGACCGCCGAGTTCAAGCGGCGCCTGGAGGAGGGCGAGTCGCTCGATGCAATGCTGCCCGAAACCTTCGCCGTCGTGCGCGAGGCCGGGAAGCGCACCGTCGGCATGCGCCACTTCGACGTCCAGATCATGGGCGGCCAGGTGCTCTTCGAGGGCCGGATCGCCGAGATGAAAACCGGCGAGGGCAAGACCCTCGTCGCGACGCTGCCGGTTTACGCCCGCGCGCTCGAAGGGCGCGGCGTCCACGTCGTGACGGTCAACGACTACCTGGCACGCCGCGACGCGGAGTGGATGGGGCCAATCTATACGTTCTTGGGCTTGACCATCGGCGTGATCCAGCATGGGCTCGATTCGGCCCAGCGCCGCGACGCCTACCGCTGCGACGTTACGTACGTGACCAACAACGAGGTCGGCTTCGACTACCTCCGCGACAACATGGCCTGGCAGGTCGAAGATCTGGTGCAGCGCGAGCTCTACTTCGCGCTGGTCGACGAAGTGGATTCGATCCTGGTCGACGAGGCCCGCACGCCGCTGATCATCAGCGGCCCGTCGCAAGAGTCGGGCGAGCTCTACGACAAGTTCGCGCAGATTCTGCCGCGGCTGAAGAAGGGCGAGGATTACACGGTCGACGAGAAGGCGCACGCGGTGCCGATCACCGAGGCCGGAGTCGCCAAGGTCGAAAAGATGCTGGGCGTCCAGAACCTTTACGAGCAGCGCAACATCGAGCTCACGCATCAGCTCAACGCCGCGCTCAAGGCGTGGAATCTCTTCCATCTCGATCAGCAGTACATCGTCAAGGAGGGCGAGGTCATCATCGTCGACGAGTTCACCGGGCGTCTGATGTACGGCCGGCGCTACTCCGACGGTATCCACCAGGCGATCGAAGCGAAGGAAGGCATCAAGGTGCGCGGCGAGGATCAGACGCTGGCCACCATCACGTTCCAGAACCTCTTCCGGCTCTACGATCATCTCGCCGGAATGACCGGTACGGCCAAGACCGAGGAGCGCGAGTTCCGCGACATCTACGGCTTGGACGTCGTCGTCGTTCCGACCAATATGCCGATGGTCCGCAAAGACAACTCCGACATCGTCTACAAGTCGGAGAAGGCGAAGTTCGAATCGGTCGTCGACGAGATCATCACCGAGCACAAGCAGGGGCGCCCGGTGCTGGTCGGCACGCGCTCGATCGAAAAGAGCGAGCTGCTGGCAACGATGCTGCGCCGTAAGGGCGTCGAGTGCAACGTCCTCAATGCGAAGTATCACGAACAAGAAGCCGAGATCATCAAAGATGCCGGCCAGGAAGCCCAGGTGACGATCGCGACCAACATGGCCGGTCGCGGCACCGACATCAAGCTCGGCGAGGGCGTCGCCCGCAATGGGGGCCTCCACATCATCGGCACGGAGCGCCACGAATCGCGGCGCATCGACAACCAGCTGCGCGGCCGTTCCGGGCGCCAAGGCGATCCGGGCTCGACCCGTTTCTACGTCTCGTTGGAAGACGAAGTGATGCGCCTCTTCGGCGGCGAGCGGATGACCAACATCATGGAGCGCGTAGGCTTTACCGACGAGCAGCCGATCGAATCGGGGCTGGTGACGAAGTCGATTCAGCGCGCCCAGGGGAAGGTCGAGAACCACAACTACGAGATTCGAAAGCACGTCCTCGAGTACGACGACGTGATGAACAAGCAGCGCGCCATCATCTACGCCGACCGCCGCGCGATCCTGGAGGGGAAGTTCGACTCGCAAACGTTCATGCGGCAGACGCTCGAAGCGAAAGTGGATGAAACCGTCAATGAGAACGCTCCCGAGAACGCCCATCCAAGCGAGTGGGATCTCGACGAGATGGTCAACGCGCTCGAGCTCATCTTCCCGCTCAAGCG
The DNA here is from genome assembly GCA_049792675.1 of Vulcanimicrobiaceae bacterium. Taxonomy (GTDB): domain Bacteria; phylum Vulcanimicrobiota; class Vulcanimicrobiia; order Vulcanimicrobiales; family Vulcanimicrobiaceae; genus Cybelea. Next base: position 611 of record JBARBD010000226.1, on the reverse strand, counting down.
CGAGCTATCGGCCAGCGACCTGGCGGGCAAAGACCGCGAAGAGATTCGCCGGGTTCTGCGCGAGAAAGCCCTGGCCGCGTACGACGCAAAGGAGAGCGAGGTCACGCCGGAGATCCTGCGCGTCGTCGAGCAGCGCTATCTCTTGCTGCCGATCATCGACCGCCAGTGGGTGGACCACCTTTACGTGATGGACCACCTCAAGACCGGCATCGGTCTACGCGGGTACGGCCAGAAAGATCCGCGCGTCGAGTACGAAAAAGAGGCGTTCGAAATCTTCGAGTCGCTGAAGAATAACATCGCCGACGAGGCGATCAAAGGCGTCTTCCGCGTCGTCATCGAGCAAGGACCCGCGCCGGGCCTTGCGCCGGCTCCGAACGCGCCGCAGTTCGAACCGATTCCGTCGGGCGAGCTAGTGCCGCAACCGATCGCCGCCGGCGGGCGCGTCGCGGCGGAAGACGTCGAGCAACTGCTTGGCCCAATGCCCGGCATCGCGCGCCGTCCGCAGCAGTTCCATACGAACAAAGAGGACGAAGAGCCGGCCAAACCGATCCTCCGCGACCAACCTAAGGTCGGCCGCAACGAGCTCTGCCCCTGCGGAAGCGGCAAGAAGT
>JBARBD010000225.1:0-5488 GCA_049792675.1 Vulcanimicrobiaceae bacterium | reverse complement strand
CGGTGCGTTGCGACCGCACGTCGACGCCGCGCTCGCTCGAATCGCGGCCCGCAGCGAAGAGCGTGCCGCGCGCCTCGCGCGGTTGCCGCAGCTCGCTGCGCCGCTGCTCTACGTGATCGTAGCGAGCGGCAACATTTACGAAGATCGCGCCGCTGCGGTTGCGGCGGCCGAGGCCGGCGCGCAAATCATCGCGGTGATCCGGTCGACCGGACAGTCGCTGCTCGACTTCGTTCCCTTCGGTCCCACGACCGAGGGTTTCGGCGGCACGTACGCGACCCAAGCCAACTTCCGCATCATGCGCGCCGCGCTCGACGAGGCCAGCGAGAGGCTCGGCCGTTACGTAATGCTTACCAACTACGCGAGCGGCCTCTGCATGCCCGAGATTGCGGTGATGGCCGCGATCGAGCGGCTCGACATGCTGCTCAACGACTCGATGTACGGCATCCTCTTCCGCGACATCAACATGAAGCGCACCTTCGTCGATCAGCACTTTAGTAGAATGCTCAACGCCTACGCCGGGATCATCATCAACACCGGGGAGGATAACTATCTCACCACGGCCGACGCCGTTGATCAGGCTCCGGCGGTCCTGGCCTCGCAGTTCATCAACGAAGAGTTCGCGCATCGCGCCGGGATGCCGGACGCGCAGATCGGCCTCGGCGATGCCTACGAGATCGACCCCGACATCGAGGACAGCTTTCTTTTCCAAATCGCGCAAGCGCAGCTTGCGCGCGAAATCTTCCCGAACGCACCGCTGAAGTACATGCCGCCGACCAAACACATGACCGGCGACATCTTCAAGGGGCATCTGATCGACGCGATGTTTAACTTGACGTCGGTGATGACCGGTCAGAACATCCACCTGTGCGGGATGCTCACCGAAGCGATCCATACCCCGTTCCTGGGCGATCGCGCGTTGGCGCTGGAGAACGCGCGCTACGTGATGAGCACCGCGCGGCATCTCGGCGACGAGATCGTCCTGCGGCCGGGCGGCGTCATCGAGCGGCGTGCCCAGGACGTGCTGGCGGGCTGCGAGGCGTTGCTCGAGCGCGTTGCGGCGATGGGATTGATGCACGCCATCGAGGACGCGGTCTTCGCCGACGTCTCGCGCGCCCCGGAAGGCGGACGCGGCTTCGACGGCGTTTTCGCGCGCGCCCGCGAGTACTACAATCCCTTCGAGGAGGCTCTGCGCGGAACGCCGAGTGGAGTCGAAGCGTGAGCAAACTCGTCAAGCCGTATGGCGACACGCAGAACGACGGGAAGGTTCAGCTCTCGTTCACGTTGCCGATCGAGTGGAGTGAGGCCGCCGACGAGGCGGCTCGGCAGCTCACCGGCAAAATGGGCTTCACCGATGCGCAGGTCGTCGAAGGGCGCCCGATCGCGACCGGCTTCTCGTTCTTCGTCGTCTACGCGACCACGCCGCAGGCGATCGACGCCGAGAGCGTCAAAGCGCCGGCGCGCGCGGAAGCGATGTCGATGGAGCAGATCGACGCGTTCGTCGCCGAGCGGATCGGACGGAAGGTCCGGGTCGCGGGCGCTTGCATCGGAACCGACGCGCACACCGTCGGCATCGACGCCATTCTTAACATGAAAGGTTACAAAGGCGACTACGGCCTGGAGCGCTATCGAATGTTCGAGACGTTCAACCTCGGCAGCCAAGTCGCCGTCGAGGATCTCGTCCGGTTCGCCAAGGAGCATAAAATCGACGCCTTGCTCGCGTCGCAGGCCGTCACGCAGAAGGGCAGCGACGTCAAGAACTTCACCGCGCTGGGCGAACTGCTCGAGGCCGAACGGCTGCGCGACCGCGTCGTGCTGATCTGCGGCGGCCCGCGTGTGACCAATCGGCTCGCGAGCGAGCTCGGCTACGACGCCGGCTTCGGCCGCGGTACGCTTCCTAGCGAAGTCGCCGCCTTCGTCGCGATGACTTTCGACGAACGCCTTCGCCGGGCGGCGCAGCGTTAGCGCGCGAGAGCACGTGCAGAAGACCGCCCTCGTCACCGGCATTACCGGCCAAGACGGCTCCTATCTCGCCGAGCTGCTCTTGAAGAAGGGGTATCGCGTCGTCGGCATGACGCGACGCACCAGCACCGAGGTCCACGAACGGATCGAACACATCGTCGACGAGCTCGAGATCGTCTCCGGCGACCTCCTCGACCAAAGCTCGATCACGTCGATCGTCAACGACGTGCGCCCCGACGAAATCTATAATCTGGCGGCGCAATCGTTCGTACCGGCCTCGTGGAGCCAGCCGGTGCTCACCGGAGAGTTTACGGCGCTCGGCGTCACGCGCGTCCTCGAGGCGATCCGTCACGTCGACCCCGCGATTCGCTTCTACCAAGCATCCAGCTCGGAGATGTTCGGCCGGGTCGTCGAATCGCCGCAAAGCGAAAAGACGCCGTTCTATCCCCGCAGTCCGTACGGCGTCGCCAAGGTCTACGGACACTGGATCACGGTCAACTACCGCGAGTCGTACGCTCTCTACGCCTGTAGCGGGATGCTGTTCAACCACGAGAGCCCGCGCCGGGGCAAGGAGTTCGTCACGCGCAAGATTTCCGACGGCGTCGCGCGCATCAAGCTCGGTCTGGCGAAGGAGCTGCGGCTCGGAAACCTCGACGCGCGGCGCGATTGGGGCTACGCCGGGGACTTCGTTCGCGCGATCTGGCTGATGCTGCAGCAGGCGCAACCCGACGACTACGTGATCGCGACCGGGCGAACCCACAGCGTCCGCGATTTTCTGGCGATTGCCTTCGAAGCCGCGGGTTTGGGGTCGTACGAACCCTACGTCGTCACCGATCCGCGGTTCGTCCGTCCGGCCGAGGTCGACATGCTGACCGGCGACGCGAGCAAGGCGAAACGCAACCTCGGTTGGAGCCCCGACGTCTCGTTCGAGCAGCTGGTCGCTATGATGGTCGAAGCCGATATCGAGCGCCTGTCGCGCGCTCGCGCGTAGGCGGTTCGCGTTGCGCGCGCTCGTAACCGGCGCGAGCGGCTTCGTCGGCGGCCATCTGCTCGCCGCCCTGCGGCGTTTGGGCGCCGAGGTTCTGGCCTGCGGCGGTCCGCACGATCGCCCCGGCGAGTACTTTCCGCTCGATCTTGGCGAAGCCGATACGATAGCCGCCGCGCTCGACCTCAGCCGTCCGGACGTCATCTTTCATCTGGCGGCTCAGACCTTCGTTCCCGAATCCCTCGATTCGCCGATCGAGACGTACGAGATCAACGCGATTGGAACCGCGCGCCTGGCCGAGGCGGTGCGGAAGTACGGCGACGGCGCGCCGCGCATCGTGTTCGCGAGCTCGGCCGAAGTCTACGGTGCACGCGAGCCCGGCGATCTGCCGCTGCGCGAATCGCTCGACTTGCGCCCGGTCAATCCATATGGCGCGAGCAAAGCGGCCGCCGAGGCGATGCTCCTCGCGCAGGCGCGCAGCTTCGGGCTGGACGTCGTGATCGCGCGCGCGTTCAACCAGATCGGCCCGGGACAGAGCGAGCGCTTCGCGGTAGCGTCGTTCGCCGATCAGCTCGCCGCAATCGCCGCCGGCGCAGCGCCTGGGTTGCTCGTCGGAAATCTCGATGCGGCGCGCGACTTTCTCGACGTCCGCGACGTCGTCGAAGCCTATCTCGCGCTGGCGCGAGACGGTGAGGCGCGCCAAGCGTATAACGTCTGCAGCGGCGCGGCCGTCAAGCTGTCCGATATGCTGCGAGAGTTGATCGTGCTCGCGCGCGTGCCGGTCGAAGTGCGCGAGGACCCGGCCCGTATGCGCGCGTCGGAGACGACGGTCGTCGCCGGAAGCGCCGAAAAGTTGCGAGCGCGTACGGGGTGGCAGCCGCAGATACCGCTGGCGCGCTCCCTTCGCGACGTCTACGAAGCAGCGCTGGCGAAACGGCGCGACGCGGGAAATCCCTCGGTGACGTCATAAGGGCTGATTGTGGCCGAACCGAAACGCGAGAAGCTCCAAGCCTTCGTCTTCAAGAATCGCGGTTTGCTCTTGGCGTTGCCTGCCGCACTGCTGGCGACGCGCGGCAAGCCGAGCGCGTCGAGCGTAGCGCTCGGGCTGCCGATCGCGATCGCCGGCGAGCTCGTGCGCTGCTGGGCGGTCGGCTATTCTGGCGTGACGACGCGGCACGACGTCGTAACCGCACCGAAGCTGGCCACCACCGGCCCGTACGGCTACGTGCGCAATCCGCTCTACCTCGGTAACTTCATCACCGCTGCCGGCTTCGCTATCGCGTTCACGGGAAGAAATAGCCCGGGGACGCGGGGCGCCCTCATAACCGGTTGCCTCGCGGCGATGGCCGGGATCTACGCTACGATCGTGCCGCACGAAGAGGCGTATCTCCGCGCGCAGTTTGGAGAGGCGTTCGAGCGCTACTGCGAGCGCGTGCCGCCGATCGTTCCGCGGCTCGAGCCGCTGCGCGACGGCGAGGGCGAGTGGGCGTTCGAAGCCGTGAAGTCGGCCGAAGGCCACACGCTGCTGCTCTTCGCGGCCATGCTGGCCGCGCTCGCGCTGCGATCGCGCGCTTGCGGAGACTAGGAGCACGCAACGTGCCGGCGCACCGGCGCTTGATTCTCGCGCTGATCGCAACCGCGCTGGTCGCGTTGCTCGAGTTCTGGGGCGGGGCGGTATCGCGAAGCCTGGCGCTAACCAGCGACGCGGTCCACGTCTGCATGGACGTCTTCGCGCTCGCGCTTGCGCTGCTCGCCGCGATCGGCGCGGCTCGCCCGGCGGATCCGCGCCGCACGTTCGGCTACGGACGGATCGAAGTGCTCGGCGCGCTCGTCAACGGAACGCTCTTATTGGTCGCGACGATCGTGATCGTTTACGAGGCGGCGCGGCGCTTCGCCGCACCGGTCGAGCCGCATGCCGCCGTCATGACGCTGGTCGCCGGCGCCGGCCTGGCCGTCAACGCCGGCGTCGGGCTCTTGCTGCGGGGCGACGGGAAACGCGATTTGAACGTGCGCGCCGCGCTCTTCCACGTGCTCGGCGACGCGTTGGGGGCGCTGGCCGTCATCTTCGGCGGCATTGCGATCGCGCTCTGGCACGTCGTTTGGATCGATCCGCTGCTCTCGCTCTTCGTCGCTGCGATCATCGTCGTCGGCATCGTGCGCGTGATGCGCGACGCGACCGAGGTCTTGCTGGAAAGCGTCCCGGGTGACGTCGACTGCGCCGATCTGCGGCGGCACATTGAGGAGATCGCCGGCGTGACCGGCGTGCACGACTTGCACGTCTGGTCGATCGGCAGCGGCTCGCACGCCCTTTCCGCGCACGTGCTGCTCGACGATCGCCGCTTGAGCGAAGCCGCCGACGTGCTGCGCGAGATCGACGGCTGCGCCCAAGCGCACTTCGGCGTCGATCACGTCACGATTCAGTTCGAGTGCGAGACGTGTCCACTCGTCGTGCGCCATTGATGCTCCGTAGCGTCGCGCTCGCTTTCGCCCTCGCCCTGGCCGCCTGCGCGGGAGGCGGCGGCACGGCCGGCGGCGGACCGGCTC
>JBARBD010000224.1:0-10049 GCA_049792675.1 Vulcanimicrobiaceae bacterium | reverse complement strand
GTTCGAGCGTGCGCCGTTCGCGGTCGTTTCCGCGCAAGTCGCGTTCGGCAACGAGCCAGCGCGGCCGCGCGCCGGCGCGCGCGAGCGCGTCCCGCGCGCCGCACACCGCATTGCAGCAACCGAACGACTCGCTCTCAACGATCGGTCCGTCGTCGCGTCGCGCATCGCGGAGCGCCTGCGCTTCGCGCGCCAGGGCTTCGTGCTTGACCGCCGGTATCGTCGCCGCCTCGGCCGGATCGGCGATGGAGACGACGAGGTCGCCGGATTGCCAGTTCTTTTCGTCGAGATAGAGCGTGCCGTCGACCTCGATCGCCTTGGCGTGAAGACCCGGCTCCAAGGCGGCGTCGGCGCCGGCCGCGCGCAACTCCCGGACGAGCGCCGCGTTCTCGCGCGCGAGCCGCCCCTTGGGGTCTTCGTAAGGGCTGCCCGCGAGGCGAATGACGACGCTGGCTCCGCGGCGAGCCGCCGCCTCGATCGCGTGCAGGACGTCGCCGTGCAGCGTGTACGCCTCGGCGGCGATTCGTTCGCCGCGAGCGAGCGCGGTCAAGACCCGGGCGGTCGAGCTGAGCTGCATTGCACCCGCCGATCACGACCGGCCGGGCCGAAGGCAAGGGGAGCGACAAAAGGCGGCTAGGGGGAGAGCATGGCGGTAGTTGGAAGCAGGCGGTTCAACGATGACTTCGACCCCGCTGCGCAGCCGCTCCGACAGCGAAAAAGGCACATTCGTCCGCCAGATGTTCGCCTCGATCGCCCCGCGCTACGATCTGGCGAACCGCGTCCTGACCGGCGGGCTCGACGAACGTTGGCGCCGGCGAGCGATTGCGACGCTCGCACCCAAGCCCGGCGGAGAGATCGTCGACCTCTGCTGCGGGACCGGCGATCTCGTTTTCCACCTGCTGCGCGTCGACCCGACGCTGCGCGTTACCGGCATCGACTTCTGCGGGCCGATGCTCGAGCATGCCGAGAGCCGCGCGCGACGCGAAGCCCGGGGCAGCGCGCGCTTCGTCGAAGGCGACGTGATGGCGATGCCGTTCCCCGATGCGAGTTTCGACGGCGCGACGATGGGGTTCTCGCTGCGCAACGTCGTCGACATCGACGGCACGCTTCGCGAGATTCTGCGGGTGCTGCGCCCCGGCGCCGGCTTCGTGAACCTCGACGTGAGCAAGGCGCCCAACCGCACCGTCAAACGATTCTTCGACCTCTACTTCTACGGCGTGGTGCCGCTGGTCGGCGCGGTCGTCGGCGGATCGCGCGAAGCCTACCGGTATCTGCCAAACTCGCTCACCCATCACCCCAACGCCGCGCAGCTCCAACAACGCTTCGCGAATGCGGGCTTCGCCCGCGCCGGCTACCTGCCGCTGATGGGCGGCTCGATCGCGATCCACTACGGGGTGAAGCCGTGAGCATGGTCGACTCGGCGCGCACCGCCGAAGAGGATCTGCACGCGCTCGTCGAGCGCTTCTTCCGGGCGACCTTCTCGACCGAGAATCCGGTCATTACCGAGGCCGTCAAACGAATGCTCGCGGCCGGGGGCAAGCGCCTGCGCCCGCGCATCACGCTGCTCGCCGCCGAAGCCTGCGGCGGAAACGCCGTCGAGCACCTGCATCTCGCGGCATATATGGAGCTCATCCACGTCGCAACGTTGATCCACGACGACGTCGTGGACAACGCGCAGACGCGGCGCGGCGTCAATGCGACCGCGGTCGACTACGGCAACCGCGTCAGCGTGCTCGCCGGCGACTATCTCTTCGCCTGGATCTTCAAGAACGTCACGCTGAACTATCCGCACCCGATACCCAACGTGCTTTCGACGACGCTGGCCGACATCTGCGACGGCGAGGTGCTGCAGCTGCAGGCGCTCGGCAATCTCGACCTCGCGCTCGAGACGTACGTCGAGATCGCGCGGAAAAAGACCGCCTCGCTCTTCGCGGCCTCGGCGCAGTGCGGCGCGATCATGGGCGGCGGCACGCCGGCGGACGTCGACGCGCTGCGCGAGTTCGGCGAGTGGTTCGGCGTCGCGTTTCAAATGAAGGACGATCTGCTCGACATGATCGCGGACGAACGCTCGCTCGGCAAACCGGCCGGCAACGACCTGACCGAGCGCAAGACGACGATACCGCTGATCGCGGCGCTGGCCTCGGGCGACGGCGCGTTTCGCGCGGAAGTGCGCCAATTCTACGACGGGACGGAGAACGACTCGATACCGGCGATCGTGGATGCGATCGAGCGCGAGGGTGGTCTGACGGCGACGCGGACGCAGATCGGCCGATTCGTCGAGCGGGCCAAGCGCGCTCTGGAGCCGATTGCGGCGGGCACGGCGAAGGGAGAGCTCGCGAAGCTCACAGACGCCCTGCTGGACGAGGGCGACACAAGGGGAACACCATGACCGTACATCCGCTTCTCGCCATCATCGACGCGCCGATCATCATCGGAATCTTGGTCGTCGGCGCCCTGCTCTTCGGTGCGGAGAAGCTGCCAAAGCTGGCGCGCAGCGCCGGCCAGGCGAAGAAAGAGTTTTTGATGGGGCAGGTCGAGGCCGACGAAGCCGCGGCCAAGGCGCGCGAAGAGGCGCGCCAGCGCTCGGCCACGCAGCATGCCGACATCATGGACAACGTCGAAGCCGGATCGTTCTCGGGCGACGTCGTGCCGCCGCCTACGCCGGGCCACGGAACGCCGAGCTCGTAACACCCAATATCGCGCGACGGTGTTAGCGCAGCGACCTCCACTCGGCGCCGAAGACGAGGCGAAGTGGGATCAGAAAGAGATGCCGTTTACGGAGCACCTGCGGGAGCTCCGTAACCGTCTCTTAATCGCGCTCGCGACCGTCGGCGGTATCGCTGTCCTGCTCTTCTGGCCGTCCCAGTACGTCATCCGCTGGATGATGCACGAATACTTCGGCGGCATCGAGCTGCATGCGTTCGGTCCGGCCGACGTGATCTTCACCGAGTTTCGCTTCTCGGTAATCGGCGGAATCGTCATCGGATTGCCGCTGCTTTTGCAACAGCTGTGGCTCTTCGTCGTGCCGGCGATCCATCCGCGCACGCGGCGGATGGTCTACGCCTTCGTTCTGCCCTCGCTGCTGCTCGCCGCCGCGGGCCTGGCCTTCGCACACTTCGTCGTGATCCCTCGCGTCGTCTCGGCATTGCTGCACATCACCGACGCGGTCGCGACGCCGACCTTTGGCGTGGCTTCGACGCTGAACTTCGTGATGGTATTGCTCGCGCTCTTCGCGATCATCTTCCAAACGCCGATCGTGCTGATCGGGCTCGCGCGCCTGGGGATCGTCAGCGCCGCCTCGCTGATGCACTATCGACGCCACGCGCTCTTCGGCTTCTTCGTCGCCGGCGGCATCGCCGCGCCCGACGGCAACCCGCTCACGATGGCGCTGCTGGCGCTGCCGATGTACGCGCTCTACGAGCTCTCGATTTGGATCATCTTGCCGCTGCAGCGGCGCTGGCGAGCGTGAGGCCGTGAGCGCGGTACGGGCGCTCTACGGCGATTTCGTCCGCACGTTCGGCAACGTGCTCTTCGCCGTCTCGCTCTTCGTCGTCTGGGGCGTGCTGACGCTGGTCGGCGTGATCGTCGATCAGGGGCGCGACGCGAGCGTCTACTTCGAAAGTTACGCCGCACCGATCGCGCGCGCGATCCTGCGCTTGAACTTCGACAACGTCTACCACTCGCCGTGGTACGTCGGCATCGTCGGGCTGATCTTGCTCTCGCTGCTGGTCTGCACGTTCAAACGCGTCATTCCGGCGCGCCTTCCGCCGTTGCATCCGGTCAGCGTCGAGAAGATTCCGCTGCACGCAACCTTCGAAGCGGCCGGCGAGCCCGACGACGTCCGGCGCCGTCTCGCCGCCTTCTTCGGCGCGCGCGGCTGGCAGATCCGAGAACGTATCTTCGGCGGCGTCGAGTGGAGCTTTGCCGACAAGCACAACTGGGCGCGCCGCGGCGTGCTGATCGCGCACGCCGGCTTCGTGATCATCGCCGCCGGCGCGACGATCTATTGGGCCCGCGGCTTCTCGGGCGAGTTTGCGGTGCTAACCGGTCAGACGGCAAAGGTGGCGCGGACGCGCGCCTCGCTTCACTTGAACGACTTCGCGTATAAGATCGCGCCGATCATGACCAAGAGCGGGATGGTCTACCAGCCGGTAGACTACGTCTCGAACGTTACCGTAGTCGGAAACGACGGAACGCCCAAGACGATGACGGTCCGCGTGAACCACCCGATCGACGTCGACGGCACGCTCTACTATCAAGCCAGCTACGGTTTCGGCGCGAACTTTCTAGTCACGCATCACGGAAAGCGCGTCGCCGCCCTCTCCGACCGTACGCTGCTGGAGGGCGATTCGTTCGACCTTCCCGGAACGCAGCGCAGCGTCGTCTACGAGAACTTTGCGCCGACGGTCGACAAGCAGAGCGGCACGCCGACGGCGGATCCGCGCGTCAACAATCCCGCGGTCGTGCTCGGCGTGAGCCAAGCCGGCAGCGCGCTCGGCGAGGCGCTCGTGCCGCTGCGCACCTGGATCGACCTGGGCGACGGCTGGCGCGTGATCCCGCAGCGTTACGTCCTCTATAGCGGCTTTCAGTACCGTTACGATCCCGGCGTGCCCCTGGTCGGCATCGGGGCCTTCGTCCTGCTGGCCGGGCTGATAATCGCCTTTTACTTCTTGCCGGCGCGGCTCTTCGTCCGCGTCGACGAGGCCGGGCCACAGCGTTCGCGGGTCGGCGCGGCTGCCACGACGGTCAAGGGGTACGACGTTTTCTCCAACGAGTTCGGGCGTTTGATGGTAGCCTTAAAGGGAGAGATGGAGGCCGGCGCCGGCGGAGATAACGCATGAAGATGTCCTCGGACGAACTTTTGATGGCCGTCGCGCTCGTCGCCTACACGCTTGGCGCGCTGGCGTTGCTCGTTTATTTCTTCTCCCGCCAAGAGTGGCTGCGCCGCATCGGCGCGCCGCTGGCGATCGCCGGGTGCGTGGCGCAGTTCGCGCAGTTGATCGTTCGCTACGAGACGACGCACGTCTGGCCGCTGCTCAATCTCTACGGCTCGCTCTCGCTCTTTGCAGCGATGTCGGTCGCGATCTTTATCGGCTTCGCCTATAGATACCGCTTGTGGTTCGCGGGCGGCTTCGTGCTCGCGCTGGCGGCGATCTTTCTCGCCTACGGCGTGACCTGGTACGAAGGGACGATGCCGCCGGTGCCGTCGCTGCAATCGTACTGGGCGAAGATCCACGTGCCGATCGTCGTCTCGTCGTACGCGGCGTTTCTGGTTGCGTTCGTTTTCTCGGGGATCTACCTGATCAAGTACTACACAGAGCGCGCGCTAGGAGGCGATCGGGCCGGCCCGGTCTCGCGCTGGCTGGCCGGCCTGCCGAGCTTGGCACAGCTCGACGTCATCGTCTATCGCGCGGTCGCGATCGGCCTGCCCCTGATCTCGATCGGGATCATCACCGGAGCGATGTGGGCGAAAGAGGCGTGGGGCGCGTACTGGCAGTGGGATCCGAAAGAGACCGCGGCGCTCTTCTCGTGGATCATCTACCTTGCGTACATGCACCTGCACACGCGCCACGCCTGGCGCGGTCTACGGACGAGCTGGGTCAGCGTGATCGGCTTCCTTTCGATCATCTTCTGCTATCTCGGCGTCAACATCTGGATCTCGGGCCTACACAGCTACAAGTTGTGATCGCGCGGCCGGCGGCGCTTTTGCTCGCCCCGGACCGCGCCGGACGCAAGGACCCGATTTTCGTCCTGGCGGCGGCGTAGAGGGCAGGCTTACAATACCGGCAAATGAGGCTGCGACTCGCATTGAAGTCCGCACGGGAGAACGACGTTGTCGAATACGAGCGGTGACGCTTCCGAGGGCGTCCAGCGCAAGACTCTGAGCGCCCACGACATGCCGGAGACCGAGGACGAGGTCACGCGGCGGAAGTTCATGGCGAACGCGACGCTGACGATCGGCGGCGTCGTCGGCCTCGTGCTCGCGGTGCCGATCGTCGGTTCGCTGGCGCCCCCGTCGAACGCCTCGGCCGGCAGCTGGGCTCCGCTGAGCGCGCAAGAGCTCGAAGCCCTTCAGAAGGCGACGTCCAAGCCGGTCAAGCTCACCTTCACCCTGAAGTTTACCGACGGGTATCTCCCCGAGCAGGCGGCGAGCGAGTACGTCTGGGGCATCAAGGTCGACCCGTCTAAGTTCCAGTCGGCGCGTCCCGACATTTTCGACGCGCCGGGCGGCAAGCCCGACGTGCCGTACGACGTCGTGAACATGGGCTTCGTCATCTTCAGCCCGATCTGCCCGCATCTGGGCTGCTACTACAACTGGAGCGACGAGCAGAATCGCTTCATGTGCCCGTGCCACGGCTCGCAGTATACCTTCGAAGGGACGCACATCGCCGGTCCGGCACCGCGCGGCCTCGATCCGCTGCCGATGCGCGAGCAGAACGGCAACGCCGAGGTCACGTGGATCGTCTACCAGTCGAATACGCCGCAACGCATCGTCGTCTCGTACCAGGCATAGGGTAACCGCTGATGCTGAACTGGATCGACAAGCGCACCGGCTTCGTCACGATGACGAAGGATTTCCTGACCGAGGACGTGCCCGGCGGCGCAAGCTACTGGTACGTTTTCGGCAGCGCGACGCTCTTTGCGATGATCGTGCAGATCGTGACGGGCATCTTCCTCACGTTCTTCTACGCCCCGTCGGCGGCGACGGCGTGGGAATCGACCCGAGCGATCTATCTCAACCCGTACACGCATTTCTTGCTGGCGGTGCATTATTGGGGCGCGTCGGCGATGATTGCGCTGGTCTTCTTGCACTTGCTGCAAGTGCTGATCTTCGGCGCCTACAAGGCGCCGCGCGAACTGCAGTGGGTGGTCGGCGTGATCCTGCTGCTCGTCACCCTGGTGCTCGGCCTCACCGGCTACCTGTTGCCGTGGGATATGGACGCCTACTTCGCGTCGCAGGTCTCGCTCAACATCACCGGGCTCGCGCCGATCGCCGGCCCGATCCTGCAGCACGTCGCCCAGGGCGGCGGAAGCATGGGCACCGCCACGATCAACCGGTTCTTCGGTCTGCACGTCTGGCTGATGCCGGCGGTCCTGCTCCTACTCGTCGGCGCGCACTTGGCGATCTTCCGTCACAACGGCGCAGCCGGGCCGGTCGTCGACGATCCGCGCAAGCTGCGGCCCGGCCGCTTCTGGCCGGACCAGATGTTCATGGACGGCGCGTTTTCGTTCATCGTCTTCTGCATCATCATCTTTTTGTCGCTGGTCGCGCCGCCGTATCTCGACGCCAAAGCCGACCCGACCAAGTTCTTCGTGCCCTATCCCGCCTGGTATTTCTTGTCGCTCTTCGGCTTGCTCGCGATCGTGCCGCCGGAGATTCACCTCGGCCCGCTCACGGTCAGCATGGAGCTGATCGCGACGATCATCGTGCCGACGCTCTTCCTCTTGGTCGTGCTGTTGATCCCGTGGATCGATCGCAGCACGACGCGAAGCTTCAGCGCGCGCGCAGGATTGCTGTGGACCACCGCGCTGGTCGTCTTGGGGATCGTCGGTTTGACGATCTACGGGCAGGCCTCGACGATGATCAAGCAGGCCTCCGCGCCGGCTTCGCCGCCCGAATCGATCGTGCTTAGCCAAGCCGAAGCCGCAACGCTTCCGAGCGGCGGCGCGAGCGCCGCAGGCGCAGCCGGCGCCGCTGGAGCGGCACCAGCAGCTGCCGGGAACGGCGCGAAGGTCTTCTCGAGCAACTGTGCGAGCTGTCACGGATCGGCCGGACAAGGCGTTCCCGGCACCTTTCCGCCGCTGGCGAACAACCCCGTCGTGACCGGAGATCCGAATAAGGTGATCGGCATCGTACTCGGCGGATTGCACGATTCGATCACCGTCAACGGACAGAGCTATAGCGGCGTGATGCCGCCCTGGAAGGGAACGCTCACGAATAAGGAGATCGCCGACGTGATCACCTACATTCGCGGTTCGCTCGGCGACAATCACGCGTCGGCAGTGACCGAAGCGCAGGTCGCCGGCTACAAACCGTAGACGTTAGCGGCAGCGCGGACCGTCGTAGAGCAGGAGCGCGGCGCGCTTGTCGACCGCGACGAGATGGCGATTGCGACCGTAGGTCGGATCGTAGGAGGGGCGAATCGCCGGTGCGATCACCCAAACGCGCGGCGCACGGCAGACGACCCTACGCGGATCGACGCCGTCGCTCTGTGGATCGCCGCCGCTCGGCGGCGCCAGGACCTGCACGACCGGATGGGTGTAGAAGAGCAGCGCGTTTCCACCCGAGACGCCTTGAATGGCAACGATATCGTCGGGTTTGCGGTCGCGTTCGATCAGCGCCGCGAGACGCGGCACCGGCTTGAACGCCTCGGCGTGCGGTAAGACGTTGACGGCGAGCACGTCGACGGCGATCATCGCGGCCAGGGCGAGCGCGTACGGCGCGATGCGCACGCTCGAGGGCCGCGCGACCAAGAACGCGGTCAAGAGCGAGCCGGCAAAAATGGTGACCGCCATCGCAAGCAGCGGCGGGACGGCTATGGCAATCTCGGCGGTGAGCCGGTTATTACGCGTAAAGAGCCAGATCGCAAAGGCAAGCGCCCCGATCGTTATCGGAACGGTCGCCGCCGAGATCACCGCCGAGCGCGTTCCGCCCTTTCGCACGACTGCCTCGAAGTAGAGCGCGGTGAGCAACGCGAGCGCGGGAAACGCCAGCGCGATATAGTTCGGCAACTTGGTGCGGGCGAAGCTGAAGAAGAGCAGCGGCATCACGATCCACGTGAAGCCGAGGCGAACTAAGCGCGAGAGCTGGCGCTGCTGCGCCACTTCGCCCCGCAACTGGCGTACGCCGTAGACGACCGCCATCGGGAGAAAGGCGATCCAAGGGAAGAAGCCCAGGATGATCACCGGGATGTAGTACCAGACCGGCCCGGATTGATTCTCGACGACGCCGGTGTAGCGGCCGACGGTGTACTCGCCGATCAGCTTCTGGAGCGGAAAGAAATGGTAGTGGGCGACCAGCGCAATCGGCCACGGAGCGGCGATGGCGAAGAACGCGATCAGGCCGACGATCCACGCGCGCACCGACGGAGCGTGCGTCGGCTCGTGGCGGCGATTCCAAAAGTAGAACGGCACGATGACCATCAGCGCAACGACCGGTGCGACCAATCCTTTGGCGAGGAAGCCGCCGGCGGCCGCGATCCAACCGTAGATCGTATAGCGGTCGTGCCCGGTCTCCAACCCTCGAAACCACCAAAAAATCGTCATAGCGACGGCCAAGTCGAGCAGCCCG
This sequence comes from Vulcanimicrobiaceae bacterium, assembly GCA_049792675.1. Taxonomy (GTDB): domain Bacteria; phylum Vulcanimicrobiota; class Vulcanimicrobiia; order Vulcanimicrobiales; family Vulcanimicrobiaceae; genus Cybelea. The sequence goes on along the minus strand of JBARBD010000224.1, from coordinate 760 downwards.
TCCATGATCGCAAGGCGACCGATCACCGCCTGCATCAAGCACGTCGAGAGGATCACGGCCGCGTAGATGCCGACGCGCGTTCCGGCTTGCCGCGCGACCGCGTAGCCGGTCAGCGCGCCCAGCGCGATCGTCGCGAGGGCCGAGGGGAGGCGCAGCGCGAACGGCGTCGCGCCGACGAGCGTCGAGAAGATCGCGCCGAGCCAGAAATAGAGCGGCGGCTGAACGAAGTAGGGAACGCTGTTGAGATGCATCACCACCCAATCGTGGGTGAGCAGGATCTCGCGAGCGACTTCGCCGTAGGCGGTCTCGCTATTATCCCAGAGCGTGCCGACGCCCAAGCCGGGCAGGCTTATCAGCGCCGCGACCGCGGCACCGACAAAAGCCGCACGGGCGGCTCCGTCTACGGAATTCTTCATCTGACGGGCAAAGCCACCACGAAGGGCGGTTTTTGGCAGCCGGACGCGGAACCTTTTTGCGTCGGTATGCTCCCAATCACCCTGCGGCCGGATGGCCGCCGAGCCGTCATCGTCGGCGGCGGCAACGTAGCTGCGCGTAAAGTCGAATCGCTCATCGGTGCAGGATTTCCGGTCTTCGTCGTTGCCGAGCGTATCGTCGATAGCCTGCGCGTGCTGCTGACCGAGCACGAGGGCGAATGCGTCGAGCGCCCGTACCAGCGAGGCGACCTCGAGGGCGCGGCGCTCGTCATCGCCGCGACCGACGACCCCGCGGTCAACGAGCGCGTCGTCGCCGACGCGCGAGC
>JBARBD010000223.1:0-1746 GCA_049792675.1 Vulcanimicrobiaceae bacterium | reverse complement strand
GTTGCAGCTTTCGTGGCTCGCGTCAGTGGGACGGCGGCATCCTACAATCGATTGAGGCCGCTGTGCCGAACCCTAAGCCGGCGGAGCCGGAACCAATAGGTTTGGTGTAGCTTGCCCGTCGAGAGTGTCATCCTGCGGGGGGGGGCGGCATGACCCAGTCTCTGACGGAACGCTATGATGATCGCATAGCCGGGGTGCTGTCCTGCTACGACCGGGTGGTGATCACGGGCACCGTGCCGGTGATCTGCTACGCGGAGGGCATGACCCGGTTTCTCCATGGCCAGGGCATCCGCATCTTCGATTATCCGAAATTCGCGATGACGCTGCGGGATCAGGTACGGGATAGCGCGGCATCGCTGGCGACCGCGGCCGGGGTGACGATCGAGCACATCGCCAAGAGCCATATCCGCAAGGAAGACGTGGTCGCGCGGGTGCTGGAGCAACGCGGCGATCACCCCGGCCTGGTGCACATCATCTCGGCCATGGAAGCCTGCGACAGCTATCGGCCCTGGCACGACAAGCAGACGCACAAGACCTTCATCCGGCCGGATAGCGGCAAATGCCTGCACTACTACTTTTATTTCCTCGATGCCGACTTCGGGCTGATCTATCTGCGGGTGCCGACGTGGTGCCCGTTCCGCCTGCAATTCTACTGCAACGGCCACAACTGGCTGGCGCGGCAGCTGGCGGCGCAGGGCATCGGCTACACCATGGCCGACAACGCCTTCGTGCGGATCGATGACTGGCAGCGTGCCCAGGACCTGGCCGACGCCCTCTCGCCGGACCAGTTGCACCGCGTCCTCGACGGATATGCCCAACAGTGCTGCCCGGTGTCCGAGGTGTTCGGGCAGTCCTACCATTGGAGCCTGATGCAGCTGGAATACGCCACCGACCTGGCATTCCGCTCCGCTGCGACGCTGGCGCCCCTCTACGACCAACTCGTCCGGCAGAGCGTGCTGAGCGTCAAGGCCGAGCAGGTCGCCAGTTTCCTCGGCCGGCACATCACGCCGCAACTGGCCCAGGAGATCGGCTCGCAGTTCTCCACCCGGATCGAGGGGACGTGCGTGAAGCACCGCTTCGGCAAGTGCTCGGTAAAAATGTACGACAAGTGCGGCATCGTGCTGCGCATCGAGACCACCGCCAACGACGTGTCGTTTTTCAAGCACCACCGCAAGGTGGAACACCGAGATCGGCCAGCAACCCGCGAACTGGCTCCGGTCAAGAAGACCATCTACAGCCTGATCGACCTGCGCGAGATCCTGCTCGGCTGCAACCGGCGCTATCTGGCTCACCTCTCCGCGCTGGACGACTTCTGCGCAGGCGTCCGCGCCCTCGACCGGCTGACCAGGCCGCGCAAGGTCGAGAACAAGACCGTCAAAGGGATCAACTTCTTCGAAGCCGGGGACAGCGCGCTGCTGCATGCCCTGCAAAATCCACGGGTCAACATCGCCGGCATCCGCCGGGCCGACCTTCTCCCCGACCTGCACATGTTCTCGCCAAACCGGCTGTCGCGGCACCTGCGCCGACTGCTGGACATCGGGGTGATCAAGCGAGTCACCGGAACATACCGTTACTATCTGACCAAAGCCGGACGCGCCGCCACCGCCGCGGCGGAACGCCTCACCGCAGCCACCATCATTCCTGCACTGATCTGATGGGATTTTTGACGCAGGTAGTGTCAAGAGTCAGGCGGTAAGAGACTAAAGTCCACCCATTCCCCTTCCTTCCGTGGATCTAGGAGATAGA
>JBARBD010000222.1:0-9819 GCA_049792675.1 Vulcanimicrobiaceae bacterium | reverse complement strand
CTCTCCGCGCGCGACCTCGTGCGCCAGCTCTCGATGCGCTCGTACAGCGGCGGGATGCGCGTGCTGATGCTCGGCGACGTGGATTTTGCAACGCACCACGCCGGCAACGCGCTGCTGAAGTTCCTGGAAGAGCCGCCGTCAGGGGTCGTGATGCTGCTCACGACCGCTGCGCCCGGGCGTCTCCTGCCGACGATTCGCTCGCGGTTGATCGAGCTGCGCTTCCCGCTGCTCTCAACCGGTCAGATGGAAACGATCCTCGAACGCATGGGGCACTCGGCGAAGGACGCCAAGCTCGGCGCATCGCTGAGCGGCGGTAGCGTCACGCGCGCGGTGGACGCGCTCGAAGGCGAAGAGGAGTCGCTGCGCGCGCAAGTCGTCCGCTGGTTTTTCGAAGCGATCGCGGGCGAGTCACCTGAAGGCACCTGGGCGACGCGCGACACGCTCGACGAGGGGCTCACCACGATCAAAACGCTGGTACGCGATTGGATCGTCGCAAACGGCCACGATGGCGTGGCGCTCTTCTCGGTCGACCACGCCAAACGCTTGCACGGCCTCAAACCGATCGGCGCCCGCGCCGCCGTCGCGTTGCTTACCAAGATCGACGAAGCGCAGCGCCTCGCGAAGACCAACGTTTCCCCCGCCATGGTCAGCGACTTCGTCCGCATGGCACTCACCTCGTCAGGGTGACGAAGCGCCGCGCTACCAGCGCCCCCGGAACGCGACGTCGTCGTACTGCTTCGCGAAGGGGAAGGCGAGATAACCAAGGGCTAACGCGCGCGCGGCGGCGTTGACAAAGCTCCACGCGACCGCAGGTAGGTGGACCAAGAGGTAGGGGAGCCCGATCGGAACGGCGACGTACCAAATCGCGAAAAAGACGACGGCGAGGATCAAGGAGCCGATCGGTTCGGCGCGTACGGCGCGAATCGAGGCCGAGATCGCGAGCGATCCCGGCATGCCGCCGATCGCGGCCGACGGAATCGTGTAGATCAAGAAGAATGCGGCGAAGGCGCCGAGCACGAGGCCGAAGACGCCGAGAAACGAGCCGACGTAGCTCGCCGCCCAGACGACGAACTGAAAACCGATCGCTGCGAGCGCGAGGCCGCCGAACTTGGCGCGTCCCTCCTCCCACGCTTCGTCGAACGAGCCGCGCCGGCCGCGCCAGATGTTGCTTGCCTGAATGATCGAGATGCCGAACGCCCAGAGATAGATGAGCTGCACCAGGATCTGGAACAGGCCGGCGCCGGCTCCGCCGGCAGCGTCGGTGAAGAGGTAGGAGACTTGCGTCAGTAGCAGCTCGACGACCGCGGCGAGCAGCGGCATGACGAACACCGACGGGTGACGCGCCAGCAGCGGAATCGCCTGCAGGTACATCGTGAGGTCGACCCGAGGCTTCGAACGCATCGCGCTTAGAACCGAGCTCCTTCTAGCGCGTGGCGGCAAGGACAGTCGGCGTCGGCCGGAATCTTCTCGACGATCTTGGCGATGGCGTTCTTCACGCGCTCGTTATTGCGATTGAAGACCTCGATGACGGCATGGTGGGAGACCGGCGGCATCCCCTCCAGACCGACGTCGTAGTCGGTGATCAGCGCGATGTTGACGTAACACATCTCCAGCTCGCGCGCCAGATACGCCTCCGGGTACTGCGTCATATTGATCACTTCCCAGCCCTGGCTCTGGAACCACTTCGACTCCGAGCGCGTCGAGAAGCGCGGCCCTTGAATCACCACGACGGTCCCGCGATCGTGCGTCTCGACGCCGAGCGAGCGCAACGCCTCGGTCGCGATCGGCCGCAGCGTCGGGCAGTAGGGGTCGGCGAAGCTCACGTGCGTCGTGATCGGTCCATCGTAGAAGGTGTCCTTGCGCCCGCTCGTCCGGTCGACCAGCTGATCGGTGACGACCATGGAGCCCGGCTTGACGCTCACGTCGAGCGAGCCGCTCGCCGTCGGCCCGATGATCCACTTCACGCCGAGATGCTTCATCGCGTAGAGATTCGCCCGGTAGTTGATCGCCTGCGGTGGAAAGCGATGGTCTTTTCCGTGGCGCGGTAGAAACGCAACGCGCCGTCCGCCCATCTCGCCGAGTGCGACCTTGTCGCTCGGCGCGCCGTACGGCGTCTCGATCCACTCCTCGCGCGCGTTTTCGATGAGCGAATAGAATCCCGACCCGCCAAAAACGCCGATCTCAGCCCGCACCTCGTCAGTCATGCCTCCTTAGCTCTAGGGAACGCCTCCAATTTCCTGTGTCCCGTTGCGCCGTCTCGCCCATAGCCGCGACAGACGTGAGGCGTGATTAACAGGAGCTGGGGCGCGTCGATGGTGTCGACCACAAGTCTGACCAACGATGTGGCACCGGGTTCGATTCCCGGGCGCTCCAGCCGCACGGCTTGCCCGTTGCGAGAGCGTCGATACGGTGGTATAATCAGTCCCGGTCAGACTTGTGAATGCACCAGAGATGCGCGAGGCGCCGCAGTAATGCGGCGCCTCGTTTTATGCTACCTGCGGCTCGCGTTCATCGTCGAGCGCAAACGGAATCCGCTTTTGAGAGTCCCTTACTGCTCGAGCTCCTGGACGTTATTGGAGTTTGCGTCGGTGAAGAAGATCGCGGTATCGCTATCGTCTTTACCGGTCGCAAGCAGCCCAAAGATGCCGGCGGTCTTGCTCTTGTCGATGGTCTTGGTGGCGAGGATCTGCCCTTGCGGAGTCAGCTCGACGAGCGTATTGCCGCCTTTGCTGTTAGCCACGACGAGGTTACCGTTGGGCAGCACGGTCGGCGCAACCGGGCCGTTGAGCGGCGGCCCGCTATAGACCAGCCTCGCGCAGGTCGCCGACGGGCTCTTACAACTGAACGTCTTGCCGCCCGGCTTTACGACGATCTCGTCGTTCTCTAGAAGGTTGCCCGGCTTGGAGATCGCGACGATCGTGTTGTTTGCGCCGTCCACAACGTACAGGATCTGTTTCAAGCTGTGTGCTGCCGAGTAGACGACCGGCCATGGGCCGAGCGTTCCGTCCGGCGACGGGTGTTTCACGGCGAAACCGATCACGGGGTGGAGAAGCTTTCCGGTTCCATATAAGCCTAGGCTTAGGTTGAAAAGAGACCCGCTTTTTGCATCGCCCACGAAGATGTACTCCGGATCGTATTCAAATGGCGGTTGACCGTCGGCGTCGGCATAGGGCAGCTCGATCGACGAGCCGTAGGTCTTCTTGATTTTTCCGTTTTGGCGGATCCACGTCATCGTCCGGCTCGTGAGGCCCGTGGCGTACACCTGATCGCCGGTGGTAATAGCGTCGCCGTCGCAGCCTTCGATCTTACTGCTTTGCAGGAGTCTCGATGGCTTCGAGCCCGGTTTGCGGTCGATAACCTCGATCGTGGTTCCGCTCCCGGCGGCGCCAGCTGCGTCGTCGAAGTTACAAACGAGCAGCTGTCCTTTTTTGAGTTCGTAGTTGACCGGAACGGTGGAAAGCGCCCGCGGGCCCGTGTCGCCGTTGATCGGATCGATCGTCGATCCGATCACCACGTCCTTCGTAAGCTTTTTTAGAATCGAGGTCGTGTCGGACGGCATTATCTCGGGGTTGGAACGAGCAGCCCGCGACGTGACGCTACTCGCGCTAAGCGGAACGGAGTTGCTTCCGCTACAGGCAGATGTTACCAATAATGCAAGTGAGAGCAGCAACGCCGTGCGATTGTGAAGAAGTAGCATAGCACCAACCTTCGTCTGACGTGCGTTGGATTAGATAAGTCGCTTTTTCAATTTGGCGTTGCCGGCCCTGCAAATGCGCGTGCAAAACGTAACGTTGATCACCTAAACAAATCGGAACATAACCGTAGTCATCAGTGCGCGATCTGCATCTGCGAAGGCTCATCGACAGCCCACTCTCGAATGCTAGCGTGCACCCACCCTGGGTGGGCCTGGGAAGGTTCGGCCAGCGATGCGCTATGTGGTTTTGATTCTGTCCGCCTGCTTTACCATTATAGGGTGCTCGAAGAGCGGGCCCTCGGCATTAGTCAATGGACGCCACTCGTGGACGATCCCGCACGTCCTTCGGATCGCGGAAATGTCCGATCCCGATCGCCTCAATCCGTACCTTTCCGAGATGGGCGTTTCGTATGACCTGTCGTCGCTCGTGTATTCCTATCTCATTACCGCCGACAGCCAAGGGCGCCTCATCGGCGACCTTGCAAGCGGCGTGCCGTCCCTGGCCAACGGCGGGATCTCGCGCGACGGGCGAACGTACGTGTACCACCTGCGCCGCAACGTCCTATGGCACGACGGTGCACCCTTTGTGGCGCATGACGTCGTGGCGTCGTGGAAAGCGGTCATGGATCCGCGTAATGATACGTTCGAGCGCGAAGGGTACGATCGCGTGGCATCGATTGATGCCGCCGGTCCAACGATTGTTGTGGTTCACCTTCGCGAACGCTACCCGCCCTTTCTGTCTCGCTTCTTTACGCCGCTCCAGGAGGGTGCCAAGCCGATTCTGCCGGCTCACGTTCTCGAGCGCGAGCGCGATTTCAATACCGGTGAGTTGGCCGAGCGACCGATCGGCACGGGACCGTTTCGTTTCGTTTCGTGGGTGCGCGGCGACCGTATCGTATTGACGCGTTTCGACCGGTATTTTAAAGGGCGTCCGAACCTCGCCCGAGTTGAAATGCGCTTTGTCCCAAACGCACTCTCGATTGCCACCGAGCTGGAAGCCCATAAATTCGACCTAATCGCGGTACCACAACTCTCACTGATCGACCAATATCGGTCGATAGCGGGCGTTGTCGTAGCGACCGTGCCGTCGAACGGCGAAATGTTGCTCTTGTTCAACGTGGGCAAGGCGCCCCTAGGCGACCTGGCAGTGCGGCGCGCCATCGCCGCGGCGGTGCCGTACGAGACGATCTTGGACGATGTCGAGCGAGGGCTGAAGACGCCTGCCCGCGACGTCTTGCCGCCGACTACGCTTGGCTACGAAGCCCTGCCGGCGCGGAGCTACGATCCCTCCCTGGCCCGCGACCTCCTCGAGCGCGCCGGATGGGCGCGCGGTACCGACGGAATTCGCACGCGCAACGGCGTGCGCCTGTCCTTGACGCTTGCAACCGCGGCAGGTTTTACGAGTCTCGGACGGATTGCATTACTGTTGCAGTCGTCTCTCGACACGGTCGGCGTCGGCCTCACGATCAAGATGTATTCATATCGGATGATGTATGCGGCTCCGAGAGGACCGCTCTACGACGGGTCCTACGACCTCGCCTTGAGCGGCAACAATCTCAACTGGGATCCCGATCTCTACAATCTGTTGGCCTGCGATCGCTGGTACCCCCGCGGGCAGAACATCGATAGGTTTTGCGACCCTCGCCTCGACGCGCTCGAGCGTGCAGGTTTGCAAACCGACGATCCGTCGCAACGCGTCCACATCTACCGAAGGGCAAGCCGACTGATATGGCGGGAGATTCCGTATCTCCCTCTTTTCGGTGGACGCGCATTTATCGTACGCTCCTCCGACTTACACGGCTACAGCATCAATCCGACGGGGTGGTGGAACGCTTGGCAGTGGGATATCTAGACTAGAGTAAAGCTAACTCTACAACCTCTTCTTCAGGCATTGCGGCCCCCTCAGCACATAGGCTCGCGAGTCGATCGGCACCTAGTGCGCCGCGCAGCACCGTCATAATCTGCTCGTATACGAACCGTTGGTCAAGGTCCCGAGGGCCGGTTCCCATTATTGCGATGAGACGAGCGTTGACGAATCCCAAAACTCGTGCGGCCCGGAGGTATCGCGAGGAGCCGAATCTGCCTGCAGCTGCGCTTTGCGGTTCCAGTGCCGCAATGGCGGCAAACTGTTGCAGGGCATTCGCGGTTTGAACGTCTAAATGGTGCTCCCGCGCTACGTTGAGCCCTCGGCGTGCGCACGCTCTGGCATCTCGGTACCGGTTCAGCACGATGAGAGCTTCCGCCATCGAGCGCAGTGCAACGGCGACGCCGCGCGGATGGCCAAGGCCTTGAAACGTTTGGAGTGCGTCCGTTACATATCGCAGGGCTAGCTCGGCATCCCCCGCGCGAGTTTCGATGGCACCAAGGGTAATCGTCACCCATGCGATAGGGATTGTCGCATTCGCTTCGGTTAGGTGGATTAGTGACTCCGTTATGTAATCACGTGCCGCAACAAAGGCATCAGTAAAGAGGGCAATGCCTCCTAAGGTGGACAGCGCCCGACCCATGAGCACTCGATTGCCCACATCGCGGGCGAACGTGAGAGCTTGATTTAGAAGCAGTGTGGCTTCGGAAAAGCGTCCCATTTCCACTAGGGCGTGCGCCGAGATGACTTGCCCGCGGGCGACGCCAAGCGGGTCGTCTATGCTGCGGTAATGCGCGATCGCATTGTCGCTGCTCGCAAGCGACGCCTCGAACTCGCCAAGCGCATCGGCTATTTGCGCCTCGACGCAGTTAAGCTTTGCGAGAACGCTCGTTGGCGTTCGCTCATCCACGCTGTCGAGCGCTCGTACCAGCCAGCGGCGCCCATCAACAGGGGCAAGACTTACCCATAATGCGCTCAGTGCGGCCACCAAGCGCTGCCCCAAGAGTACGTCGGTGCCGTCGACCAACGCAAAGTGGAGTGCCGCGCGCCAGTTGTCCAGCTCTGCATAGCCTAGCGCGAGGAATGTCGCCTCTTGGGTGTAGTATGCGTCATCGATTCGCTCGGCCAGCGCAAGATACGCAAACGCATGCCGACGCCATGCGGCCTCTCGATCACCGCGTTCGACGAGCTTCTCGCGCGCATAATGCCGAAAGGACTCCAAGAGGTGATAACGTGGCTCGTCTGCCTCGAAATTAATTGCCAGCATCGACTTGTCGATCAGTGACGAGAGCAGATCGAGCACGTCGCCCTCCACCGCCTCTTCATCCGCGCAAACAGTTGTTGCCGTCTCGAGGGTGCAGCCTCCGGCGAAAACTGAAAGACGTTCGAACACGCGCTGCTCCTGGGCAGAGAGTAAATAGTAACTCCAATCGATCGTCGCGCGCATCGTCTGCTGGCGCGGTGCGGCCGTCCGTGCACCGCCGGCGAGAATGCGAAAGCGATCGTCGATCTTTTCCGCGAGTCCTTTAGCCGAGAACTGACTGACGCGGGCGGCGGCCAGCTCGATGGCCAGCGGAATGCCGTCCAAGCGCCGGCATAGCTCGACGATGGCCGGCGCGTTCTCGTCCGTTACGGCGAAGCGGTGGTCTACGGCGCGAGCTCGGTCGGTAAAGAGCGAGATCGCGGCGTACGCGCTAGCGTCGCTCGCTCTAATTTGAGAAGCTGTTTCCGGCGCGGGAACGTTCAGTGAAGGCAGGCGATAGCTCTGCTCGCCCCCGGCTCGCAGCGGTTCGCGGCTGGTTGTGAGAAGCCGCACGTCCACGCAACTGCGCAGAATGGCCTCGGCGACGTCCGCGGCCCGCTCAATGACGTGCTCGCAATTGTCCAGAATCAGCAGGAGTGTTTTGTTCTTAATATAGGCAACAAGCGTCTCGAGCAGCGGACGATTCGGTACCTCGTGCACGCCAAGCGCCGACGCAACCGCGGTAACGACCAACGCTGGATCGCTTAGCGGAGCGAGGGTGACGAAACAGACTGGCGTGCCGGCCCTATCATTTAGCTGCCGCCCGACCCGTAACGCCGTCTCAGTTTTGCCGAGTCCGCCGACGCCGGTGAGCGTAACGAGCCGATGTTTGCGTACGAGGTCGCCGATCTCTTGGAGCTCTGTTTCTCGGCCGAAGAAGCTCTTTAGTGCGAGCGGCAGATTGGAATCTGCCTTGTCGGCCCAGGGGCCGGCCATGACCGAAGCGCCTCCGATTCGGCGCGGCAGCCCCGAGTGCACTGCCGCTGCCACGAACGCCTCACGTTCCCCGTCGTCGAGGGCCAACGCGCCGACTAAAAGGGCAAGCGTTTCGCGCTGTGGCGTGCGTCGATCGCCCCGCTCGAGGGCGCCGATCCCGCCGGTGCTCATCCGGGCGCGCTCCGCGAGGGCCTCTTGCGAGAGCCCGGCCGCCAGCCGATGCCGCCGCAGAAGCGCCCCGAAATCCGAGCCGGTTAGGCGCCCCCGGTTTTCCACGCGGCTGCTGTCTTCGCGCCGCTCGGAGCGGCACCCCACCCCGGTAGCGCCCGTATCGTGCGGGTCGGTTGTAGAGATGTGGGTTACGCCCGCCCGCGATACCACGGCATGATTGCTTTGACGGCGTGAGCCGTTCATATCAGCAGAAAAGGAGCATTCCCCACCATGCGTCATCTTATACGTTCTGCATGCCTCGCGCTAACATTTATCAGCCCTGGCGCCGTCCTTGCCGGATCTGCCGCGGCGATGCTTGCCGGCTGCGGCGGCTCGTTGCCGCAAAGTACGGCACCCGCCATCCAGAGCCAATCCGCGCGTCCCTCAGGCCGCTACACCCCCGTCGCGACTCCGGGCGGCAAGAGCATTTTCGAAATCCATCACTGGGTCCCGAAATTCAAGGCGCTGTCGCCGGGCAAGATAGACTTTGCGGCCCTCGACGCGCAGCAACCTGGTGCTATGACGATCCCGTTCTACAAGGGAACCGTCAAATCGCCACTCGATGGCAACACGTACTCCTACCGAATCGCCGGCGCGGATCCGCAGCAAAGCGACTCGACGACCGACGTTTTGTATGCGCCGATCGTGCTGCGCGTGACCTTTCCCGACGGGACGGTACTGGATCCAACCAAGCCCGGCTGCAACGATACGGTTTCGATAGAAAATCGGTTCTTCAAAGGCCCAAATTTTGTCCCCACGGACTTGGTCTCAAACGGCGTGGACGTCGGAGTAACGCAAATTAATGATGCTTTTCAGCGTGCGGAGTTTTGGACCATCCTCAAGGGTCAGAACTATCACACCGTGTTGAAGGCGGGTGCGAAGGCGACGGTAGTCGACGTCAATGCTCCGGCCGACGCGACGACGATGGCCGGCGTCTGCAACGATACAGCGCACGTGAGCCACCGAGTTGGCAAAATCGAGGCAAGTGAATACTACAGAATGATCGATCCCTTGATTAATGAATATTCAGTATCAACACAAGCGGCCGTCGTTTTTACGTATAATATCTTGGTAAGCGACCCCAGCGGCTGTTGCACCCTTGGATTTCATGGCGCCTATCAGCGTAAGAAGGGGAAGGGCGGCGGCCTACAAACGTTCGCCGTCGGCTCATATTTCGATGATGGCAGCCTCTTCAAAAATTACGGAGACATTGGCGTACTCACCCACGAGCTAGGTGAGCTGTTGAACGATCCGTTCGTTCACAACTGGACCCCAGCGTGGGGCCACGTCGGCGAGGTTAGAGGTTGCCAGAGCAACCTCGAAGTCGGCGACCCGCTCTCCGGAACAAACTTTACGGTAATTTACAATGGTTTCAGCTACAACCCGCAGGAGCTGGCGTTCTTCTCATGGTTCTTTCGGACGCCATCTACCGGTACCGGCGGGTTGTTCTCATTCGAGGGAACCTTCACGAGTCCACAAGGCGCCTGTAACACGTAGATAAAAGCGATCGGCTTGGCGCGAGAGAACGCGGGCCTGCAGTCCAGCAGGCCCGCTTTCTCGATGCGATCCCGCCGCCGTGATCGGCGGCCTTGGGCCGAAGCGTGGTATGATGAGGATGCCCCAGCGCTTCTCGTATGAGGTTCGCGTTTATGAAAAGACTTCGCGATTTTCGTGGTTCCTTAACATTTCGGCGCCTGCTCGGAGCGATGCTTGCCGTTGCCGTTGTGCCGGCGTGCTCTTCCCCGGGCAGTCCAAGCCTCGGGTCGGCCCCGTCGCAAGCTATGCCAGGCGCGCTCGGCAGGTCAGCCCACC
>JBARBD010000221.1:0-6461 GCA_049792675.1 Vulcanimicrobiaceae bacterium | reverse complement strand
GGAAGAGCCCGTGCGCCTGGCCGTCGCCGAAGCGCTCGCGTCGAACCGCTTGCACGTCGTCGACCGCGTCCCGACCGCCGAGGCATACATCTTGTGCCTCCCGACGCCGACCCATGAGGGCAAGCCCGACTTGAGCTTCGTGGAGGCGGGCGCCGCCGCCGTCGCGGCGGTCGCCGAACCGGGAGCGATCCTCGTCCTAGAATCGACCGTCCCTCCGGGCGCCACCGAACGCATCCTCGAGCGCGCCCTCGACGACGCCAGCAAATCGGTCGACGAGTTTCACATCGCGCATTGCCCCGAGCGCGTCATTCCGGGCGCGATCATGACCGAGTTGCGGACGAACCCGCGGGTCGTCGGCGGACGCACGCCGCGCGACGCCGAGATCGTGCGCGCGCTCTACGCGTCGTTCTGCGAGGGGGAGATCGCGCTGACCTCGACGCCGGTCGCCGAGTTCGTAAAGGTCGTCGAGAACACTTACCGCGACGTCAACATCGCTTTCGCCAACGAGCTGGCCGTCTTCGCCGAGGAGCTGGGCGTCGACGTCTGGGAGACGATCGCGCTTGCGAACAAGCACCCGCGCGTCGACATTCTCCAGCCGGGGCCGGGCGTGGGCGGTCACTGCATCCCGGTCGATCCGCACTTTCTCTCCGACGCCAATCCGGTCGTCACCGAGCTGATTCAATCGGCCCGGCGCGTCAACGACCGCATGCCGTACCGCATCGTGCGGCGCATCTCCGAGCTGGTCGATCCCGCGCGCGGAAGCAAGATCGCACTGCTGGGCGCGGCCTACAAGGCCGACGTCGACGACGCGCGCGAGAGCCCGACGGCGGCGATCGACGCGCTGCTTCGCGATCGCGGTTACACCACAGCCGTCTACGACCCGCTGGTCACGCGCTTCGCGCGCCCGCTCTGCGCGTCGCTCGAAGAGGCGGTCTCCGGCGCCGACGCGCTCGTACTGATCACGCCGCACGCCGCGTTCCGGACGATTCGCCCGGGCGAGATGGCCCGGCTGATGCGCCGGCCGCGCCTGGTCGACACCCGGAAGTTCTTCGATACGCAGGATTGGAAGCGACGCGGCTTCGAGTGTTACGTGCTCGGCCGGCCGTTCAACTCGCGCGTGATGAGCGCGGCGGTAGCGTAATGAAGCTGCGCCGGTTCGCGCTGGGCTTTCCGCTGACGTGGACGCACCGGCGTCCCTACTCGGTCTCCGGCCTCTCGCATCCGGGCGAAGGCCGATACTTCGTCGAGTGGGATCCCGGGCACGGCGTCTACGGTGAGGATTGGACCGACGCGCCGTTCGACGCGCGCGGCGTGCTCCTGAGCGATCCCTCGCGGGCGTACCATCCGATCCGCATCGCACAGTTCGCACTGCATCGCTACGGCGTCTGGCTCGATGGCGGCGACGCGGTCGCTCGCACCGACGTGCTTGCGCAAGCCGCGTGGCTGCGCGATCATCAGCAGGACGGGGATTCGCCGGGGCTCTACCGTTTCGAGTTTCCATGGACGAAGTACGGCGCCCAAGCCGGTTGGACGTCGGCGATGGCGCAGGGCGAAGCGATCTCGGTCCTCCTGCGCGCGCATGGTTTGGAACCGTCGCAGGGGTACGCCGACGCCGCGCAGCGCGCCGCGCAGCCGTTCCGGCACGACATCGCCCACGGCGGTGTCGTCTGGCGCGACGGGCCGGACGTCTTTTTCGAAGAGATCGCCAACGAATACGCGCCGCACGTTCTCAACGGCTGTATCTTCGCGCTCTGGGGCATTTGGGAACTCTGGCGTACGAGCGGCGACCGATGGCTGGAACGTAACGTCGAGGAGTGCGCCGATACCTTGCGGCGATGGCTGCGCCGCTTCGACACCGGCTGGTGGACGCGCTACAGCCTGTTGCTGAGCGCCGGCGATCAGCCCCACATCGCGACGCTGAAGTACCATCAGTTCCACATCGCGCAGATGCGCGTGCTCGCCGAGATGTTCGACGAGCCGGCCTTCGAGCACGCCGCGCGCCGGTGGGCTTCCTATATCGAACGGCCGCAGTCGCGAGCGCGCGTCATCGGCGCGGCGCTGCAGAGTTTACCCGATCGTTTCCTCGGACGCGATACGGTGCTGGGAGGCGCCCACACGTGAAAGCCCTGCTCATCACGCACTTCTATCCGCCCGAGCCGGGCGCCGGCGCGACGCGCGTCGCGTCGCTCGTTACCGCGCTTGCCAAAGCCGGGCACGACGTCACCGTGCTCACGAGCTTCCCGTCGTTTCCACGCGGGCGCTTCGCCGACGGTCAGCGTCCGTTCGTGCGCGTCGAGCGCGAGGGCCGCGTGCGCATCGTGCGGCTCTTCTCGGTCTTGGTGCCGGGCATGCCCGGAAGCCGGGCGCTGCACTGGCTCACGGCCGCGTTGGCGTCATCGCTCTATGCGCTGACCTCGAAGGAGCGCTACGACGTCGTCCTGATCAGCTCGCCGCCGATCTCGGTCGCGATACCAGGTCTCGTCGCGGCCTGGGCGCACCGCGCAAAGTTCGTCGTCGACGTTCGCGACGTCTTCCCCGACATCGCCGTGCAGATGGGCGTCTGGAAAGCGAACAGCTTCGCCGTTCGCGCGGTCGAGCGATTGGTGCGCCGGCTCTATCACCGCGCCGACCTGGTCGTCGCGGTCACGCCGACGGCGATCGCCCAGATCGGAAGCCGCGGCGTCGACCCGTCGCGACTCGTCCTCGCGCGCAACGCCGCCGAACGATTCGATGCCGCGCCGTCGCAGAGCAACGGAAACGGCAACGCAAGCCATGGCTTCACGGCGATCTATGCCGGCAACCTCGGGCTGACGACCGACGTCGACGTCCTGGTCGACGCCGCAGCCCTGGTCGCGACCGATGCCATCACCATCGAGATCGTCGGCGACGGCGCGCAGCGCGGCCGCCTCGACGAGCGCGTGCGCAACGAAAGCGTCCGCAACGTCGTGATCAAGGGAAGCGTGCCGCGGCGCGACGCGATGACGATGGTTGCCGACGCCGACGTATCTATCATCCCGTTGCGCAAGGGCATCGAGGAGAGCATCCCAACCAAACTCTACGATTCGCTCTCGGTCGGCTGTCCCGTCGTCATCGTTGCCGAGGGCGAAGCGAAGCGGGAAGGCGCCTCGCTCGGCGCGTTCTGCACGCCGCCCGGGGACGCGCCGGCGCTGGCGGCGACGCTGCGTCAGCTCGCGCTGCTGGGCAAGACCGAGCTTCGTACGCTCGGCGAGTCGGGGAGAGCGCGGGTCGAGAAGCGCGCCGATAGAGCCGGTATCATGGACGAGTTGGTCGCGCGCATCGGCGCGCTCTGATAGCTGGCCGCGGCGTTGCGGAGCAACGCGATCATCGAGAAGACCAGCCAGGCATACTTATAGGTGAAGAGGTCGATCGTCATCGAGACGACCGCCGTCGCGATCAGCGCGGCTTCCATCATCACGCGGTAGTCGTAGAGCTCGCTTCCGACTTTGATCTCGCGCAGCGAGCGAAACGAGAAGACGAAGAAGGCGGCGATGAGCCCGATCCCGACGACGCCGAGCTCGACCAGATAGTGGAGCACCAGGTTGTGCGCCGGGCTCTCCCAACCGTACGGGTACGGCTGGTGGACGCCGAGATAGAAGAGGTCGAAGGCCTGCGTGAAGTTTCCAACGCCGTATCCTTGCAGGAGGCGATGCTTCGCCGCTTCGACCGCCACCGCCCAGATCGACGTGCGTCCGGATCCGCCGGTCGCAAGCGCGGTCGAAAAGCGCAGCCACACGGAAGTCTGGGTCGTGGCCGCGGTCGTGACGATCGCCAAGGCGCCCAGCGCCAGCTGCAAGCGATAGCGCGAACGCCAGAAGTAGTACGTCGCGATCACCAGCATCGCGGTCAAGCCTTCGCGCGAACCGCTGTAGAGGATCGCCGTGACGAAGATTGCCAAGGCAGCCAGGCACGGAAGTTTCGCGACGATCCGGCGCGCGCGCAGCCCCCACATCGTAACGATCGCGATCGGGAAGAGCAGCGCGTCGGAGAAGTGATTCGGGTCGATGTAGTTCTGGCCGACCTGGATGATCATGCGCATCGTATCCGGACTCTCTTGCGCGAAGCTCGGATTCTGGTAGAAGGCGTGGATCCCATAAAGGGCGGCGCAGACCGCGCCTGCCACAACCAGCAGCAGCAATGTTCTAAACTGAGCGGGCGATACGGGCATCATCGTGAGGACGACGTAGAGGCCCATCAAGCCGGCATACGTCGCCATGATCTGCAGCGCGGCGCCCTGGTCGATCGCCCAAAAGGCGCTGGCAAACATCCACACCACGAGCGCGAGCAAGACGACGACGGCGCGCCCGGTGATCGCGAGGCGCCGATGGCGCACGACCCAGAGCAGCAAGAACGCTCCGGAGACCATGCCGAGCAGCTTCGTCAGCGTTCCGAACGAGCCGGTTCCCAGCAGATTGTCGAACGGAATCAGCAGCATGTAGAGCCCGAGCGGAAAGTCGAGCGGGCGTTTGTACGCGACGTAGAGCCCGATCGGTCCCGCCGCCAAGCATACGAGGGCCAGCGCTGCCGGGCTGACGCCGAAAACGAGCAGTAAGATGACGCTCGCGCCTGCCAGCGTGGCTAATACGCCCAGCACCACACGAGGCGCGAGCGTTGATGTCGTCGTGATGGCCATGCTCTAACGAGAGTATACGCGCCCGGTGGTTCTACCGACGAGAAGCGAAGGTCTCAGCCGCAGGGGCCTTCGCCCCTCATCGGGGGCCGCGCCGCGATGATATGCTGGCGAAACCTTGTCGGGTCACGGATTTTGGCAATGGCAGCTCGTGCTCGCCATGGTCCTCAACTGCGTCGTCCAAGCGCTGGCGATCTCGGCCTATGCCGCTCGCCTTGCCGGCGCGCGTTCGGGCCGGGTCGCCACGGCGATCTCGCTCTTCAACATTTTCGCGACGAGCAGCCGCTTCGCGCAGATGCTCTATTCGCCGGTGCTCGGCGCGCTCTCCGATCGCGCAGCTCTTACGTCGTTGGCCGGTTATCAATGGCAGCTGCGCCTGATCGTCTTCGCCGGAACGGGCGGCGCGGTGTTGGGAACGCTCGCGGTTCCGACGTTCGTCATGCTCTACTTGCGGGCGATCCGTTCGCTCGAGCGCAACGGAAGCGTGCCGAAGGCGGCGCTCGGGCTCTTCCGTCCGTCGACGATCGTCGCGGTCTTCATGGAGGTCAAGTTCGGCATCGCGACGCGGCTGCGCGACCTTCCGTTCCGTAATATCCCGAAAGATATCCTCGTCCTCAACGTGCTCGTGACCGCCGTCTATGGCATCGGCATCGTCGCGGCCGCGTACGCGAGCGTGCTCTATCCGCAAGCCGCGCGCACGGCGCTGCTTTCCAGCGGTTTGGTCAATGGTTTCGCCACGATCGCGTACAACATCGTCGTCGACCCGATGTCGGCCATGATCACCGATCGCGCGGTGCGCGGCGAGCGCACGGTGCAAGACGTGCGCGCGCTCGTCGCCGGGCTCTCTCTCACCGCCGTGCTCGGGCTGTTCCTCTCGCAGCTGCTCCTGGTGCCCGGCGCGATGCTGATCGAGATCGTCGCCAAAGCGATCACCGGGCACTAAGCGCGCGCGGGCCTAGTGGCCCGGCACCTGCTGCGTCTTTCCAAGCGAAAGCACCTCGAAGTCGGAGATGTGGATCGAGCCGAGCGCGGCGAGATCCGACGATTTCCAAGCGTTCGACCCCGTCAGCGGCATCGCGTTGTAGAGCGAGTTCTGCTTTGCCGTGTCGGCGAGAAAGATGCCGTACGTCTTCATCGCGCGCGCGATCGCTCGGCTCTGCGGTCCGAATCGCGAGATGTCGAACGAGGCCTTCAGGCGGAGATGCGCGCCGTACGGCAGCCGGTAGGGGCTGCTGCCTTTGAACGGGATGCCTTCGGCGTCGCTCGCCGGGCGCACGAAGCTCCACTGCGAAACGGTGCCCGCCGGCGCCGCCCAGTTCAACGCGTGGTCGATCGCGCCGGACGCGACCTCCTCCCAGCGAATCATGCCCGCGTAGAGCGAGAGACCCGACGCCATCGCCGACGGGTTCCCCGGCGGCAGCGGCGCGAACGCGCGGTAGAGGTTCCAATGCGCTCCGCTGTACGCCGAGAGCACGCCGGCGGCAAAGGTGGTGTTGTAGGTTTCGTAGAGGTCGCACGTGCCGTCTTGCACCACGATCGCGTGCGCGTCGCTCAGCGGTTCGATCTTGAAATCGGGACTCCACGGATAGGGCACGTCGAACGAATGGTACGCAACCTTCGGCCGCACGCGGTACATCCGCGTGCTGCTCTGCGCGACGTTGATGTAGTGGGCCGGCTTGGCGGCGATCCAAAACTCGCTGGTGTTTCCCGCCGCGATCGCCGCTTGGATGTACCGATCGCTGTTCGGATCGACCGGCGCGTTCGCAACCGGGCGGCTATAGTAGTCGCCGGCTGCAAACTCGGGGCAGTTGAA
>JBARBD010000220.1:0-28809 GCA_049792675.1 Vulcanimicrobiaceae bacterium | reverse complement strand
GCGACTCGGCTCGGGCAAACTTTCCGGCAATCGCTTGCAGAGAGCCGTGCAGCGCCAGAACGGTGGCGTTAGTGCGGCGTGTCTCATCATTCAGGGCTTCAATGGCCCGGGCGACGACGTCGCCGCGTGCCCGCTCCAGCAGATCGAAGCCATGGCGTTCCAGCAGGCGGACGATGTCGGATTGCGAGCCGGCAAGGGAATACGAAACGATGGCGTGTTCGACGTCGCTGCCGGCTTCGAGAGCCCGCGCGGCCCGC
Organism: Vulcanimicrobiaceae bacterium; assembly: GCA_049792675.1. GTDB lineage: Bacteria > Vulcanimicrobiota > Vulcanimicrobiia > Vulcanimicrobiales > Vulcanimicrobiaceae > Cybelea. The sequence goes on along the minus strand of JBARBD010000220.1, from coordinate 28,552 downwards.
TCGTGCACGAGCTGCTGCGCCCGCTTCCCGCCCAACTTGCCTTGGTGGCGCAGAAACTCGCGGAACAGGTCATGGCACTGATAGACGCCAGCCGACTCCTCGTAAATGAACGCCGTTCGCTCGCGCAGGCGTTCGACGATCGTCAGGGCGCGATCGAAACCGGCGCTCTCTAAGACGCGGACGTCGATCGCCGGAAGCGCAATCGCGACCTCCAGGAAGGCCCGTTCCTCGGCGTCGAGCGCCGTGTAGACCTGCTCGGCAAGAAATCGGTAGATCATCTCCCGCGTGAGGGCCGAGATATTGCGCAGATCCGACGAGCGCGTCGAGGTGCGCAGCGCGAAGCTCATCGCGGCCGGCCAGCCCTCGGTTAATGCGAGGAGGTCGCTGAGCTCCTCGTCTCGGATCGAGAGCCCAAGCGCGTTGGCAGCCTCTCGTGCCTCGTCGAGTGTAAAGCGGAGATCGCGTTCGTCGACCGTGAGATCGGCATCGCGATAAGCAAGCCACGTTCCAACCGGAAGTCCCGTGGTCGCGCGAGAGGCCACGATCCAGCGGATCCGCCCCTTGGTGCGCTCGATCAGCGCCGTCAGAAACTGCGCAACCTCCGGGTCGCCGTCGGCCACGTGTAAATCATCGATCACGACGACGCCGCAAAACGACTCCACGTGCGCGTGCATCCAGCGGGCGAGTTCGGGGCTGCGCTTTGGCGAGGCCGTGGCGCGCTCGTACGCACCGGCCAGCGCGGTGATCGCGTGCGGCGCGCTTTCGCGAAACGCCTCGGCGAGACCGCGCAAGAAACTCAGCAGCGTTGCGTGCTCGCCTAGCGCGAACCGCACGTAGGGCTCCTCGAGCGTCGCGAGATACTGCCGCAGCACGACCGATTTGCCGTACCCCGCCGGCGCGATCAGAAGCGCAATCGGATAGTTGGCCGAGGCGGCCAAGCGTTCTACCAGGCGGCCACGGGCGACCGGCGCGAACACGCCGCCGTCGTCTCGATCGTTGCCTTGGAGGGTTCGAATCATTGCCCTGCGTTATATCGTCCGGGGTCGGGCACGTTGCCTTTGCCGATGCGCTCGCTCAGAAAGTGCGCTATCACGGCACCTTCCCATTGCAACCGCGGAGCGAGCCACGCGCGCTGGTTCGCGCAGGTGATTTCGCCGAGCTCGAGGACCAGCGCGCCGGCGCCCGCCTCGACCTGCCGATACGCGTAATACTCCCGCAGACCGATCGTAAAGTCATCGGGCTGGAAGCCAAAGGGCCAGTACCGGCCGTAGAGGGCGCGCCAAGCTTCTGCCGCCGCGGTATCCGTCTTCTTTCCATAGCCGATCGAGGCGCTGCTTTGGCACGGCGGTTCGGAACCGTCGAAGTGAATGAAGACCGCTGCGCCAACGCGATACGTCCCATCGAAGTCCGCCGGCAGCCGCGCGACGGTCACGCCGTGACGGCGCAGAATCTGCGTCGCGGCATCGGCGACGATCGGCGTCCAGGCGCGCTCGTCGCGCGCCCCCAGGTTGCAGTGGTGCTGTGGGAAGCGCGCGCAACTCGCCGGACGCCCCTCGTGGCCGGCCGAGATCAGCACGTCGTAGCTCAGCGTCGCTACGAGGAGCAACGCATGCACGGCTACCAGCTGCCCGAAGCGCCGCCGCCCCCGAAGCTGCCGCCGCCTCCCGAGAAACTGTCGCTATCAAAGCCGCCGCCACCGCTGTCGCCGAACGACGACGATCCACCCACGAAGCCGCTGCTTCCCCAAAACCACCAGCGGCGCATATCGGCCTTCGCGGCCTTCGGCCCTTCCCGCATCACGAGAAAGCCGTAGCGGACCGCGCCGACTACTTGCATTACAACCATAAAGATCAGAAATGCAAAGAAGAGGCCGATCACCGCAAAGAGGAAGATGCCGACGCCGCTGCTCACCGCTTGCGACGCCTCCTGCGGAGGTGGCGTGACCCCCGCATACGCAGGCGTTATCGTCTTGAGCATCGCCGCCACGCCGCTCGAAACGGCGTCGTCGGTATCGCCGGCCTTCATCCGAGGAACGATCACGTCGGCAACGATCCGGTGGGCGTCGGCATCGGTCAGCGAGCCCTCGAGCCCGTAGCCGACCTCGATGCGCACCTTGTGGTCCTTCATAAAAAGAAAGAGCACCGCACCGTCGTCGTGGCCGCGCCGCCCAATCTTCCAGTGGTCCGCCGTCTCGGTCGTCCACGTCTCCAGCGGCACGTCGCCGGTCGTATCGCCGATCCAGACGATCACTTGGTGGCCGGTTGCCTTTTCGTAGGCGGCGAGCTCGTCGGCGAGCGCGCTGTGCGTGCTGCTCGAAAGTGCGCCCGCATTGTCGGTGACGCGACGGTCGGGCGTCGGCGGAATCTTGAAATCGTCGGCGAGCGCCGGCAACGACAAGGCGAGCACGATTGCCGCCAGCAGGATCGATCCGCGACGCCGGATCACTCGGCGCTCTCTCCGTCGGTCTGCTGGAAGTGGGCCTGAAACGCCTCGCCGAGCCGTCCGACCGCATGAACGATGCCGTCGCTCACCGCTCCGCGCGCGAAGTACGGCCGGCTCTCATCGACGACGCTTTGCCAGAAGGGATCGCCCACGCACTCGTGCAGCGCGCGGCCGCCAATGACGGCAAACCCACGCGCGTTTGGCGCAACCAGAATCAACGCTGCATTCGCGTGCGGATGGCGGTGCAGCCCGACCCGCTCGAACTCTCGCTTGGCGCGTTCGAACGCGTCCACCGATCGATCGGGGATGACACGGACGGCGATCCACCCGGTGGTTCCCTCCTCGGCGCCGGTGATGGCGTGAGCGATCGTAGCGCGTTCTTCGCGCGTCACGGCGAGAAGTTCACGACCGGCGCTTTCTCCGAGCCGGGCTGCGCTTGGAAGTAGGGCTTTTCGTTGAAGCGGCTTCCGAAGAGCCCTACGATAAAGACGGTCGGGACGGTATCGCGCTTGGTGTTGAACGCGCGCGCGACATCGTTGTATTTCTTGCGCTCGTAAGCGATTCGGTTCTCGGTGCCCTCGAGCTGCGCTTGTAGGGTTTGGAAGTTTTCGGTGGCCTTGAGTTGCGGGTAGTTCTCCACGACCGCCAGCAGCCGCGAGAGCGCGGAGCCGAGCTGGTCTTGCGCCTGGGCGTATCGGGCGAAGTCTTGCGGATTGTTGACGGCGTTCTGGACCACCTCGGGCGAGAGCTGGCCGACGCTCGCGCGGGCCTTGGCGACGGCCTCGTAGGTGCTCGACTCGAAGTTGGCGGCTCCCTTGACGGTGGCGACCAAGTTGGGGATGAGATCGGTGCGCCGTTGATAGACGTTCTGGACCTGCCCCCACTGCGCGTCGACCGTCTGACCCAGCGTTACCAGCGAGTTGTACGTCGTCGCGACGAAGATGAGGACGATCGCGGCGATAGCCACCACGATAATCGGGCCGAGGTACGAACGGCGTTGCTGCATGCTTGCTCCTTAGCCGGCGGTACTTCGCGGCCCCCGCTCTAAAAAGCTCCTCCCCAAATGCCAGGCATATGGCACGCCGCTCGGCTAACCTAGGCCCGTGCAACGCATCGACGGGCGGCCGATCTATTCGGCCTCCGACCTGAACGATTTTCTTGAGTGCGAACATCTCACCGAGTTGGAGCGGCGCGCGTCGCTCGGCGAGCTGGTCCGCCCCGAAGCCGACGCGACCACCGCGCTCTTGGCGTCGAAGGGTGAGGAGCACGAGCGGCGCTACTTCGAGAGCCTCCATGCGCAGCATGGCGCGGCTATGGTCGCCTTCGATCCCCCCGAGAACACCATGGACGGGCTGCGCCGCGCCGACGCCGCCACCCGCGAGGCGATGGAGTCGGGAGCCCGGATAATCTATCAGCCGACCTTCTTCGACGGTCAGTTCCTCGGCCGGGCCGATTTTCTACGCCGCGTCGAGCGGCCGTCCGCGCGTCTCGGCTGTAACTACGAAGTCATCGACACCAAGCTCGCGCTGCACGCCAAGACGTACTTCCTCGTCCAGCTTTGCAACTACAGCGAGCACGTGGCGCGAATCACCGGCACTCCGCCCGAGTACGCCTCGATCGTGCTAGGCAGCGGCAGCGAGCAGCGCTTCCTGCTCTCGGATTACGCGGCGTATTATCGGCGCCTCAAGCGTTCGTTTCTCGAACGCATCGGCGTTCTTCGCGAAACCTATCCGAACGTTTGCGCACACTGCGCGATCTGCCGTTGGCAGACGGTCTGCGAGCGCCAACGCGACCAAGACGATCATCTCAGCATCGTCGCCTGGATGCGCCGCGATCAGATCGAGCGCCTCGTTGCGGCCGGCATCGGATCGGTCGCGGCGCTCGCGCATGCCCCTGACGAGCATCGCCCGCACGGCATGAGCGAGAGCACCTTTCTCAATCTGCGCGCTCAGGCGGCGCTGCAACACCGCCAGCGCCTGGCATCTGCCGGCAACGGCGCCCGAGTCCGCTATTTCTACGAATTCCGCCGGCCACTGGCCGAAGGCGACGGCTTCTACAAGCTGCCGCCGCCGGCGTCCGGCGACGTCTTCTTCGATATCGAAGGCGACCCGCTCTATCGCCCCGACCGCAAACTCGAGTATCTCTTCGGCGCCTACCTACCCGACGAGCGTCGTTATCGCGCGTGGTGGGCGACCGATCCTCTCGCAGAGCGCAAAGCCTTTGAAGCGTTCATGGACTTCTGCTCCCGCCGCCGCGAGGCGTATCCGCAGATGCACGTCTACCACTACGCCTCCTACGAGCCGAGCGCGCTCAAACGGCTCGCCGGCCAGTTTGCGTCGCGCGGCGATCTGCTCGACGATTTTCTTCGCAGCGGGCTCTTCGTCGATCTCTTTCCGGTGGTTCGGCAGTCGCTGCGCATCTCGCAGCCGAGTTACTCCCTCAAGAAGGTTGAGGCGTTCTACGAGATGCGCCGCGAGACCGAGACCAAGGGCGGCGACGACTCGATCGTCATGTTCGAAACCTGGCTCTCGACGCGCGACGACGCGCTGCTGCAAGATATCCAGCGCTACAACGACGACGACTGCCGGTCGACGTTTGCCCTGCGCGAGTGGCTGTTAGAACGGCGCGAGGAGCTCAACATCTCGCTCGCGCAGCCCATCCCTTGGCGCGCTGCCATCAACGGCGAGGCGCCGCCCGAAGAGCCGGAGCGCACCCTGCTCGAGAATCGGCTGCTCGAAGGCCTTCCGCCGATCGACTCGGCCGAAGAGTTGAGCAATGCGGCCGAAACGGTGCGCGCCCGCTGGCTGCTCGGCCATCTGCTCTCGTATCACCGCCGCGAAGCAAAGCCGGCTTGGTGGAAGTATTTCGACCGCCTTGCCAACCCAAACGAGCTCGAAGAACGCGATCACGAGGCAATCGGCGGTCTCGCTTTCGCGCCCGAAATACCATCGTATAAGGTGAAACAGACCGATCGCAACGCGGTGCTGACGTTCCGTTTCCCGCGTCAGGAGCACCATCTCGACCGTCAGCCGGTCGACCCGCACAGCGGAAAAGGCGCCGGCGAGCTGATCAAGGTCGATGACGCGGCCCGCACGCTGGAACTCAAGCTCAACTCCGCGATCCCACCCGAAAGCCTGCGCGCGCTGATTCCCGGTAAGCCGCTGCCGACCAACCCCCAGCGTGCGGCGATCGAACGCGCCGCGCAGCTTTATGCCGACGACGCTCTCGGCATAAAGCACCCCGCAACGAGCGATCTGCTGCTCGTTCGGCCGCCGAGGCTGCGCGACGTTCCGCCGAATGGCATCGTGCAGCCGGCCGACGTCGGCGCCGGCGCCATCTCGGCGCGCATCGCGGCCCTCGACTCGAGCGCTCTCTTCGTCCAAGGGCCGCCCGGCTCGGGAAAGAGCACCAAGGGCGCGCACGCAATCGTCGATCTGCTCGCCGCCGGCAAGCGCGTCGGCATCCTCTCGACCGCGCATCGAGCGATTCATACGCTGCTCGGGAAGGTCGAAGCTACAGCCCTCGAGCGCGGCGTACGCTTCGCCGGCGTCCATAAATCAAGCAAACAGACCGAGGATTCGCGGTTCTGCTCCAAGCTGGCGGAGCCGATGGTCGCGAGCAGCAACGAGCGAGACGCGCTCGCCGGCGACGAACATCAACTCGCGTCGGGCACCGCCTTCGCCTGGTGCGACGAAGCACTCGTAGGCAAATACGACTACCTCTTCATCGACGAGGCCGGACAAGTCTCGCTGGCTGACGCGCTCGGCTCGTCACTGGCGGCGCGCAATATCGTCCTGCTCGGCGATCCGCTCCAGCTCAAGCAAGTCTCGCAAGCCTCGCACCCGGTGGGTACCGAGCGTTCGATTCTCCAGCACCTGCTCGGCGACGCCGAAACGATCGACGAGCGACACGGCATTTTTCTCGACGTCTCGTACCGCATGCATCCGGAAATCTGCGCTTTCATCTCCGAGAGCGTCTACGAGGGACGGCTGCACGCCGACGAGACGACCCGCGGCAACCGCGTCGATTCGATGGAGCTTGCCGGAAGCGGCCTGCGTTTTATCCCCGTTGCGCACCAGGGATGCGAACGCAAGTCGCCCGAAGAGGCCGCTATCGTGGTCGCCCGCATCAAGAGTCTGCTCTCCGGCACCGTCGCCGTCAACGGCTTTCCGCCGCGCGCGTTCACGCAAGACGACGCGCTGGTCGTGGCGCCGTACAACGCGCAGCGCCGCTTGATCTCCGAGTTGCTTGCGGATGCCGGCCTTACCGGCGTTCGCGTCGGAACGGTCGACAAGTTCCAAGGCCAGGAGGCGCCGGTCGTCTTCTACTCGATGGCGACCTCGAGCGGAGACGACATGCCGCGCGACATGGAGTTTCTTTTCGAGAAAAACCGCTTGAACGTCGCGATCTCACGCGCGCAATGCGCGAGCGTACTCGTCTGTTCGCCCCGCCTGCTCGAGGTTCGCTGTAACGCGCCCGAGCAGATGGCGCTCGTCAACCTGCTCTGCGCGTACGCCGAGTCGACCTCCGCTTAAGGCCGGCCCGTTGCTGCGGCTACTCCTCGCGGCGGTACCAATCCTCGCGTTGACGATCGCCATCCCTCTCGCGAATCACGTCGAGCCGCGCATCTTCGGACTCCCGCTGCTCTTTTTTTGGGTACTCGCGTGGGTGCTCTCGATGCCCCTCTTCATTTGGACGATCGGCCGCTTGGAACGGCGCTGGTGAGCGACGCGTTCGTCGCCCTCACCATCGTCGCGATCGTCGTCCTTGGAACGATTGGCTTCGCCTTACTCCGCGTGCGGCACGTCGAAATGGACCCCGAGCAATACATCGTCGGTGGACGCTCCTTCGGAACGCTCTTGTTATGGGTGTTGCAAGCCGGCGAAACCTATACCACGTTTACCTTCCTGGGCATCGCCGGGCTGTCGTACGCGCAAGGCGCACCGGCCCTCTACGCCATGGCCTACGGTTCGGTCGCCTACGCCATCGCTTACTTCTTGACGCCGGCGATCTGGCGCGTCGGCAAAGAGCACAACCTACTCACCGGCGCCGATTTCTTCGAAACGCGCTTCGATAGCCGGGCGCTGGGAATCTCGGTTGCCGTCCTGCAGTTCGTCATGGTCGTGCCGTACGTCGCACTCCAGCTCAGCGGCCTGCAGATCCTCTTGCGGATCGCGGGCTACGGGGCGTACGACGCGACGGCGGCGGTGGCGATCGGCTTCATGGTGCTCGCGCTCTTCGTCTTCACCGCCGGGCTGCGCGGCACGGCGTGGGCCAGCGTCGTCAAAGACGTTATGATTCTCGGCGCCGTGTTTTTTGCAGGCATCGTGATTCCGATCCACTTCTTCGGATCGCCGGCTGCGATGCTCGACCGGCTCGTCGCGCTGCATCCCCACATGCTCGTTCTTCCCAACGCCGGCGCGTTTCACGGAACCGTGTGGTTTGCTTCGTCGGTGCTGCTCTCGGGGATCGGCTTCTACATGGGGCCGCAAGGCTTCAACGCGATCTATAGCGCGCGCAGCGGCGACGCGCTGCGCCGCAACGCGATGCTTCTTCCCTTCTATCAGGCGCTTCTGGCCATGATGATCCTCGCCGGGCTGGCCGCTGCATTGATCAAACCGGGCTTGACCGGAACGGCAGTCGACCAATCGTTCATGCTCGTCGTCCAGCACTACTACCCGGCCTGGGTTCTGGGATTGGTCGCCGGCGCGGGCGCGCTCGCCGCGCTCATCCCGGCCTCCGGGCTCATCCTCGCCGGCGCCAGCAGCCTGACGAAGAACGTCGCCGGGGACGCGTTCGGCTTGGCGACCAGCGACGCGGCGCGCACGAAGCTCACACGCGTCCTGGTGTTGGTCGTTGCGCTACTCGCGCTGCTCGTCTGGCTCGTCGCGCAGCGCACCGTCGTCGAGCTCCTCTTGCTCTATTACAACGGGATCACGCAGTTTGCGCCGGGCGTCTGGGCGACGTTCCTGTGGCGCCGAGTGACCGCTTGGGGCGTGGGCGCGGGAATCGCTGCGGGACTCGCGCTCGCGATCCCGCTCGCCGCGTTGGGCATCGCGCCGTTGGGTGTCAACGTCGGCTTTCTCGGGCTCTTGGTCAACGTTGCGGTTATGGTCGCCGTCTCACTCGTCACCGCTCGACCGCGCGGACCCGTTACTCCTTAGAGCGCTGGCTCAGGCAACTCCGATGGCCGCCCTCACCTAAAACATATCCCCGAGGCTGTTTGCCCGCACGTCGGTCGCTCCCAAGCTCCCGAGGCTCCAGTTCTCCTCGATGAACTTCAGAATGCTTCCGAACTCATATTGGACGTGCGAGACGTACCCGCGCTCGGCCAGCGGCGAGATCACGACCATCGGCACGCGGAAGCCGAGTCCCATCGGATCGAGCTGCGGCGGGGGGACGTCGTCGTAATAGAGACCATCGCCGGCATTGTCCCAGACCACAACGATCGCCGCGTGATGCCAATACGAGCTCTTTTCGAGTGCCGCCGCGATCGCGGCGACCCACTTGGGACCGCCGCTTCTGCCGGGGTAATCGGAATCAGCGACCGGAGAACTGACCCAAGATACCGCCGCAAGGTTTCCGTTTGCGATATCGGCGAGTACGTTGGTCGCCGGCACGCTCATGTCGCGCGTCCAGTCCGGTCCTTCCCGTACGTCCTGGATCGCGTCGAACGGATTCAATACCTCACTGCGCGCGTCGTAGTAGAAACGCCAGGTCACGCTGGCCCGATCGAGCAAGTCCGCGATCGTCGGAAACTGCGTGAAACAAGGGAAAGGTCCGCGGAAACGCTCCACCCGCCCGTTCCTGAGCAGCGAGGTTTTCGTGCCGGGCGGTGAGTCGCATCCCTCGTGCCGGCCGTTGACCGGATCGATCACGTATGTATTCTTGTTAATCTGTGTCGTCCCGGCGATGAGGTAGAGCCGCTCGACCCACGCGCCGAAACGCGTCGACCCAAATGCCTTGTCGGCCAAAGCGAATCGCTGCGCGAGCTTCCAGTAGGGGCGCGTCTCGCTCCGTTTGACGCGCGTATAGGGGCAGAGCGGATCGCTCGAGTCGAGCAGGTTCCAGCCGTCCATCTTGCCGCCGTCGTAGGCGACGTCGAAGTAGTCGGCGTACGTCCCGTCGAGCTTGCACGCGCCGCGCGTCAGCGCGATCGGCTTCAGCGGCACGAACGATCCGGTGCTCGTCAAGCCTTGCGTCGGCGCATCGGCACCGGGATATCCAGCAAAGAGATTGTCGAAGCTGCGACTCGATTGAATGATGACGATCAGGTTCTGAATTTTGCCCTGCGTCGCGGCCGCGGTGTGGCCGGCCACGCTCGAAGGAGCGGGCGCCGTTGGCGATCCTCCGCCGCAGCCGGCTAAGATCGCGGCCAAAGCGCACGCGCCGAGCGTGTAGCGATTCATAGCGCGTCTATCGTAGCACGGTGGCGCGCCTCGGAGAAGGCACGGAGCGACCTAGCCGTCCGGACCGAACGCAAGAAGCCCCGCACGAGCGGGGCTTCTTCTGCGATGGGCCGATCCGGCGGCCCTAGAGATCTTCTGGGTTGATCCCCTTGAGACGGTCGTACTGCGTCTTTGTCGGTGACGCATGCGGGTTGGCGTGGGGCTCCACCTCGCCCTCGTATTGAACGGTCAGCGGTTCGCGGTTGCGCTCGTATGCGCTGACCAGTCGGCTCATGCCGTCCCCGTTGCCGCCCATCACCTCGGCGAGCGCGGCTTCGTCGGCGGTCATCGTCGCGTAGGGCATCTCGAAGTCGTGCCGCGGACGGCCGTCGTCATCGACGTCCTGTCCTTCGGGCACGATATCGACGTTGCGATAGCGCGACATGCCGGTGCCGGCCGGAATGAGCTTGCCGATGATCACGTTCTCCTTCAGGCCGAGCAGGGGATCGTACTTGCCCTTGATCGCGGCATCGGTGAGCACGCGCGTCGTCTCCTGGAAACTCGCCGCCGAGAGGAACGATTCCGTCGCCAGCGACGCCTTGGTAACGCCGAGCAGCACCGGATTGGCCGTTGCCAGCTCCTTGCCGCTCGCGCGCATGCGTTCGTTGGCCTCGTGGAACTGCGCCGCCTCGATCAGCTGCCCCGGCAGCATCGGCGTATCGCCGCCTTCGACGATCTTGACCTTCCGCAGCATCGAGCGAACGATCACCTCGATGTGTTTGTCGTTGATGTCGACGCCCTGCGAGCGGTAGACCTTCTGCACTTCCTGCACCAGGTAGTTTTGCAGCGCCGTCTCTCCCTTGACGCGCAGAATGTCGTGCGGGTTGAGCGAGCCTTCGTTGAACTGCTCGCCCACCTCGATGCGCTGGCCTTCCTGCACGATTAAGTGCGTGCCTGGCGGGATGTCGTACTCGTGTTCCTCGCCGGCGGAATCGACCACGATGACGACGCGCTTGTTCTTCTCATCGCCGAACTTGATCGCTCCCGCAACCTCGGCGATCGTCGCCTGGCCCTTTGGCTTGCGTGCTTCGAAGATTTCTTCGACACGCGGGAGACCGGTGATGATGTCCTCGGTCGCGACGCCGCCGGTGTGGAACGTGCGCAACGTGAGCTGCGTCCCCGGCTCGCCGATCGATTGGGCTGCGATGATGCCAACCGCCGTGCCGATGTCGGCCCGGCTGCCGGCCGCAAGATCGCGCCCGTAGCAGAGCGAGCAGACACCGTACTTCGACTGGCAGGTCAGGACCGAGCGGATCTTCACTTCAGCGATGCCGGCGTCAATCAGCGCCTTGGCCTTCTCCTCGTCGATCTCTTCGTCGCGCGCGACGATCGTCGTCGTCGGACGCTTCGGATCGAGTCGGACATCATCGGCAGCACGCCGTCCGACGATCCGGTCGGCGAGCGGCTCGATGATCTCTTTGCCCGAGCGGATGTCGCTCACGATGATGCCGTTGCTCGTTCCGCAATCCTCCTCGCGGATGATCACGTCTTGCGCGACGTCCACCAATCGCCTCGTCAGGTAGCCCGAGTCTGCGGTTCGCAGCGCCGTATCCGCGAGACCCTTACGAGCGCCGTGCGTCGAGATGAAGTACTCGAGAACGGTGAGCCCCTCTTTCAGAGACGCCTTAACCGGGATCTCGAGAATCCGGCCGGACGGGTCGGACATCAACCCGCGCATGCCGCCGAGCTGCTTGACCTGCGCGATCGAGCCGCGCGCACCCGAGGTCGCCATCATGAAGACCGGATTGAGCGGGTTCTGCGAGGCCTGCATCGCGCTGGTAACCTCGTCGGATGCCTTGGACCAGATATCGATCGTTTTGTTATACTGCTCGTCCTCGGAGATGAAGCCTTGCTCGTAGAGGCGATGCAGCTCGTCGACCTCGTCCTGGGCTTTGCCGACGATCTCGTACTTCTTCTGCGGCACGATCACGTCGCTAATCGAAACGGTCGTCCCCGAAAGCGTCGCGTAGTGGAAGCCGAGGTCTTTGATGGCATCCAAGAAACGCGCCGTCTCGGCGTTGCCGTACCGCCGGTAGCAATCGGTGATCGTTTTCTTCAGGCCGCCCTTGTCGATGATGCGGTTGACGAACTCGTGGTTCCACCGTTCGGGGAAGGCCAGATTGAAGATGACGCGGCCGACGGTCGTCTTGATGAGCTCTCCGTTCCAGCGAACGTAGACCCACTCTTGAAGACCGATCTGCTTGGTCTCATAGGCCATGACGGCTTCTTTGGCGTCGTGGAAGGTCGGGATCGCACCCGCAGCATCGGGCGTCGGAGCGTTCGCATTCGCGGTGCGCTCGAAGCGCTCGTAGTCTTCGGTGATCGCCGCCTTCGCCGGACCGGTATACTCATCGCGCTCGAACGTCAAATAGTAGAGGCCAAGCACCATGTCTTGCGTCGGGATCGATACCGGATTGCCGTACGCCGGCAAAAGGATGTTGTTCGAAGAGAGCATCAAGATGCGCGCCTCGGCCTGAGCGCCGGCAGAGAGCGGCAAATGCACCGCCATCTGGTCGCCGTCGAAGTCGGCATTGTAGGGCGTGCAGACCAGCGGATGCAGATGTATCGCCTTGCCCTCGACGAGGACCGGTTCGAATGCCTGGATGCCGAGCCGGTGCAGCGTCGGCGCGCGGTTGAGCAGGACCGGGTGCTCCTTGATGACCTCTTCGAGCACGTCCCAGACCTCGGGGCGCACGCGCTCGACCATGCGCTTCGCGCTCTTGATGTTGTGCGCGAGGCCACGGTCGACGAGCTTCTTCATCACGAACGGCTTGAAGAGCTCGAGCGCCATCTCTTTCGGAAGACCGCACTGATGCAGTTGCAGGGTCGGGCCGACCACGATGACCGAACGGCCGGAGTAGTCGACGCGCTTGCCGAGCAGATTCTGGCGGAAGCGTCCTTGCTTGCCTTTGAGAATGTCTGAAAGCGATTTCAACGGTCGATTGTTCGGTCCGGTGACGGGCCTGCCGCGACGGCCGTTGTCGATCAGCGCATCGACCGCTTCCTGCAGCATGCGCTTCTCGTTCTTGATGATGATTTCGGGCGCGTTGAGCTCGAGCAGCAGCTTGAGGCGGTTATTCCGATTGATGACGCGCCGATAAAGATCGTTGAGGTCGGAGGTCGCAAAACGGCCGCCGTCAAGCTGCACCATCGGGCGGAGCTCGGGAGCGATGACCGGCACCGCGGCGAGCACCATCCACTCGGGACGATTTCCGCTGGCGAGGAACGCCTCGACGACTTCGAGCCGCTTAATCGCCTTAAGGCGCTTCTGCCCGCTCGTCTCTTTGAACTCTTTGCGCAGGTCTTCTTGCAGGCGGCGCAGGTTCAAATCGCGCAGCAGCTCGCGAATCGCCTCGGCGCCCATTCCGGCCTTGAAGCGGTTGCCGAACTTCTCGCGCGCCTCGCGGTACTTCTGTTCGGAGAGCACTTCGCGCTTGGTCAGCGTCGTGTCGCCTGGATCGATTACGACGTACGCGGCGAAGTAGATAACCTTCTCGAGCTGGCGCGGCGACATGTCGAGCAGGATGCCGATCCGGCTGGGTACGCCCTTGAGATACCAAATGTGACTGACCGGCGTGGCCAACTCGATGTGGCCCATTCGCTCGCGGCGCACCTTGGCGCGCGTGATCTCGACGCCGCAACGGTCGCAGATCATCCCTTTGAAGCGAATCCGCTTGTACTTGCCGCAGTGGCACTCCCAATCTTTGGTTGGTCCAAAGATCTTCTCGCAGAAGAGGCCATCGCGCTCGGGTTTGAGCGTCCGGTAGTTGATCGTTTCGGGCTTCTTGACTTCGCCGAACGACCATGCGCGAATTTGCTCCGGCGACGCGAGGCCGATGCGCATTGCGTCGAAGTTGTTGACGTCGATCAGGTTCAAGAGGAAGGACTCCGTCTGGCCCGCCGTCGCCGCCGCCTACGCAGGGAATCGCGTCTCACGTCGTCACGTAAGGGTTCCCACCGCCGCCGCTGGCCTGGGGGCACAGAGGAGGAGTATATCACGCCGGAAGCGGCGTCACAAGCAGCCGACGCCGCGACGTAAATCAGCCCGGGCGGCCGGCCGCTCGGCCGGCCTCAGCCGGCGCCCAGCTTCGCCGGGAATCACCCCGGCATGATTATCGGAATTGTTGGCTCGGACGACCGAGCAATCGCGATCGGCCGGCTCCTGCGGCGCGGCGGCCATTCCCTCAGCTTCAGCGATCCGACTGCGCGCGAACGGGCCGACCGGGCGGCTGCCATGCTCGGGAGCAAACTGGAGAGTCCCTATCGCCAGGCAATGCGCTCCGATCTACTGCTCTTTACGGTACCGCGCGAGCAGCTCGACCGGGCGGTTGCAGCCGTCGGCTCAGGGGCGCACGCAGTGATCGTCGACGCGATCGGCGGCGGACGTAAGCCGTCGTCGGTAAGCGGCGCCGAGCTGGTCGCCCGCAAGCTCGACTCCCATCGGGTTGTACGCGCCCTGATAAATATGCCGCAGCCGGGGGCGAATATCCCGATTTGCGGGGACGACGCGCTCTCGAAGCGCCTGGTCGATCGTGCGCTGCATTCGTGCGGCTGCATCACCACCGACCGTGGACCGTTAGCGAAGGCGCCCGAGCTCGAACCGCCAGGCTAGGGTTTCGCGCCGCGCGCCCTGATCAGATTGTAGATGACGAGGATCGCCACGACGACGAGCAGCAGGTGAATCAGGCCGCCGCCAAAGTGGAACAAGAAGCTGAATAGGTAGATCACCAAGATGATGACGATGATCGCCCAGAGTATGCCTCCCATGCCGTCCTCCTCTTCGATGAGCAATGAACTGCCCTGCGAGTTCGGTTCCCACAAACGTGGCCGTCGCCTCTTTCCTGGGTAGAAAGACATCTATGAAAGCAACATGGCAACCTCACGAGAAACATGGACGGCTGACCGAGCAGAGCGATCTCCCCGACAGCGTCTACGCCTTTCCGAAGCAGCGTAAGGAACCTTTGACCGACGCGAGCCACGTTCGCAACGCCGTCGCGCGCTTCGATCAGGTCAGCGACGTCTCCGACGAAGACCGAGAGCTCGCGTTCGCCAACATCAAGAAAGCCGCCGAGCACTACGCCGTCGAGCTCTCCGAAACATCCTGGCGCGAACTCGTCTAGCCGGCTAGTCGACTTGCTGTAGCTCGATCACGGAGAACCCGAGGGAATCCACGTCGAGCGCAAAGCCGCGATGCAGCTCCTCACCGGGAACGTCCTGGCGGTAGGTCCATTCGTTTAAGAGGCTGGTGAAATAGCGTACGTGGTAGCGGCCCCGCGGGGGCCGGCGAAACCTCAGCGGCGTCGTGATCGTGCGCGCCGCCGTGTTGCCGACGAAGATCACCATGTGGCGCCCTCGGCGCATCGCGATCTCGGTCACGTCGTCGCTCAAGTGGAGCATCGGCGTCACGTCTTGGTCGTAGGCATGAAACTCGAGGTCGGTGGCAAAGCCGAAGTTCGCGTAGAGCGTCGGCTGCGGAAGACGAGCGACGAACCAGCTGATGCTCGAACCGCGAAACGGAAGGTTGCGAACCCCCAGCCACTTCCAATGCGGCGGCAGGCGCGGATTGCAGACCGGCTGGTCGTGACGAATCTCAAGCCCGCACGCGCCCTCGATCGCAGAGTAAACGTATCGCGGCGGGTACCACGGGGAGAGCATCATGCCCTGATTGGCGAGTGTCTCGCCATGCAGCCATTCGGAGAACTGCCCCGGCACGGTATTGTTTCGGCCCGGATCGCGCGAGTAGTGCTGAAAGCTCGTGCCCAGCGCGTACGCCATGAAGCTCGGATTGAAGCGACCGGCGGCCACGGCAAAGAGGAACGTTACGCCGACCCAGACTCCGCCGACCAGGCCCCAGCCGTGCGTCGGGCTATACTCGAGATCGTCGCGCGGGATCGTTCGAATGCCCGCCTCGGTCCAAAAGGACGAAGCGCTGAGCCGGCTAACGATTCGCGCGGCCGTCGCGTGATCGGCGACGCCCATCACCACCGGAAAAAGCATGTCGGCAGTGACGTTTGAACGAGGGCACCCGTCGACGTCGATGTTGAGGTAGTAGAGCCCCGTCTCGGGGTCGCGCAAGTGCCGGTTGATCGCCTCGCGCAGCGCGACCGCCTCGCGTTCGAATCGCCTGGAGTCCTTCTTCTTTCCTAAGGCACCGGCGAGACCCGCGATCGCCACGAGCGCCGCGTAGGTCTCGGAGTTGACCTCCGTCGAGGCGCCCGATATTCGGTAATCCGGAATAATGTTGCGCCATCCCACGATGCCTTCCATCCCGGTCTTGGTCGAGGTGCACCAGATCAAGCCGCGGGCGTCGCGTTGCCCGAGCATATACTCCGCTGCGCGTCTTGCGGCCGGGTACGATTCCCGCGCGAACTCGAGGTCGCCGGTCGCGAGGTAGTAGTGCGCGAGCGCGAGGACGACTAGAGGCGTGTCGTCGTTGACGTTGAGGCCGTAGTCGCACGCTTCACCGTTGCGAACGTCGTAGTATTCGACGATTTTCCCGCTGCGCTCCGCGTGCTTCAAATACCAGCGCAGCGACTCACGCGAGAAATCCGGGGTCACGTAGTCCGATCCCAACGCGAACGCAGCGGTATCGCGGCCGACGCTGTTGTTCGACCGCATCGGGTCGTTGACGAAGCACCACCCGGTCGGCGCGTAGAGCTGCGTGCGCAGCATATTCGCTTTGGCCCAGAGCACGCCGCGGTTCACGTTGGCGTCGGGCGTGACGACGATCGAGCGAGAGAGCACGGCCTCGAAGTGCCCGCGCGTCTGCGTCTGCGCGGACGGGGCCGCCGGAACGCTGCGATAGGCGCGTCGGGCCCCGCGCGCGCCTTCGGGAGAGGCCGTCATGGTAAACCACAGCCGCTTCTGCGCGCCCGGCGAGAGGCGGTGGCGATGATGGAAGAGCGCGATCGGGTCCGAAAGCCCCCGAGCGACGCGGTTCGAGAGCCTCCCGGCGAAATGCGGACGATCCATCTTGCCGTGGTCGGCCGTTACCTCGAAACTCGCCGGCGCCCGCGAGCAGCCGATCGCGCGACCGTGATCCGGCGTCGAGGCATTCCAGGCGACGACCGCACGAAGCTCCGGGTCGTAGGTGGCGTGGACGTCGCGGCTCGTATCGCCGCGGAGCAGCACGCCGGCCAGGCTGTCGAACTCCAGGCGCTCGTCCGAGTCGTTCCGTATTTCGACCATCAAGTATGCGGTCATCGGATCCACCAGCTTGCCGATCGGATGACGGTTGAGCACGAAAATCCGCTCGGTCACCGTCACGCCGTGATCGATGCGGTAGACGTACTCTTGCCGATCGGGATGCATGCGAAAGCGCCCGTCTATTTTCGCCCGGGCGGCACTGGTCGGGCCGTCCCAAAATCCGAGAGAAATTCCGGAGAGCAGCGTGACGCCGAGGTCGCTGGAGTAGAATCGTTCGATCGCACCCGACGCCTTGACGACGATCGCTCCTTTGGGCGCCCCCAACGTGCTCCCGATCGCAAGTTGCGTATCGTCGATCTCGTAGACGGAGATCCGTTCGCCTGAGCCAAAGATGCGAGCGCTCACGCAATCGTCGTTTGCTTGCTTTGGAGGCGGGCTCCTCCCGAGCGCCAAGTTCAGACGGCGATGCTCATGCTTGGGATCGAAACGTCGTGCGACGACACCGCGACGGCGATCGTTCGCGACGGCTGCGACGTCCTGTCGAGCGTTGCGACGAATCAAGATGCCTTCCACGAAAAGTACGGCGGTATCGTTCCCGAGATCGCCAGCCGGCGGCACGTCGCGCTCCTATCGGCCGCAATCGAAGACGCGCTCGCGCGCGCCGGCCTAGCGTTCGATGACCTCGACGGAATTGCGGTTACGTACGGGCCCGGATTGATCGGCAGCCTGGTCGTCGGCGTCGCCGCCGCGAAGGCGCTGGCCTTCGCAATCGACCGGCCGCTCTACGCGATCAACCATTTGCACGGCCACGTCTTCGCGCCGTTTCTGGATCGCCCCGACGATCCACCCTATCCATTCTTAACGCTGCTCGTCTCGGGCGGCCATTCGCAGCTCGTCGCCGTCGACTCGGCGACGCAGATGCGCGTGCTCGGACGCACCCACGACGACGCCGCCGGTGAAGCGTACGATAAGACGGCGCGTCTGCTCGGTCTCCCTTATCCCGGTGGCCCCGCCCTCGACGTGCTGGCCCGCGACGGCGATTCGCGCGCTCAT
This sequence comes from Vulcanimicrobiaceae bacterium, assembly GCA_049792675.1. GTDB lineage: Bacteria > Vulcanimicrobiota > Vulcanimicrobiia > Vulcanimicrobiales > Vulcanimicrobiaceae > Cybelea. The sequence goes on along the minus strand of JBARBD010000220.1, from coordinate 10,463 downwards.
TCGTTTCCGCGCCACCGCCCGGCCGGCGACTCGCTCGACCTCTCCTTCTCCGGTTTGAAGACTTCGGTGCGCTACTTCATGGAGTCGGAGGCCGGCCGCAACGCCAAGCGCGAGGACGTCGCGGCATCGTTCCAAGCGGCGGTCGTCGACGTCTTGATGTCGCGCCTCCAGGCCGCCTTCGAGCGAGGACGCTACAATGCCGTTGCGCTCTCCGGCGGCGTGGCCGCTAACTCCGCGCTACAAGCCGCTTTGCGGAGGTGGAGCGAGAGCAACGGCGTGGCCGCGTTTATTCCGCCGCCGAAATACTGCACCGACAACGCGGCGATGATCGCCGCGGCCGCCTTCTATCAACGCGACGCGACGCGAGCCGACCCGCTCTCGCTCTCGGCCGATCCGAATCTGCCATTCTCCTTATAAATATCCCGCCGCGTTAGGGGTAACGCAACGTAGCCGTCGGCGTGCGGACGCGCGAGGAGCGATTGAAAGACGCCGAGCCGGCCGACTCGAAACCCTTGCGCGCTTCCGGCGAGGTACAGGCGCCAGAGCCGATAGCTCTGCTCGCCCGTCGCGGCGATCGCGGCCTCGCGGTTTTGCTCCAGATTACCGAGCCAGGCGAGCAGCGTTCGCGCGTAAAGCGGAGAGATCGATTGGCGGCGTCAAAGCGGAGCGCAGCGCCCCGGGCGCGCTTACCTGGAGAACGAAGCGCTCGCCCCGGGCGCCGTCGATCCGCGTACCGTCCCAGAGCGAAACGCCGAAATCGTTCGCATAGGCTTCGCCGAAGAGCATGCGCAAGACGGCGACCGCGATGCGCGCGTGAGGATCGTTAGAGGCGAACCGCTCAGAGGTGGAAGGCGACGATCTGATTCTCCTCGCGGTGATTCGTCCAGAACTTCGAACCATCGTAGGCGAGCGCTCGAGCGGCGAAGGGAACCCGCGCAAGGTCCTCGGCGGCGAGCGCCGCGTTGTCGGGGATTCGCGTGATGAAGTATTCGTTCGTCGCCTCGTCGCCGGTCGTCACTAAATAGAAGGCGCCGTCCACGTAGCACTGCCCGCAGACCCCGCGCGGCACGTCGATTCGCCGGACGACGTTCCCCTGCTCGTCGATGCCGAGCAGAACTTGGTTGTACCATTGACTTACGTACAGACGCACGCCATCGTAGCTCAGCTGCGAGCCGGTTCCGTCCGGGCACCGGATCGCGCCTTGAGTCTTGAAGCCGTGTCCAGGGACGCACCGGCGGATGACGCGGTCATCGTCCTCGCCTTCTCCGCAGATCACGCGCAACTCGTCCCCAACGACTGCCATGCCCCACGGCTTGCCGGGCGCGTGCTCCTCTTCGACGATCGTCCACTGGCGCGGGTCGATGGCGTAGAGCCGGCTCGTCTCTATCGATCCCATCCAAAGTTTCTCGCCGTCAAACGCGATCGATTGCGGAAGCGGCGCCGGCGACGGAAGGCGCAGCGCTTCCATCACGTCTCGCAAAGCCTGTGTACTCACGGTCGCTCCTTCCGCTCTGCGCAGACCGGGGCCTGCGGCGACCTTGACGCACGCTGACCCCCGTGTTATCGTACGGGCCATGTCCCAACGCGCCGATAGTACGATGTTCTCGATGGGCTGTATGCCGATGCCCGAGCGGGGGCCGTGGTGAAGCGCGCAAGATAGTTTCGGTACTCGCAAGCTTCTCGCGCCCCTCGCCGTACCGGCGAGGGGCGCCTCTCTTCCTCGCTTTCCCATCTCATCAGGAGGCCTGGAGTTTATGAAAGTGACCGTAGGGGTCGGATTGCTCGGGTGCGGCACAGTCGGCTCGAGCGTTGCGGAGCGTCTCTTGAGCGAGCGCGACGCGATCGAGCGGCGGAGCGGCGTTCGTTACGAGCTTCGCGCCGTGGCAATCCGCGATTTGAATAAGCGCCGCCCAGATTCGCTCGATCGCCGGCTTTTCACGCGCGACGCTCGCTTCGTCGTCGAGGATCCGCATGTCGATCTGATCGTCGAGCTGATCGGGGGCACGACCGAGGCCGCGGAGCTCGTCGAGCGCGCGCTCGATCGGGGGCGCCACGTCGTCTCCGCCAACAAGGATCTACTCGCCACCCAAGGGCCGCGTCTGCGGGCGCTGGCAGCGGCGCGGGGAGTCGCGCTCCGCTTCGAAGCCGCGGTCGCAGGCGCGATTCCAATCGCGCGCACGCTCGACGAGGCGCTCGCCGGCGACGAAACCCAATCGGTAGCCGGCGTCGTCAGCGGCACGTGCACGTCGATCCTCTCGGCAATGGAAGGCGGAGCGAGCTTCGACGACGCGCTCGCGGAGGCGCAGCGTCTCGGGTACGCAGAAGCCGACCCCTCGGGCGACGTCAACGCCGACGATGCGGCGCACAAGCTCGCGCTGCTCGCACAGATGGCGTTCGGGCTCGCGGTCGTCTCCCCGCGCATTCGCCGCACCGGCATCGCGGCGGTTTCACGGCGCGACGTCGCGCGAGCGCAGCTTCAGGGGTTTCGCATTCGGCTCGTCGGCGCCACGCTGCGCACCGCCCGAGGCATCCTCGCCGAGGTCGGGCCCGCACTCGTTCCTGAGGCTCATGATTTCGCGCGAACGCTCGGCGCGGAGAACGTCGTGCACGTAAACGCGCGCGACGCAGGCCTTCTCGTCTTACGAGGCTCCGGCGCCGGCGGCGCCGCCACCGGCTCGGCGGTTCTCGGCGACGTCGTCGCCGTCTTACGCTCGTTGCGCGAGCGACCGGGCCTAGCGCCTCGCGGTCGCGCGATCGCGCTCGAGCCGGCGGTCGAAATCGCGCCGTTCTTCAACCGCCTTGCGACGGCGCCGGAGCTGCCGGGCTATCCGGTCTGGAGCGATCCGGTGCCGGAGTTCGCCGAAAAGATCCTCGCCAACGCTTGATGCGTGAAGAGAGGGTCGCCATCGGCCCGCTGCGGCTCGAGTCCGGCGAGACGCTGCTCGCGGTCGAACAGCTCGTCTCGATCTACGGCACGCCACGCAGCGACGGCTCCAACGTCGTCGTCGCCGAACACGCCCTCACCGGCTCCGGCCGGATCGCCGAGTGGTGGCCCGGCATGGTCGGCGAAGGCGCGCTCTTCGACCCGTCGCAGTGGTGCGTGATCGGGATCAACGCGCTCGGCGGATGTTACGGTTCGACCGGGCCGCACTCGTTCTTGGCGCAAAGCGGCCACCGCGAGTTCCCGCGCGTGACGGTTACCGATATCGTGCGCGCCGAGATGCGCGCGCTCGCGCAGCTAGGAATCGAGCGCGTCGCGCTCACGATCGGCGGATCCCTCGGCGGGATGCGGGCGCTCCAATGGGCGCTCGACGCCCCCGAGCGCGTTGCCTGCGCGGTGATGATCGGGGCGCACGATCACCACAGCGCGATGGGTCTTGCGCTAAATGCCCTGCAGCGCGAGGCGCTGGAGCTCGATCCGGTGCGCGGCCTACGCCTTGCTCGCAAGATCGCCATGCTCACCTACAAGAGCGAAGAACTCCTGGCGCGCCGCCACGATCGCCGTCCGGATCGCTACGGTAAACCGCGCTTCGACGTCGAGGGCTATCTCGAGCATCAGGCGGATCTCTTCGCGCAGCGGATGGACTCGCAGAGCTACGCCGCGCTCAGCCACGCGATGGACTCCTTCGACGTTCGCGGGCGACGGCTCCAGGGTGCGCATTCGCCGGCGTTAATATTCGTCGGCATCACGGCCGATTGGCTCTTTCGCGCCGGCGACGTCGCCGAGGCGGCGCGACGTTTTGCGCGCAACGGCTTTGAGGCGAGATATCTCGAACTGCGCAGCGACCACGGCCACGACGCGTTCCTGGCCGAGACGGCTGCGCTGCGCGACCTCCTCGAGCCGGTGCTCGAGCCGATCTTCGCGCAACGGCTGCGGCCCTAAGGCGATGGTGACGCGAGCGCGTTCCCGCTGCAGAGCGTCGCGCTGTTCATCACGGCTTTGGCGGCGTCGTTCTCACGCGTCGCGGTCTCGCCGATCGTCCAGCGCAGCGCATCGAGCAACCGCGTAACCGGATTGTAGCCGAGCGTGAGGCCGGGTACCGTTGCAAGTTCGATGTTATAAGGGTTTGGCGGAAGGCCCGCATAGTTCGGATTGTTGGTCAGCGGATTCGGCGTCGGCGTTGCGAGCCCGGGTTTATCGGGCTGGCCCATCGCGCTGATGTACTCCTGGCCCGCGTGCTGCAGATCGGCCATCTGCTGCGTATCCACGAAGCCGCTGATGATGTCGAGCGAGGCGCTCTGGGCCGCGAGCGCCTTGAGCAGCTCTTGGCGGATCTCTTGCAAGCGCTTGTCGTCGTCCGGGCGGCCGGTTCCGTTCATCAGCTCGGGCGTGTCGAGCATCGTCTGAATGGCGATGATATTGTTGGCGATCGGCCGGATCAAGTTTTCCATTCCGAGCAGCGCCATCTGCTGGGCCATGTTCGAGTTCCCGCCGCCGGGATCGCCCTGCAGCGCGCCGCCTTGCCCGGCTGCGCCGGCGTCGGCGCCGTAGAGCGCCGCGGTATTGTAGGCGTTGAAGAGCTCCGGGCTCTTCTTGATAGTCGTATCGTTTTGCAGCATCATACCGATCGCCGGCGCGACGTGCTCGTGGAGCTGCGTGCAAAGGGGTCGCGTGATGATGTGATAGATCTGCGGCGGCGGCGTGGCGCTTGCCACGGGCGCCGCCTGCGTCCCGGCTGCATGAGCCGCGAAGGCGGGCGTGAGGGCGACCGCGGCCGCCATGATCGTAAAGAGAGCGCGTACCATCAGCCTGACTCTTACTTCTACAGCGACCGAGTAGGCCCGCCCGTGACGGTCACACGTACTTCTTGAGCCAGTCGAGGATAATGTGCAGGCGTTCGACGCGGTGGATCGGCGAGCCGGTCCGGGAGAGATCGTGATTCTCGTCCGGGACGGCGACGTACTCGACCGTCCTTCCCAGGATCTTCAAGGAGGTAAACTCTTGCAGCGTCTGGTCGATCGGTGCACGAGTGTCCTCGTCGGCATGGAGGATCAAGACCGGCGTGTGCACGTTTGCGACGTAGGTCAGCGGCGAAAACTTCGCATAATCGGTGCTCGCCGGGTCCCATGGCGGCCCCCACGTGTAGTAGCCGCCCCCTAGCCCGTTCTTGCCGGCAAAATCGGCGGCCAAGTTCTCGCTCTGCAGGTTGCTGACGGCTCGCTCGGCGACCGCCGTCTTGTAGCGATCGGTATGCGAAATCACCCAGAGCGTCGCGTAACCGCCATAGGAGCCGCCGAGAACGGCCAGACGAGAGGCATCGACGTCGGGCCGCTGGACGGCCGCATCCATGACCGCCTGCACGTCTTGAAACATCGCATCTCCATAGTTGTTGGCCAGCGCCTCCTCGAAAGCGTAGCCGTGTCCGGTGCTGCCGGCCGGATCGGAGAAAACGACGTTGTACCCCATCGCCGTGTAGAGCTGGAACTCTCCAAAAAAAGTGTCGCCGAACTGCGTCTCGGGTCCGCCGTGAATATCGAGCAGCGTCGGGTGTTTGGTTTCGCTGGATCCGCCGACCGCGGGCATGAACCAGGCCTGGACCGTAAAGCCGGCGGGATCCTTCACGGTAAACTCCTGCGGCTTCGAAAGGGTGACCGAGGCGAGATACGCATCGTTGACGTGGGTTAGCCGTTGCGGCGCCCCGCCGCCGATGCTCGTTACGTAAACGTCGGCCGGATGCTCGAAGTCGCTGTAAAGGTACGCCACGCGCTTGCCGTCCTGCGAAACCGAACACGACCACGCCTCGCCTTTGGGCGGCGTCACGTCGGCCAGCGTTCCATTGCTAAGATCGATCGTTCGCAGGTTCGAATAGCCCGGCCCATCCACGTTGAGCAGCGCCAGGTTGCCCGACGGAAGCGGCCAACCGCAAAGACCGCCGCCTTCCTTCATGTCAGCCAAGAGCGAATCACCCCACGGAATCGTGTCGCGTGCGACGACCAGCCGGCGGTCGGAGCCGTCCCGGTTTGCCGAGGCAAGCCCCGGCAGCTCGGCCGAATCTTTGACGTCGCCGCTGAAGACGTAGACGCGATTGCCGTCGTTGCCGAAGAAGAGCCCGCCGTTTGCCGGGAGCGGAGAGGCTACTTTTTGCATCGCTCCACCGGTCGACGGGATGGTGTAAACGTCGCCCACACTGGTATCGATGGACTCGTAGCGCAGCGAATCGAAGAGTATCGTCGCGTCGTCGGGCGACCACGCGTCGAAGCCCTCCGAGTACGTTCCCGAGGTCAGCTGCTTGGGATTGGAGCCGTCGGCGGCGACCGTCCAGATGTGCTGATGATCGCGATAGGTGTATCCCTGACCGTTGGCTTGGAAGAAGAGCTGGTTGATGACCTGCACGTCGCTCTTCTTCTGCGAGCTCTTCGGCGTGAATCCGGCCTTGGCAAAATCGACGGACGTATCCGGGGCCGGATCGGTATCGGTGATGGCTAACGCGATCCGGTCGCCGCGATGCGAAACCTGAGGGCTCGAGATGCCCTGCTTGATATGCGTGAGCTGGACGACCGACCCGTCGGCCAGCGTGTAACGATAGAGCTGGGGCTTCTCTTTGCCGGCGGTGCGCACGAAAACGAAGCTTTTCCCGTCGGGCATCCACGCGTAATCGCCGTCGCCGACGTGCTTGGTGACGTTGTAAACGACCTTGCCGGTCGCTACGTCGACCAGTTCGATCGTGCGATCGTAGGTGTCTTTCGGCCCGTTCATCCGCGACGCTCCGACCAGGACGCGTACGCCGTCGGGCGAGATCAGGGCCCCGCTCAGGAACGTGAGCTTGTAAAGGTCCTCCGGCGCAACCGGCGCTGCGGCGAGAGCGACGGGGGAGAAGGCGAGCACCAAAGCTGCCAAGCTAGCTAAACGCATGCCGTACATACCGCAGGAGTTCGCCCGCGGTTTCGGCCTCTCCTCACGTCCCCTTTTGCGCGCCGGCATAAAAGATTATTTTGAAAATTGCCTGTGGCACCGTGATCAATGCGTTCGGGTTGCCGTACGCGAGGTAGATCTCGCTGCGTCGCAGCCGCAGGTGATAGGCGACCGAGACGTTCGAGCAGGTTCCCATGCAGTTGCCGCCGCCGTTGGGCTCGGGCGGGTAGCCGACGACGCGTCGTAGGCCAATGGCAAACGAAGAGTTGCGGCCGATCTGATACGCATAGCTGAGGCTTTCGAACCATTGAATGTTGTCCGGCCCGGGCGGCGGCAGCCACTGCGCGGTGTCGTCGAGCGCGAGCGTCAGGGCGCCATGATTACCGACCCGAATTGTGGTCGACCGAAACCACGTGTCGAGCATCCCCGTTCCGTAATGACCGGCGTTGTAGGTGACGCTCGTCGGCGTCGACGAGGTGCCGTGGTACGGAAATTGACCCGGGTTGTTGGTCTGCAAGCCGCTATCGTAGGTGAGCGCAAAGCCGGCGTTCTGCGAGATCGGCGTCAAGACGTCGCCGAACCGCCAGTAGTTCGATCCGCTGAAAAGCTGAAGGTCGAGCGCGCTCTTCGTGAGGACGTCGAGCATCAGCGAGTTGTCGCTCTGCGCGATGCCCTGCTCCGGGCCCTGATAGCGGTCGACGAAACCGGCGACGCCGATCGACTCCAGCTTGCTGTTCGCATCGAAATCCCATATCTTCGCGCTGTAGAGCGCGTAGCCGGCGATGCCGGGATGCGAGACGAAGCCGTCGACCGGATCGTAGTACTCGCCGACCTTGCGCGTCGCCGCGAAGACCCCGAAGGTCTGATTCGCCCAGCCTCCGCCGAGATCGTAATACTGGCCCCGATCGGGCACCACCACGTTGGTGCCCGAATTATTTCCGTAGTTGAAGTACATACTGAGATGCTTGAGGTCGGAGTAGTACATTCCCGCCTCGGTGACGTCGTCGGTCAGTCCCGGGAGGCTGACCGCAACGTGCTGGACGCTCGTGCCCCAGCGCGTATCGGGCGAGGTATAGCTAATCGCGCTCGCAACATCCGAGCGGTCGTCGCCGATCGAATCGAAAGCCGCTAAGCCGAACGGACCCTGCTTGCCTTCAATTGCGTAGCCTTCGCGCGGGGTGGGAATCGCGGGCGTATAGAGCGATTGGATATTCGGGCATGCATCGCAGTTGAAATTGTTGTAGAAGTTGGCCGCCTGCGTGAAGAACGGGCGCACCTCGCTGTAGTAGCGCTGGTAAACCGTCGGCGAAATCGACTGCTGGTCGAGCTCCACGTTCGAATAGTCGGGGTGGAACGTCGAGTAGAACGAAGCGGTCGGTGTGATCGGAATCGAGAGATCGGCGCCCACACGCGACGTGGAGCCGCCGATGCTCTTGCTGGCCGCCTCGCCGAGCGCGTAGAGCGCCGCGCGCGGCTTGGGGCGCGAGGCGCCGATGCTTACCTGCGACGGAAGCGAGATCGTCCCGGCGTGGGCATAATCCGCGTTTCCAAACGTGTCCGGCTGCATCTGGGAACGGTCGAACGACCAAACTTGCTGCTCGCCGGTGGCGTGGACGTATCGAACGAAGTTTGCGCGCCACGCGCCGCCGCGCGCGTTGCGCAGCACGTCGAACGGTATCTTCATGGTGACGGTGTATCCGGCAGCGCGCGCGGCACCGTGCGTCTCCCAGTCCGGCGAGTAGGCGGTGTTCTCCGACGAGTATTCGTAGTGCGTACCGTTTGGGGTGGCATAAAACTGATAGAAGTATCCATTGAGGCCGTTGGGCCAGAGATCGATCCAGACTTCGTCGTCGTTCCCTTGCCCAACGTCGTTGGTGTGCTGCGCCGCCGCGACCGGTTCGCTCTGCGTCGCGTCGAATCGCACGTAGAGCGAGTGGCCGTCGGTCGCAATCCACGCCTTCGTCGCCTCGCTCGCCGGCCGCGAGCGGTAGGCATCCCAACCCAGCGTCAGGCTCGTCGCGCCTTGCCAAGCGCCGGCCGGGGCGCTGGGATCGAGCGGCGGATCCGCCAGGTCGGGCACGGCGACGTGGCTGCTGGCAGCGAGCGCGCGTGCCGCATGGAGGGCGACCAGCGCGAAGGCTGCGAATGCCGCGGGCGCCGCTCTCATTGCAGCGTCGCCCCGTCGAGATTCGAACGCGAGAGCCGCCGTAAGGTGGCCGCGTCGACCGGTTGGCAAGAGCGCGGCTCGCGGCCGCTGCGGCACATCAGCGCGCCGCGCAGATCGGCGCCGCGCAGATCGGCGCCGCGGAAATCGACGCAGCCGGACCGGCGGTCGGTCGCGTCCATCGATCCCTCCCAAGACTCTTCGCGCGAGCACAACTTTGCGTCGCGAAAGTTCGTGCCGCGCAGATCCGCGTCGCGAAAATCGGCGCCGGTCAGGTTCGCGCGCTTGAAGGTCGCGTTGCGCAGGTCGGTCCGAGCAAAGTCGGCGCCGACGTACGAGACCCCCGAAAGATCAGCGCCATGCAGGTCGCGCGCCGCGAACGAGCACCCAACGCAGTTGGCGGGCAGTCCCGAAGCCACGGCGACGGTAAAGACGATCGAGAGGAGGGTGCCGGCAAAATCGTTCATCGAAGTTCCTCAACTTTCTGCAAGCGCAGGGCGCAAGAAACCAGGGCCTCAGCGCGAGGCCGATATGAGGGGAGACTCGGTTGCGCGTTACCGCGCGGAGGTCACGTTACGGCGGCGTGTTGGAGTGAGAGAAATCCGTTCCGATCATTTTGGTTCGCGAGAGATCGACGTGGGCCAAATCGACGCCGCTGAGGTCGCTGCCGTTCAGCGTCGCGCCGGCAAGGTTCGCTCCGTCCATCTTGGCATTGCTGAAGTCGATGGCGGTGAGCGTCGCGCCGGAGAAGTTGACGTCGCGAAGGTCGGCACCGGAGAAGTCGTCACCGTTCGCACGCACGTTCGAGAGATTGACCCCGCGCAGGTTCGCCTTGGTAAAATCGCAGGCGCTGCAGCTGTTCAGAACGTCTCGCAGCTCTGTGGAGGTCATCTGTGCGCTGGTGAACTGACACCCCGAAAGGTGGGCTCCGGTGAAGTCGACGCCGGTGAGATTTGCATGTGAGAAATCGCAGCCGGTCAACCGCGCGTTGCGAAACGAGGCGTTGCTCAGGTTCGCTCGGCTAAAGTCGACGCCGCTGAAGCTTCCGCCGGCGAAGTTCGTGCCGATCAGTTTGGCGTTGGTAAGGTCGACGCCCACGTACTGGACGCCGTGCATGTCCCGGCCGGACCAATCGACGCTCCGGAAATCGCAACCCGAGCAGGAGCGGTCGTTCTCGGCGACGCGCGCCGGGCGCAGCGACGACGGTAGGCTCACGTTGACGGCGTCGTTGACTTCTTTGGAGACGTCCTGCGTCATGCGATTCGCATCAAAGGGGATTTGTACGTTCATCGCCGGCGTTTTGATCGTCATCCGCGGCACGTGCACGGTCAGCGGGCCGACGTTGGCCGAGCTGGCTGGAACGCGCACGACTCGCGGCATCGCCGGCGCCGCCGTGGCGGTCGTGGCGGCGGCGACCGCCGGCGTCCGTACCACGCGGTGCACGCT
>JBARBD010000219.1:0-11160 GCA_049792675.1 Vulcanimicrobiaceae bacterium | reverse complement strand
GCGGCGATGATGTACTGATGCGCGGTAAAACTCTCATCGAGCTGCGACTGAAACATCCTGTCGGCTAACACGCCCTCGTGCGCCATGTCAAAATACGGCTTTGACTCATCGTGCGGCACGTACACGTACTCCGGATTGAGGGGACCGCCCGCCGAGACTTCGAGGTTGAACCCGTCCATGCGGCAGTGCGTACCGGGCAGCTTACCGGTTCCGTCGCAGGCAGAGAACATTGCTTTTGCCGAATGGTCGATGATGTATTGGTCCGACAGAGAGACGGGCTGAAGTTTAATCGTTTGACCTTGCGAGTTCTTGCCGCTCGAAACCGTGTCGGCGCCGGGATATCCCTGGAAAAGATTGTCGAAGCTGCGATTCTCCTGGACGATGTAGACGACGTGCGTGATCTTGCCGGCGCCGGTCGTATTGAGCGCCTGCAATGCACTGCCGCTTTGCATGTACGGCAGCGAAGACGGCGCGACGGTCGAGCAGCCGGCCAGCGCGAAGACGAGCGTCGCGGATCTAAGACGGTTATTCATAGTCCGGTGCCTGATACTCGCCGCTCTTCTGCATGAAGAACTTCGGCGGCAGCGGTGCCTCGATCTTTACGAACGGACGCGGCTTCTGCGAGAAATCGAAACAATCGATCGCCGGTGACGTCGCGCGCTTGTCGGCTGCCGCAAGCCGATCGAGGCCATAGAGATCCTCGGCAAACCGCAGCACGCTGGCCGTCTCGTACCGCACGTGCGAAACGTGGTTCCGTTTCGCATAGGGCGAAATCACCAGCAGCGGAACGCGGAACCCCAACCCGTCGTAATCCTCGAACGGCGGCGCAACGTGGTCGTAGAGCCCGCCCCAATCGTCCCACTGCACGAAAATCGCCGTCGAGTCCCAAAACCTGCTCTTGCCGACCGTATTGACGAGCGCCGCAACCCACGACGGTCCGAAGCCACCGCCGCAGTTGACGTGATCGGAGTCATCGCAGACGGGCGTGATCCACGTGAAGTTCGCGAGCTTGCCCGCGCGGACGTCGGTGATGAACCTCCAATTGGGGGTGATGACGTCTTTCTTCCAGTCGGGCCCATCTCGAATGTGCTTGACGGCCTGATAGCCGGACCATTCGCCCCCGTCACCGTTCGAGGCGTTTCCGTAGGAGCCGGCATAGAAGCGCCACGAGAGCCCCGCGTTACCGAGCTCGTCACCTAGGGTTCTGTAATCAAAGCAAGGTGCGATATAGTCGCCGTACTTTCGGTCCCGTCCGATCGTCTGCACGACGTCGCTGCCACTTCCTTCGCAGCCCCAGGGTCCGAACGGCAGGTCTACGCTCGAGTTTGCCTGGGCCGCGATGATATACTGATGCGCGACGAAGCTTTCATCCAGCTGCGATTGGAACATTTTGTCGGCTAGCACCCATTCGTGCGCCATGTCGAAGTACGGTTTCGAATCTTTGTGCGGCACGTAGACGTACATCGGATACTTGAGCCCTCGCGGAGCGCTCCCGGAAATCTCTCTTTCGAAGCCATTCATGCGGCACGTCGTCCCCGGAAGCTTTCCGGTTCCGTTGCAATCGGTGAACATCGCCGACGCCGAGTGATCGAGAACGTACTGCGCCGAAAGCGGTACCGGGCGCAGCGGGATTGTTTTACCGCGCGAATCCTTTCCGCTGGCGACGGTATCTGCCCCGGGATATCCCTGGAACAGGTTGTCGAAACTGCGGTTTTCCTGGACGATATAAATGACGTGGGTGATTTTGCCGGCGCCGGTGGAGTTGAGGGCTTGCAGCTCCGCGCCGCTTTGCAGGTTCGGCAACGACGGTTGTGAAGCCGACGCGCATCCCGCGAATGCGGCCGCGAGGAGCCAGACCGCTAGACGGCTCACCATACGTTCAAGCGAGGCGGCCGAGCGTCTAGTACACCGGGGAACTTTGCGGCGAGTCCGGCGTTCTCTAATTGTCGGCCTCCACCGGGAGGTAAGGCAACCCAAGCAAACGTAAGTCTTTCCTTCCGCCGATCAAACCATACGTATTCAAGAAAGTGCGTTTTGTGAACGGACCCATGAAGCCTGCGGCGCGAGAGTGCCATTCGTGCCAAGAAACACAGCAGGTGATGCCACAGAAGGTCGTCATGCTCGTCGCCGCTGCGGCGATCGCGGCTTGTTCGGCCGGCGGCTCTTCGAACGTGCCTGCGGCTGCACCCAACGCGGCTCGTCCGGCATCTCGTAGCCCGATTCGGCACGTCGTCTTTATTATCCAGGAGAACCGCTCGTTCAACAACCTCTTCATGGACTATCCGGGAGCGACGACGCAGAACTACGGTTACGACACGACGGGGCGTAAGATCCGTTTGCGCTCCCGCGGCCTCGAATCGGCCTGGGACATCGCCCACACGTCAACGGCCTTTTTTGCGGCGTGCGACGGACGGGGAAAACTCCCCGGCACCGACTGCAAAATGGACGGCTGGAACAACGAACGAAGCGAACCGAACCCACCGCCGAACGCGCCCTACGCCTACGTGCCTCAAACAGAAATCAAGCCGTATTGGACGATGGCTCGCGAATACGTGTTGGGCGACCAAACGTTCGCCTCGAATCTCGACGGGAGCTTCGTCGCGCACCAGTTCGTCGTCGCGGGCTACGCAAGCCGAGCGGTAGACTTCCCGTACAACCAGTGGGGCTGCCAAGGCGGGAAAAGCGATACGGTTGCGACGCTAACGAAGCAGCGCAGCATCGGTCCGTCCATCGGCGTATGTTTCGACAATCCAACGATCGCCTCCGAGGCCGACGCGGCGGGCGTGAGCTGGCGCTTCTACGCCGGGTTGACCTACGGAAACGGCGGCCTCTGGTCGTCGTACCAAGCGGATCGCAAGATCTATCGCGGGCCGGATTGGAATGCCGACGTCATCAGCCCGCCCGCGCAGTTTCTCACCGACGTCGGCAACGGCCAGCTGGCCGACGTCACGTGGATCACGCCAACGTGGGAGACGTCCGATCATCCCGGCTTGAGCGCGACGCAGGGGCCCGCCTGGGTCGCAAGCGTCGTCGATGCGATCGGGCAGAGTGCGTTCTGGAAATCGACCGCGATCTTCATCATGTGGGACGACTGGGGCGGATGGTTCGATCCGGTGCAACCGGTTTACGAGGATTACGACGGCCTGGGCTTCCGCGTGCCGCTTCTGATCGTCTCGCCCTATGCCAAACGAGGCTACGTGACGCACGTCCAATACGAGACCGCGAGCGTTCTGCGCTTTATCGAAGACAACTTCGGTCTGCCCCAACTGGCTAAGAGCGACCGGCGCGCGGCCGATCCTGCCGGCGACGCCTTCGACTACTACCAGCAGCCGCGCAAGTTCAAAAAAATCGGCGGTGCAAAACCGTCGTCGTATTGGGTGCGCCTCGAGCGAGCGTCGCAGGCGCGCCCCAAGCCTGCGAGCATCATGGGTGACGATTAGATGATGAAAGGAGGCCCGACAAATGCCGGACCTCCTTCGTAACGGTAACGACTAGTTGGCTAGGTTACTGCGGAATGAGCCCGACTGCGCCCGATAGGCAGCTGCTGGGATTCGTTACTTCGCAGGCGTTGACGTTAGCCACGTACTTGACCGAGCCGTTCTTGCTCGGCTTGACTTTCTTGACTTCCGTGAACGAGTTCGTGCTGGGGTTACCCGGGTTCGGGTCCCACGAATTGTGAATCTTCTTCTTAGCGGACTTGCCTTTGAGCGTCGTGACCTTGGTGGCCCACGTCCACTCGCCTACCAGCCCTGAGGAACAATTCCCTGAGGTGCTGATGCAGAGGCCGAAGCTGCCGCCGCTGGCTTTGTTGATGTCGATGCAAAGTAGGTACTTGCTGCTGGGGCAACCTGAGGTCTGCTGGCCAGGATTGACGGCGACGATGTGTGGAGCATGCTGCCCCATCGGCGCTCCGACCGACTGCGAGCCGCCAGGAATTGCCTGCGAACTGCCGCCGCTGGAACATGCCGACAGCAGCAAGCCCGCTGCGAGCGCAGTGCTCGCACAGAGAAGGGTCAAACGCACGTTGGAAACTCCTTACATAGCTAAATGCTAAAGCTATCCCGCCAACCGAGCGGCTGGCGCGTGTTATGCAGATGCCACTAAACGGCTTCCTTTTCCTGCCAAGGAAGCGTAGCAGCGGTGAAGCTTGCTTACGCGGGCGGCGCGTTGACGCCGGCGGTGGCGTAGAGCGCGCGCGTGTCGTACATCACGCCGCCCTTGAAGGTCGTTTTGACGCTGCGTAGCTGCGAGATCGTTTCGACGGGGTTTCCGCTTACCAGGATCGCGTCGGCGAGTTTCCCGGGCTTGAGCGAACCGAGCGATTCGTCCATCCGCATGACGCGAGCCGGCACGATGGTCGCCGCCTGAAGTACCTGCGGATTCGGAATGCCGGCCTGCGAGTAGAGCTCGAGCTCGTGAATGAGATCGAAACCGGGAAGGATATCGTCGGTCCCTGCCACGATCCGTATCTCGCTTGCATGCAGCAGCATGACCATCTTGAGATAGGCTTGCGCCGAAGCGCGATACTTCGCGTCGAGCCCGGGGCCCAGCGGCAATCCTCCGGTGGTAAGCGTGCGGCTCACCTGCGGGGGAAGCCAGTCAGCGATCTCGGCAAAGCCCGTCGAGGTGATGTCGCCGGTGCGCGTCATCGTATCGGTGTAGAAGATGCCGACGGTTGGATCGCTGACGATCTCCTTCTCTTTGAGCAGCGCGATGAACTCTTTGACCTGCGGGCTTTGCAAGTCGATCGTGCCGGCGCGTTCGGCGGTGGCCGTCAACCGAACCGGCGTCTGCGTACGGTCTTTCGTATCGGGCATGAAGTTCAGGAAGAGAAAATTAACGTGCTGGATCTCGTCGAAACCTTCGCGCACCGCGTCTTGCGCCAGCATCCCCGCGGGAATGTGACCGCTTACGCGCATGCCGAGCGAGTGCGCTTCGCTCACGATCGTCGGCACCAGCTTCGGGTCCATCGAGCTGTAGATCTTGATCTGCACCGCGCCGATCTTCTTCCAGTCGCGTACTTGCGCGATCGCCTCGGCATCGGTGCTGGTGGTCGTTCCGATCGGCGCCGTGTACTTTCCGGTGCCGTCCATCAAGCCCGCGATGATCACGCGCGGACCGACGAGCTCGCCGCTCTCGAACTGCGCCTTGGTTTTCGCAATATACTCGGGGTTGTTGCCCGGATCCCGAATCGTCGTGACGCCTTCGGCGAGCAAGCGCGGTCCGAACTCGGCGAAGAGATGCATGTGCATGTTCCACAATCCGGGCAGCAGCGTTTTGCCGCTGCCGTCGATGCGGCGAGCGTCGCTCGGCAGCGTCAGCTCCGCGCCGCCCACGGCTGCGACGCGCTCTCCGCTGAGGAGCACCGTGGCATTGGGAACCGTTGTCCCTGCCTCCGAATCGAAGAGGCCGACGTTGGTGATGGCAATCGCCGTGCCCGCACGCTGCGGCAGGGTGGCGGCAATCTGCCGTCCGGCATCGGCGACGTGTTCGTTCTGCGCGTCGAGCAGCTGCGGCAGCACACCGTTCCAGCCGCTGCGAACGACGGCCCCCCAGCTAAGGCCCGACATGAAAAGCTCTCCGTCGTCATCGAGCCAGAGCGTAACCGGCGCAAAATCCAAGCCCGTCGCTTGGTACAGCGTCACGCGCTTACTGGTCGCCCCGTTACTCACGGTCAGCGTCTTGACGGCCGAGACGTTCGTGGTGCCGCTCGGCCAAAGGTCGAGCGACGCGCCTCGCGCGCGCAGCGCCGCGCGCACCATGATCGCGCCCTCCTCCGCCGATCCGTCGATGCTCACGTAGAACCGCGGCGCCGGGTACGAGCGCGTCTCGCGCTCGGCCGAGTTCCTCCAGCTTGCCGTCCCGTCTCGCGCGATGAACCGTTCGTCAACCGTGACCTTCAGGTAGTTGTAGCCCGTCGTCCGCAGCTTGGAGATCATGCCGGCGCCGTCGACTGCAATCGTGCTGTGCAACTTCGGCCCGCGCCCCCGATCGATAAACTCGTAGCGAACGTCAAACGAGCCATCCGCTAGACGCGCCGTCGTCTGAGAGCCCTTGACGACGCCCGAGGTAACGTAGTCGTACGTGGCGGTGCGGCCGTAGAGCTTTGCCGCAGCCATCGCCGGCGCCGCACAGACGAAGGCTGCCGCAGATCCGACGACCGAGAGCCAGTCACGCCGCCGAATCGGCAGCTCGCCGGCCATGCACGAGTGCGGGCCGCCGGGACGCGGCAACCCAAAGAGCGTGGAGTGCCGGTGAGCGGAACAGGTACACATAGGAGCGCCGCCTTTCTTCTCCCCGAGGAATTCGGCAGACGAACGCGACCGCCTACGCGAGCACACGAGGCCACGAGCCGCCTGCGACGGCGCAAGGTTCTTGACAGCCATGCTACCCTGTAGCCTTATGGCCGAACCGCTCGATGACGATGACTTCGATCCATCCGAGGAGGTACGGGATCCATCCCTGTACGTACAGCCCGGGAGCCCCGAGGCGCTGCAGTTTCAGGATGGTGCCAAGATAGAACGTTGCCGCGTCTGCAGGTGGCCGTTGCTCCTGCCGATGTACGCACGTCCCGATTGCGGAATACACGAGCCCTGGCGAACCTGGTTTTCTTCGAACTGAATCGGCGGCGCGCATCGAGACCAGATCCGGGCCCCAAATCGGCTCGTTGGCATTGTCCAACGGATTGGCATCTGTAGGAGTCGACTCGCGTGTTTCCGTAATCGACGCTCTTAATGCCGGTCTTTAAAGCAAAGCTGCAGAGCGCGAACGTACGCGGCACGACGACGTACGTGGCGATTCCCGAGTCGGCGATGCGCGCCTTCGGCGGCCGCCGTCGCGTCCCGGTCGTAGCGACGATAGGCGGCCATCGGTTTCGTACGACAATTAGCGACATGGGTTTTGGTCCATGCATCGGGGTACGCACCTCGGTTCGCGAAGCCGCCGGGGTTCGAGCCGGCGATCGCGTCGACGTCGCGCTCGAACTCGACCTGCAAGAACGAACCGTGGACGTGCCCGAAGAGGTCGCCGCCGCCATGAGCGTCGCGCAGCGCCGGTTATTCGACGATTTGTCGTACTCACACCGCAAGGAATACGTCGAATGGATTCTCGGGGCGAAGAAACCGGAGACGCGCGAGCGGCGCATCCGCAAGATGCTGGCTCGGCTTTGAGTCGGTCGGCGTGACGGCTCGAGTCGTTGCTCCGCGCGAGCGTTGGGTCGTGCTCGCGGCGGCATTCGTCGTCATGGCGGTCGCCGGCACGATCTTCTCGTGGAGCCTCTTTACGCGACCGCTCGTCGCGCTCTTCGGGTGGTCGAGCGTACAGGTAGCTTTGGTCTTCTCGCTGGTCATCGTTTTCTTCGCGGTCGGCGCAATCGTCGGCGGCTTCGCTCACGATCGTTTCGGACCGCGCGGCGTCGCGCTGGCCGGCGCAGCCCTGTGGGGCATCGGGAGCATTCTCGCGGGCTTGGGTCTCGAGCGTCTTGGGTTGTGGTGGCTCTATCTCACGTACGGCGCGCTCGGCGGGATCGGTTGCGGCATGGTCTACGTCGTGCCCGGAGCGACGATCACGAAGTGGTTCCCCGAAGAGCGAGGGCTCGCGAACGGCGTGATTCTCGCCGGCTACGGGCTCGGTTCGCTGGCATTCAATCTGATCGTCGGGTCGCTCGGCGAGTTCCGCCGCGTCGCCGATGCGAGCAACGCAATCGTCGAAACGCGCAATGCCGCGACGACTGGCGGCCACGCGTTCGCGTTAGCGCCCAGCGCCGCGCACGCCGATATCGCGGTGATCGCCGGCGTCTTCCTCTGGTCCGGCATCGTCTTTCTCATCGTGGGCGGCTTGGCCACGCTCTTCATTCACGCGCCGCCGCCGACGTTCAGCATCGCCAAAGCGGCGGCGAAACTGGCGCTCGAGCGCGACGTCAAGCCCGGCGAAATGGTGCGCACGCGGGCTTTTTACTTGATGTGGCTGGTGATCTTCATCAACGCAACGTGCGGACTCGCGCTCTTTAGCAATGCCGTGCCGATCTACGCGAAAGTCGCCGGCCTCACGGCCGCGGCCGCTACCGTCGTCTTCGGAGGGCTCTCGGCGGCGAACGGAATCGGGCGCTTCCTGTGGGCGTGGCTCTCCGATTTCATCGGGCGAAAGGCGTCACTCTCGATCTGTTTTGCGCTCCAGGGCGTCGCCTTACTCTGGATCGCCCGCGGGCCCGGCACGGGCATAGCGGTTGCCTTTACCGTTATGCTGCTCTGCTTCGGCGGCATCTTTGGAATCGCGCCGGCGGTCATGGCCGATCTCTTCGGCACCCGCTTCCTCGGCGAAGACTACTCGTTCATTATCACTGCAGCGGCCGTCGCCGGGGTTCTGGGGCCGCTCTCGGCGGCGTGGTTCGAGGACCAGACCGGCTCCGTGACCGCCTGGCTCCTGCCGGCCGCCGTTGTGACGTTGCTCGCCGCGATCGTGCCGCTGCTCATCGGAAAGACCGGCCGGCCTCTTCCTTCCCCGCTGGAAAAGCGGTAACGCCTTACTGCTGCGTGCAGTCGGTCTTCGATCGGATCCGTTCCATCCAGCGATCCGGGCGCGCCATCGGCGTAAAGCCGTAGCGTTCGTAGAGCCCGTGAGCGTCGCGCGTCGCCAGAATCCAACGGCCCACGTCGCGAATCTCGGGACACGAGAAGAGGCTCTCCATCATCCACGTGCCCAGCCCCTTGCCGCGGTACTTCTCCTCGATGACGACATCGCATATCCACGCGAACGTTACGTAGTCGGTGACGACGCGCGTGAGGCCGATCTGCCGGCCGCTCGCGATCTCGTACAAGCCGAAGCAGAGGGCGTGCCGCACCGAGCGTTCGATCGAGTTGCGGGAGCGCTCCGCAGCCCAGTAGCTGCCGCGCAGCAGCCGTTCGACCGCGTCGAGGTCGAGACGCGCGGGCTCGGTGCTGATCAGGAAACCGTCACGCTCGACGTTCATGAGGTACGCTACCGAGGCAGCGGCACGAACGGATCGATCGTGCCGGCGGCGAGGATATACCAGGCGGTCGCGCCGACGTGGAGCGAGGCGAAATATTTGTCGCCGTCGCAATCGCTCAAACCGTTCTTCGACGCGGCGATGATCCCGAGGCCGTCGTTGTTCGGGCCGTTGGTCTGCGCGTAGGCGATGTCGTTGAGATACGTCTGCGCGAGCGACGGATCGCCGGACGCGTCGCGCAGCTCCAACGCGTCGGCGAGATGGGCGGTGCCTTCAAACCATACGCCCGAGCGGTCGCCGCTGCAAAAGCTCACCCCGGCGAAGCCGTGCCGGTGAACGGCGAGGTGCGCGACGTCCCAACTCGGAGCGGCCGCCCACGCCGGATTTGCAAAGGCGAGATAGCTCCACGAGTTGACGTCCTCCGGCTTGAACGACCGGTTCGGGGTCACGCCGTCGTCGAGCGTACCGACGTAGAAGCGGCCGGACCGCCCCTGCCACATCGAGGCTACGAACCGCTCGGCCCAAGCCGCGCTCGACGCCCACTGGCTTTGGCCCGATTCCGCTGCCAGCATCGTGAAGAACGCGTAGAGGTCGATATTATGCTCGGTCGATTTCCATTCGATCTTCTCGCCCTTGGCCGAGTAGCCGCCGGTGTAGCCGCCGCTACCGCGCGTGTCGTAGGCGTTGCCTTGCAGCCACTGCGCGACCGCGAGCGCGCCGCTCAAATAGCGTACATCCGAGGTCTCGGCGTAGAGCTGGACGAGAGCTTGACCGACCCACGCCATGTTGCCGGCGTCGCTGGCGTTGTCGCGCACGATCACGTCTGCCGGCTTCTTCAGCGGCTTCGGCGCGTAGGAGGCTCGCAAGCGCCCGTCGCGAGCTTGGTCGTTTGCCTGCACGTAGAGAAACGCATCCCCGACGACTCGGCTGCGAACCAGGTCGTCGCTCGTTCCGTCGGCCAGCAGCGCGTCGATCAGCAGCGCGTCGTCGTAGGTCACCGCGTCGGTGAAACCGCGCAGCGGGCCGCCGTCGAAGCTCTGCACGAGGCGCGTCGTCGAGCCTTTCGCGTACTTATCCATCATCAGCCGCAAGAACGCGTACGCACGAGCGACGCTCCGCGACGGTACCGTTCGCGCCGCCGCGGCCTTCACGGGCGAAACCGGAACGCCGGCCGGCATGGCGGAGCACCCGGCGATCGCGATCGCCCAAACGGCACAGACCGCACAGGCGGTGATGGTCTGCATCACCGCCTGTTACGGGTTTCGATCTGAGTCGTCCTGGAGTTCGGATGTTTGAAGCCGAGACTCCGGAAGGCTACATCGGTGTCAGTGCGAGGGTCTGCGTATCGAGCTGATAGTTGCCGGCCCCGACCAGATTGTTCGGGTTGGCGCAGATCACGCTGTTCTCCGGGCCGTAGACGACCACGAGGTTGGGCGGACCGCACTGC
Organism: Vulcanimicrobiaceae bacterium; assembly: GCA_049792675.1. GTDB lineage: Bacteria > Vulcanimicrobiota > Vulcanimicrobiia > Vulcanimicrobiales > Vulcanimicrobiaceae > Cybelea. The sequence goes on along the minus strand of JBARBD010000219.1, from coordinate 748 downwards.
ACCTGCACCAACTGGTACGATTGCAGGAACGTGTAGCCCGGCGTGCTCGGCTGAACTTGATACGAATTGTAGGTCGTGCCGCTCGAGACGATCGAGCCATAGACGGCCGCCGACGTTACGCCGATTGCCATTGCGCCCCAGAATCCGCCGCCCCAGTAGGCCGACGCCGGAGCCCAGGCGACGCCGTGATTCCAGCCCCACGCGCCACCCGTAGCATAAACCGGGTTATTGACGACCGTCCGATTGACGTTGTTGTTGATATTGGTGTTGTTGTTGTTACGGTTGTTGTTGTTGTTATTGTTATTGTTGCCCTTATTGCCGTTATTGACGTTACCGTTGCCCTTATTTCCGTTGCCCTTATTTCCGTTGTTCTTGTTGCCGTTGCCCTTGTTGCCGTTGTTGGCGTTGCCGTTGCCCTTATTGCCGTTATTAAGGTTACCGGTGCCCTTATTGCCGTTGTTCTTGTTGCCGGTTCCAGAGTTGCCTTGGCCGCGGTTACCGCTGTTCAGGTTTCCTTGACTGGGATGAGCGCCGGTCGTTCCGCGACCGCCGGTGCCCATCGCGCCCGATCCGGGGTTGGTGCGCCCGGGCTGGCCCATGGTGCCCTGCCTGGAACCGGCCGGCTGGCTTACCGGGGCGCGTGCGGTGTCGTGCGAGAGATTGAAGCCCCCGCCGCCACTGGGCGGGCGCGATCCGCCGCCGGAAGGTCGAGACATGCCGCCACTGGGCGGACGCGATCCGCCACCGG
>JBARBD010000218.1:0-2509 GCA_049792675.1 Vulcanimicrobiaceae bacterium | reverse complement strand
TCGGTCTTGAAAAGCCAGTAACGTGCCATCGAGCTCCTCGCCGGAGCGCTCCGCGCGCGACCGGCTAGCGGCTAGCGCCGGCGCTGACGGTGATCGCTTGCGTTGGTGTCGCCGGGTGCAGCGCTTTGGAGGGTTCGCCGCCCTGCGGGTAGGGCCAGAAGAGGATGCGGTTATCGGGCGTTGCTAACAACGTGTCGCCTTCGATCCAAGATTGTCCGCCGTCGCGCACGCGCCAGCCCAGGAGGTGCGATTGTCCGACGATCGTGCCTGTCGAGCCCGAGATCGTAAGCCGGAAGATCCGCTCTTGCACGCGCTCCCTGCCCGTCCTTCTGGCCGCAAACGTTTGGAGCGCGAAGGCGGTCCCGTCCCACTGCACGTGACCCACGACGCCGAGCAGCTCGCCGAACGTCACTGCGGTGAAAGCATTGCTTCCCTTCGCCAAGATCGCGCCGGCGTTGCTTCCGCTGGTGACGAACAGATTTCCGCTCGCGTCGTATCCGAGCTGGGGCAACGCGCCGATGTTGCGATTCTTGAGGATCGCCGGCGTTCCGGCCGCGCCCGCGTAGATCGCGACGCTGCTCGCGTGATTGCTCGGATTCTCGACCGTCACCGCGAGATCGCCGCTGGTCGGGTCGCTCGAGCACGCGATCGGAGTTTTGCCTTGTGGGAGGGCGAGCGTCGCGATGGGTGCGGTCCCACCGTGGGCGTACTCGCTGACGAAGCCGGTGAAGGCGCCGCCCTTCTCTTTGAATGCGGCGATGAAGACGTCGCCGCCGGCATCGGAGCACATGCCGCGAATCAGACCCGGCGTTTTGAACGAACCCGCGCTGCCGCCGTCCGGATAGCTATAGACGACGACGTCGTGCTTCGCCCCGGCATAGAGCAGGTCGCCGCTCGTCGTTTGCCGCGCGCTGCCTTGGAGTGCGGTTGCGGCGGGCAGGCCGGTTTGGGGCTGCGACGCGCTGCACGCTGCAAGCGCAATCGAGGCGGCACAAAGGCTTCCCGTGGCGCGCGCCGCGCCGGCGATCTTCTGTAACAAACGAATGCTCCTCCGGAGGCTTGGCAAAAGGCCCGTCAAGCAGAATGCCAGCGACCCGCTCGCTTTACCTGCACCGCGTATGCTATCGTGAGTCGGCAATGGAGAGACGCGTCATTCGAGCGACCGAGCACGGTTGGGAAGGTATCGAGCCAAGCGGCTACTCCCCCGATGCGCCCGGTACGGGCGTCGCCCGTCACACGCTCGTCGGCAGCCGCAAGCACGACCGCAGCGAGCCCGGCCCGCAGATGGAGCTGCGCTATTTCGAAGTTCAGCCCGGCGCGGCGTCGCGACTCGAGAAGCACGAGCACGAGCACTACGTGATCGTGCGCACCGGCGTGGGATACGCGGTGATCGGCGACGCCGTCACCGAGCTTGCCCCCAACGACGTCGTCTACGTCGGTCCGCTCGAGTTGCACCAGTTCGTCAACCGCGGCGCTGCGCCGTGTGGGTTTTATTGTTTCGTCGACACCTGTCGCGATTTCTCGCAAGCGCCGACGGACGCAGAGCTCGCCCGCCTCGAAGCCTCACCGGCCGGCGCGGTCGCAAAACCCTTCGCCGTTCCGCCGCCGCAGCCGCGCTAAGCGGGGTTGGGGCCGGCTACGATCCGGTCTCGACCGGGCGCGACGGATCGGCGCACCATTCGCTCCACGATCCGGCATAGAGGCGCGATCCCTCGAGGCCCGCATGCGTCATTGCGAGGTGCGTGACCGCAGCCGAGAGGCCGCTGCCGCATTGGTGCACCGTCCGCCGCGGATCGAGGCCGGCGCGCGCGAACTCCTCGCGCAGTCGCTGCGGTGATTTGAGCCTCCCGTCGCCGTCGAAGTTCTCTTCGAACCAGCGATGGGCCGCGCCGGGGATGTGGCCGGCGACCGGATCGATCGGCTCGGTCTCGCCCGCATAGCGCTCTCTCGCGCGCGCGTCGAGCAGCTGCATCGCCGGATCGCCGAGATGCTCGGCGACGAAGGCAGCGTCGACGAGCAGTTCCGGACGGAGCCGGATCGTCATGTGTCCTTCGCGGCGCGTGCGCGACGGTGCGCCGGTTACCGGATAGCCGAGCGCGTTCCAGGCGGCGAATCCGCCGTCCAGGACGGCAGTCGCATCGTGTCCGATCCAACGGCAAAGAAACCACAGACGCGCCGCAAAGATATCCGCCCCTTCGTCGTAGGCGACGATCTGCGTCGCGTCGTCGACGCCCATGCCGCGTAGAAATCGCGCGAAGACCTCGGGGTCGGGCATCGGGTGACGCCCGTTCTTGCCGGTCTTCTCTCCTGCGAGATCGTCCTCGACCGAAGCGAAGAAGGCGCCCGGAACGTGCGATTCGTCGTAGAGCCGCCGCCCAAGCGCAAGGTCTGCGAGCGCGTGACGGCAATCGACGACGACCAGCGCGGGATCGTCGAGCCGCTCGCGCAGCGCTTCGGGCGAGACGATCGTCGCGAACAACGAGCTAGTGGAGCTCGATCGTTTGCTTCG
>JBARBD010000217.1:0-3235 GCA_049792675.1 Vulcanimicrobiaceae bacterium | reverse complement strand
GAACTCCTGCGGCTGCGGGCGTGCCGACGGGGACGGCGTCGCCGTCGAAGCCGGACCGCCGCGGCTGCAAGCGGCCAGAGCGAGCGCGTACGCGGCGAATAATAGCGCCGAGCGGACGTTCTCCATGCCGGCCAGGGTTCTGGGGACGGCGGGACATTCCGCTGCGGCAAGCGGGCGCAGCCGGTGCGTTGAAACGTGAGCGTGCATGACCGATTCTTCCCAAAATCGCCTCAGTATCGTCGTTCCGCTCTACAACGAGGCGGCCAACGTGGCGCCGCTGCTCGAGCGGCTCGCCGGCGTTGCCGAACGCTTTCAAGGCCTCTCCTGCGAGATCGTACTCGTCAACGACGGCAGCAGCGACGGGACGCTGGCGGCGATCCGCGACGAGATGAAGCGGCGGCGGCACATCGTGCTGGTGAATCTCTCGCGCAACTTCGGGCATCAGGTTGCCGCGACGGCCGGAATCGAGATCGCCTCGGGGGACGCGGTCGTACTCATGGACGGCGACCTGCAGGACCCGCCCGAACTGATCGACGCGTTTGTCGGCAAGTGGCGTGAAGGGTACGACGTCGTCTACGCCGTCCGCCGGACGCGCCGCGGAGAGAGCACCTTCAAACTCTTGACCGCGCGCGCGTTCTATCGCGTCATCGGGCGCCTGACCAACGTCGCGATCCCGCTCGACGCCGGCGATTTCCGGTTGATGAGCCGGCGCGTCGTCGAGGCGCTGCGCCGGTCGCCGGAGCGCCATCGCTTTCTGCGCGGCATGGTGAGTTGGGTGGGGTTCAACCAAGTCGCGATCGAGTACGATCGCGACGAGCGTTACGCGGGCGTTACGAAGTATCCGCTGACGAAGATGATCCGCTTCGCGATGGACGGCATCACGTCGTTCTCCGACATCCCGCTGCGTTTTGCGTCGTACTTCGGCTTCGCGGTGAGCGCCGTCGCCTTCGTCTACGCGCTTATCGTCATCGGCTTCAAGCTCTTCAGCCTCAATCCGCCGGGCTATACGCCCGGTTGGGCGTCGACGATCGTCACCGTGCTCTTCCTCGGCGGCGTGCAGCTGATGAGCTTGGGCATCTTGGGAGAGTATCTCGGGCGCGTCTACGACGAGGTCAAAGGCCGTCCGCTCTATCTGATCAGCGACATCGAGCGCTCTTGACCTATCGCCCGGTCGTCGACCAGTTCGTCCTACCGGTTCCTCTCGATCCGCCGTCCGCCGCGCTCTTCGTCGCCGTGGCGATCGCGACCGCGCTGCTCGCCGCGCGCCGGCCGGCGTACGGGCTCTGCGCGCTGGTGCTGGCGATGCCGATCGCCTTCTACCACGAGGCGCTCGGCACCACGCTAACGCTGCCGAAAGCCACGCTCCTCGGCGTGCTGCTCGGATTGACCACGTACGCGGGATGCATGAAAACGTTACGCGATCGTCCGATGCCGACGCTGCTGGGCGCAATCGGCCTCTACCTAATCGTCACCGCCCTGACGATCGCCGGCGCAGAACACCGGGTCGCCGCGCTGCGCGAGACGCTCAAGGTTGCCGAGTATGCGGCGATCTTCGTCGCTGCATATCTCTGCTATCGGCTCGATTCGGACGATGCGCCCCTGGTAGGATCGGTCGCGGTCGGCGCAATCGTCGTTGCGCTCTCGGCGTTAGCGCAAGAACTGCTCGGCGCGCCCTCGGGGCTCTACGTGGGTCCGGCGATCGTCCCGCGGATTGCGGGGCTCCTCGAAGGGCCAAACCAGCTCTCGGCTTACTTCGAGCTCTCGACCGCGATCCTCGGCGCGTGGGCTTTCGTCCGGCCGTCGCTCTGGCTGCGCGTCGCGCTCTTCCTTACTATCTGCGCCGACGTGCTGACGTTTTCGCGCGCCGGCTTCTTCGGTCTCGCCGTCGTCGCGTTCATCCTCGCGCTGGTCTGGGGAAAGACGGCGTGGCGCGCGCTGCGGCCGGCGCTTTTCGGGCTCGGCGCCGGACTCCTGGGAGCTGGGTGGTGGGCGATCTACGCGCACACGCCGGGCGTGCTGCGCGTCTCGCTCGATCAGAGCCTCTACGCGGGCGGCGTCGGAAACCGGTCGGAGCTCTGGCGAGCGGCGTGGCGGATGTGGCTGCACCGGCCGATCCTCGGCGTCGGCGCCGGCAACTTCGAACTCGAGCTGCCGCAGTACGGCGTCGCCGGCGTGCGCACCCATGCCAATAGCTGGTACCTGCAATCGCTCGCCGAGGGCGGCCTGCTCCTGCTCGCCGCGACGATCGCGCTCGTCACGGTTGCGATTGCGACGTTCGCGCGCGACACGACGCTCGAGCGTCTGCGCGCAGGATCCCCGTGGATCGTCGCCGCGCTTGCGGGCAGTCTCGCGCTCGCGCTTCACCAAATCGTCGACTACCTGGTCTTCTATCCAAAGATCGGCGGGACGTGGTGGCTGCTGCTCGGCGTCGCCGCCGCGGCGCTCGCCACCCGCGCGTGAAGTTTCTTCGCGCTTCGCTCACGATAGCGACCGCGTTTGCAGCGGCTGCATGGATCTCGCGACTGCTGCTCGGGCGCGCGCCGGCGCGCTTCGCGACGGATCTCGCGCAGCCGCTGATCGTCGTCACGAACTGGGGCCTCTTCGGGGCGGCGATGCTCGGCGTCTTTCTGCTCGCGCTGGCCGTCGCCGCCCTCCCCTATCGCAAGGCCGCGCGCAACGCCGCCTCGGCCTCACCGTGGCTCGCCCTCACGGCCTCGGCGCTCGCGCTGGCCGCGGCGGGGACGATGCCGGTGCTCTTCTCGAGCGACGTCTACGCGTACGCCGCCTACGGCGAGCTCGCCCGTCTCGGCACCAGCCCGTACGTGCACGCGGCGCTCGGCCGCGCGGACGCACTGGTAACGGCAGCACAGTGGCAGTGGGGCAATGCGTTGCCGGTTTGCGTCTATGGACCGGCGTTCGTGGCGCTCGCGAAGGCGGTGGTCGGCGCGACGGCAGCGTTCGGAACGCTGGCGCAGCTCAACGGCACGCGGGCGCTCGCCTGCGCCTCGTTCTTACTGGCGACGCCGCTTGCATTCGCCGCGTTCCCCGGCGATCGCGCAGCGCGGCTGCGCGCCGCGGCCACGATCGGGTTGAACCCGCCGGCGATCTGGTGCGCGATCGAAGGACACAACGACGCGATCGCGCTCGCAATCGTACTCGCCGGCTTCTACCTCGTCCGGCGAGGATTCTCGGGCACCGGCGCGGCCGTCGCGGCGCTCTCCGCGCTCGTCAAGGC
>JBARBD010000216.1:0-7594 GCA_049792675.1 Vulcanimicrobiaceae bacterium | reverse complement strand
ACGACCTTAACGTCGGGATCGGCCGAAAGCACCTGGGCCACGGCCTTCGCGAAAAGCATCTGCTTCTCGATGATGAGGACGCGCAACGGACCGGTTGTGCTGTTCATTGCTGAACTCCCACTCATTGCTAAACTCGCGCTCACTGTCTTACCAACTCCCACCAAAAGCTCTGAGGACGACGGTTTCTGTGGTAAGCATGGCACGGATTTACACCGGCCCACAACCCAGATTTTACCGGGGTCCTAGGCTCTAGAATGGTCCTATTCCCGGTCTGTTTGTCCTATGCGACTCACCGGGACGGTGCAATATCGTGGTATGAATTGATTAGACGAAAGTCGCCGGCTAGCTCGCGCCGCCCGGCTGTGCAAACGTGTCCACAGCCTACTAGGACTCGGAACGCGCCGGTATCTTATATTGCCACGAGACGCGCGGCTGCGACGCGAAGTCGTCGTTGGACGGCGGCTTGGATGCGTTTTCGGGCTCTTCGCGCCGGCGCTGCGCCGAACGCATGCCCGAGCGAAAAACCGGCCACCCGAGCAGCGTCGCCGCCATCTCGATGCGGTTGCGCGAGCTGGTCTTGGCGATGAGTTTCGCGACGTAATCGTTGACCGTCGACTCCGCCAGCTTGAGCTGCGAGGCGATGTCCGCGATCGAGTGGCCGTCGAGCAGGGCGTGGAGCACCTCGCGCTCGCGCGCCGAGATGCGGAAGAGCGAGGCGGTCCGGTCGATCGGGTGGGCGCTGGTCTCGGTCTCCAGGAAGACGCCGATCAGCAGGTCGACGCCGCGCATCGGGGCGACCCGCAGGGCAAGCCCGGGAAGCGGATAGGCCGTCGCGGCTCGGCACGTCTCGATTTTCGTAAAGTCCCAGCCCTGGGTCAAACGGCGCACCGTGCGTTCGATCAAGGGGGGCAGATGGTTGCCTTCCGGCGCGACGAGGTCGACGAGCTCGCTCGCGTCCGTCTCCGGATGCGACTCCACGGCCACCTCGTACTGGGGGGTTAAAAGGAAGAGGGCGCCGGCTGCCCGCGGCGGCAGCGAAGCGCGCCGCTCCTCGACGGCGAGCTCGCTCAGCGTCGCTTTGGCGACCAGGCGGATCGCGCTCTGCAGCCCCTCGGCGACCTTTGACCAGCCTTGATCGCGCGCGATCGGCGGGCGAAGGACGACCAGCGCCAGGGTGCGCGCCGTATCGATCGCGACGGCGGCGCCCAAACAATCGGCGAGCTGACCGTCCTCCCCCGTGACCCGCAGGGTCACCGCCTCGGGCGACCCGGGCGCCGGGATCGCGCAGAGGGCGCCGAGCGCTTTGCGGCGGTTGACCCCGCCGCCCGAGAGGACGAATTCGACCAGGTCGCCGTCGGCGTTAAAGACGCCAAAGGCCCACGCGGCGCCGCGCGCGGGGCGAATCAGCCGGCGAACGATGGACTCGACGCGGCCGGTAATGCCCGCGTCGTCGCCTTCAACTCCTGACCGTGGTACTGCTGCCGTTCCGGCTTGTGAGCTAATCATCCGCACATTCTTCAGCCGGGCCAATGCCTGGCTGACGCAAGTGTTTACGTTGAATTGCTCATTCTAGCGCACGGCCGCCGGGTCGCGCAAATTCGGGGTGGGGTTCGGCGCCTGCGCGGGGCGGACGATCTCGCGCATCGGAACGACGTCAAAACCGGCGGCGAGTTCGCGAATCGAATCCCGCAGCACGCGCGCCTTGACCTCGCGGTCGAGGCTCATCGCCGGGAAAAAGGCGAGCTCTTTGCACTCCGACCCGTGTAAGAAGTCGAGCGGGTGGAGGAGTATCGAGGGCTCCGTGCGGGTGAGCTTGCAGAGCGCGAGTGCCGAGCGGAAGTACGCCATCGCGGCGGCCGGCGAGACCGTCGCCATGTAGAGCACGTAACTGATGTGGATCGGCAATCGCGAACCGGGCATCGTCGTTACCGGAATCTCGGCAATCGATCCGTTCGTTAGTTGGATGCGGTGTTGGCGATTCGGCCGGAATCCGTCGGAGAGCTGTCCGAAGAGATCCTCGCGGTCGGCCATCTCTTGCGCGCTCAGCTTGACGCTGCGGAAGTAGTAAGCGCGCGCGAGCGGTCCGATAAACGTCGGCAGCGAGGAGCCGTCGTAGAGGTAGCCGCGCCGGACGAGCGTTTCCAAGATCGAGGGAGACTGCGTGAAGCCGGGTCCGCGAAATCCTTTCGGCCGCGCGCCGGTTACGCGCTCGATTTGCTCTTCGGCGCGCGCGAGCTCTTCGTCGATCTCGCGATCCGATCGCCGGTGCATCCACGGCTCGTGGTGATAGGAGTGGTTACCGATCTCGTGCCCGCGTCGCGCGATCTCGCCGAAGACCTCGGCGTTGGGATCGAGCGCCGCGTCTTGCCCGACGATGAAGAACGTGATCTTCAGCCCGAGCTCGTCGAACGTGTCGAGCATGCGCGGCACGAGCAAGTCGTGATACGACGGGAACGACTGCCACGCGGCATCCCCGTGCGTTTTCATGTACGACCATTTGTTGTCGAGGTCGACCGAGAGCGCTGCCTTCACGCGACGACCGCCTCTCGGGCCGGTGCGGCCGATGCTGCGAGCAGTTCGGGCGTCAACGCGTGTGCGAGCTTGACCGTCTCGTTGACGTTCAAGGTGCCGTTGACGATGTGCGCGCTGCTGGCCATGAAGAGGCCGGGCGTCGCCGTCCGCACGGGCGGAAGGCGATCGGAATAGCCGAGCGTCGGAATCGGGAAGACGAACGGGACCCGCGAGATGCGAAACGCGCGGACCGCCTTGCGCGAGAACGACGGGTGCATGCGCTGGAGCGCGGACATAAACGATTCCTCAATGGTGCGGTCGTCGAGCGCGAACGCCGGGTCGTCCGAGGCGACGTACTTGGGTAGATAGATGAGGGAGCTGCCGCCGAGCTCGCTACGATCGACGAGCGCCGTCATCTCGATCACCGCGGTGAACGGCATCGAGGCGTCGGCAATGTTGGTGATGTAGTACGGCGTCAGCGGCGTCTCTGCAAGCACAGACGCGCAGATGATGCCCTGGTACTCGACGCCGGCACAAAGGGCGCGCTCGCCGGGTGTGAGCGACGGGCAGAGCCGCGCTGCCAGCGACGGTGCGAGCGTCACCACCGCGCGGTCGACGTGGACCTCGTCGGATGCGGTGACGATCTTCATGCCGTCGCCGTCGGGCACGACGCGTTCGACGGCGCACGACGTGCGGATCGCGACGCCGCGGTCGCGCAAGCGTTCCTCGAATCGCCGCAGCGTGCGGTCGTACCCTCCACGGACGTAGCCGAAAAGCTCGCGCTTGGTCTCGGTGCGCCGCGCCGCGTACATGCGGGCGATGATCGCCCAGATGAACGCCGCGGAAGCACGCTCGGCGTGCGGCCCGAGCTTGGCGCGCAGCAGCGGCAGCCAGATGCGCTCGACGGTATCGCGCCCGCATTGTTGGGTCAGCCACTCGACCGCGGTAAGCCGTTCGAGCGGGCGCCAATCGACGATCCGCGACGCCCTCAAAATGGTCGCGCCGAGGCGTGCCTTTTGCACCGGCCCGAGCGGCGGAAAGCGAAGATAGTCCAGCGCGCTCGAGAACGGATTGAGCTTGCCGTCTACGTAGAAGCCGGTGCTGGCCTTCACCCAGCGCAGCTCGCCGCCAAGATCGAGTTCGTCCAAGAGCGCGCGCAGCACCGAATCGCTGAAGAGCGTCACGTGGTAGTGGCGATCCCAGACGACGTCGCCGAGCGCCCAAGGGGCCGCGAGCCCGCCGCAGGCGTCGGCGCGCTCGAAGATCGTAACGTCGTGACCGGCTTTGACGAGGTTCCAGGCCGTCGTCATGCCGAGCATTCCACCGCCGACGACGCCGAAGCGCATTAGCTCGGCACCAGCTCGCTCAAAGCAGAGTCCCTCAAGGCAAAACGCGAGCCGCACGTGCTGCAGGCGAAATCGTCGCTCAGCGACTGTCCGCAGGTGCAGGCGTACCCGACCGTTCTGGCCGGGTTCCCAACCACGATCGCAAAGTCGGGAACGTCGCGGGTTACGACCGATCCCATGCCGACCATCGCGAACCGTCCGATCGTCAAGCCGGGTCCGATCGTCGCCTGCGCGCCGATCGTCGCGCCTTCGCGCACCAGCGTCGGCAGGGTCTTCTCGTCCGGATCCGACGACAGCAGGCGGCGGAAATCCGGCGTCGTCGCGCGCGGGAAACGGTCGTTGGTGAAGACCACCCCGGCGGAGATCATGACGCCGCGTTCGATCGTCACGTCGGTGCAGATGTAGACGAACGAGTTAATTTTGACGCGATCGCCGATCTTGACGCCGTACGCGATGTAGGTCTTCTCGCCCACGATGCACTCCTCGCCGATCCGCGTGGAATGACGGACGTGCACGTGGTTCCAAATGGCGGTGTTGCGGCCGATCGTGACGTTCGGCTCGATCACCGCGGTGGGGTGAACCGCCACTTACGAAGCCTGTGCCTGCGCTACGCCGAGCGGAAGGACGGCGAGTTCGTCGAGCTGGCCGCCGATGCGCTCCCAGCGCGCGTACGCGAGCGCCGCGTAGGCGGCCTGGATCACTTCGACCGAGGCCAGGGCGTCGAGCGGCGTGACGACGAGGCTCGCCTCGCCGCGGACCGCCTCGCAGAAGTTCTCGATTTGATCGCGGAAGGCTTGGATCTTGTCGTAGCCGGTCCCAAAGGTATGCCACTCCGACTCGCCGCGGCGCCGGAACTTCGACTCCTTCCAGCCGACCAGGATCGTTCCGTCGCTGCCGTACAGGCGAACGAACGTCTCCATCTCTTTGTCGATGCTCCACGACAGATCGGCCGAGCCGATAACGTCTTGATCGTTGTGGACGAAGAGCCGCACGGTATCTTCGACCGCCAAGCCCTGCATGCGGCGCCCCTCGACGATCTGCACGTCGCGCAGATTCCCGAGGAAGTAGCGCAGGATGTCGACCGAGTGCGTGCCGTTGTCGATCAGCACCCCGCCGCCGCTGACTGCGGCGTCGGAGTTCCAGCGCGTACGCATGTCGACGTGCGACGTGAACGCATTCTCGACGAAGACGAGCTCGCCGATCCCGCCTTCGCGCACGATCTCGCGCGCTTTGCGCACGTCGCGAGCGTAGCGGAACTTAGAGGCCATCGTGAGGATCACGCCGTGCCGATTCGCCATCTCGATCATCCGCCGAGCCTGTCTCGCGCTGACCGCGAGCGGCTTCTCGCACAGGACGTGCTTGCGGTACTGCGAGAGGAGCGAGGTGACGGCCTCATGCGATACCGGCGGCGTGCAGACGACGGCCGCGTCGAACTCGGCGCGATCGACGAGTGCCTGAAGCGAGGAGTACGCTTCGCACCCGACGCGTCCGGCAAACGCCTCGGCGGCGGCCGCATTCACGTCGCAGACGGCGACGATCTCGGCATCGCGAACGTCTTTGAACGCGCTCTCGTACGAGCGGGCGATCGCGCCCGCGCCGACGATTGCAAAACGCAGGGTACTCATGACGCCAACCTTTCGTGCAGTTCGGACGCGGCCCGGGCGATCGCATCGCCGATGTAGGCCACGTCGTCTTCGTTGTATCGGTCGTTCCAGGGGACGACCAGCAAGCGCTCGAGGGCGCGCGTCGTGCCTGGGAAGCGAGCCGGGTCGTAATCGATCGCCTCTTCGCGAGCCAGCGTGAATGGGAAACCGCTGTTGCCGAAGGTTTTCTTCTTTTGGAAGACTTCGCACATGAACGCCGGCTTCTGAATGTAGCGCGGAGCGCTGACGATGCCGCGTTCCCGCAGCATGCCGGCGATCTCGACGACGGCGTCGACGCTCAGCGGCTCGACGGCCCGCACGCAGTACTTCCAGTAGCTGTGCAGCGCGCCGTCCGCGACGACCGGCGTTTCGATGCCCGAGACGCCGCGTAGCCGCTCGGTCAAGAGTTCGGCCAGCATCCGCCGCCGCGCGACCGCGGTGGGCAGCTTGCTGAGCTGCGCCGTCGCGACGCTCCCGCAGAGCTCCGACATCCGGTAGTTCAGCGCGAGGAAGTAGTGGTCGGGGTTGGGATCGCCGTAGCCCCAGGCCTTATTGATGAAGAGGAAGATGCGGCGCGCCAGGTCGTCGTCGTTGGTGACGACCAATCCGCCCTCGCCGGTCGTGATGTGCTTCCCCTGCTGAAGGCTGAAGCAGCCGATCTTCCCGACCGTGCCGACGAAGTTGCCGTGGCTGGCCGCGAGGAACGCCTGCGCGCAATCCTCGATCACGGGGATGCCGGCGCGGTCGCCCAGCTCGACGATCGCGTCGATCTCGCAGGGATTGCCGAACAGGTGCGTCACGAGGATCGCTTTGGTGCGCGGGCTGATCCGCTGCGCGACCGTCTCGGCCGTGACGTTGCACGTCGCGGGATCGACGTCGGCGAAGACCGGGATCGCGCCTTGATAAAGAATCGGGGCGAGCGCCCCCATGTCGGTGATCGGCGTGGTAATGATCTCGTCGCCGGGTTCGGGGTCGATTGCCGCGATCGCGCAGTGGATGGCCGCCGTCCCCGAGCTGCACGCGTACGCGTGCTTGACGCCCAACATCGTGGCGAACCGCGACTCGAGCGACGATACGAAGCTGCCCTTCGTGCTCGTCAGCGTGCCGCTGCGCAGAGCCGCCGATACTGCGGCGATCTCTTCGGTGCCGAGCGTCCGCCCCGATGACTCCTGATCCGAGGGAAGCGGTCTACGCTGTGCGGCTGGGAACGTTATAGCCATTCGTTTTTACTCCATTGAGGCGGTGTCGGTTAGAAAATCTGCGGCCGATGAACGCGGTAAGCTGTCCGCCGAAGAATGCAAGGCTCGAGTACTGGATGACGATCGTGGCGGTCGTGCCGATCGCCAGCGTGGGACCGCTCACGCGCATGATCAAGAGAATCGCGATGACCAGCGGGAGCAATCCCGGAAAGAGTCCGGGGACGGCGAGCCAGAGCGTCGGCCGGTGACGGCAAGCCATCAAGAACGTGTGGGTAACGCGCGCGGCGAGCTTCGAGCAGCGCAGGCGGCCGCCGCCGGCGGCGCGACGTTCGTCGCTCCAAACCAGAGCGGCCGGAATCTCGACGACGCTCATCCGCTGGCGCAGCGCAAAGAGGAGCATTTCGGGTATCGCCTCCATCCCGTCGTTGCGGAACTCGAGTTGCCGCAGCGCGGAGACGCGATAGGCGCGCACCATGCAAGTCAGCGTCGCGTAGCGCCCCGAGGTCGCCAGCGAGAGCAGGCGGTTCGCCTCGCTGCTCAGCACGCGCCGCAGCAGCGGCACGTTGCGAACGCAGCCGCCCCGCGCGTAAGGAGAGGCGAGCGCGATGTCGGCGTGCTCGCGTTCGAGCGTCTCGATCAATTCCATCGCCGTCGCCGGCGAGTAGCTCAAGTCGGCGTCGAGCACGACCGCGAGATCGGAGTCGATCTCGGCGATCGCGGTGCGCAACGCCGCGCCGAGGCCGCGATTGCGCTCGTGGTGCAGCACGCGCACCCCCTTGCGCCAGCGCGCGAACGTCTGGGCGAGCGCGTAGGTCTCGTCTCGGCTGCCGTCGTCGACGATCAGGTAGTTGAACTCGTAGCCGCCGTGCTGATGCAGCGAGAAGTACTCCGCGAT
>JBARBD010000215.1:0-2006 GCA_049792675.1 Vulcanimicrobiaceae bacterium | reverse complement strand
TCGCGCGCGACGGCGTCACGGTAAACTCGATTGCGACCGGCCGTGTCGAGACCGATCGGTTGCGCGCGCTCTACGAAAACGACGAGTCGGAGCTGCGGCGCGCTGCGTCGGTCGAGATCCCGATCGGGCGCGCGGCTTCGCCCGACGAGTTTGCGCCGCTGGTGACGTTCTTGTGCGGCGAGCCGGCGCGCTACGTAACCGGCCAGACGATCTCGGTCGACGGCGGATTGACGCGCGGGCTTTGGGGATGAGCGACGCGGTCTGGAACGGGCGCGACGGTACGGCGGGCGGCGTCGCCTTCGGCTCGGCCCTCGCCGAGCTCGCGCGCGATCGCGAGATCGAACCGGAACGCCTCGCCGAGGCGGCGGGGATCGCGCCGGCGGAGCTTGCCGCCGTGCTGGCCGGCACGCGGAGAGTCGGAGTGAGTGCGCTTGCTCGCTTTGCAGCCGAGCTTCGCACGCGGCCGATCGAGTTTTTGCAGCGAACCGGCATCCTCTCGCTCGAGCTCTACGCCTTCGGTCTCGATCCGCTCTACTTCTTAGCGGAGGGGCCGCAGCGTTACGACGCCCGCATCTACATGCGCGAGATCAACCCGCGCCACCGCGTTCCCGAGGCCGATATGACGCGCCGCAATCCGACGCTGCTGGCGGTCGCGCAGGACGAGCTGCTCGATGCGGTCGGGAAGATCGAGATCGAACTAGCCTACTTATTACGTATGGCAGTGCAACAAACCGGCGACGCGCTGTAGGGGTTCCTTTGGCGAAGGTGCGCTTCCGGGCGGCGCGAATGACCCGGCCGATATGCAGGGAGTAGAAGGAAAGCGCGTCGCCGCGCTCATCGGCGACGGGTTTGAGGAGATCGACCTCGCCGAGCCGCGGCGCGCGCTCGAAGAGGCGGGGGCGATCGTCACGATCGTCGGTCTCGACGAACGCGCGCGCCAGCGCATCCGAGGGAAGCGCGGCCTCGACGACGGGCAGAACGCGCGGGCCGAAGAGCTCGTCGCCGATTGCACCGCCGAGGACTTCGACGCGCTCCTGATCCCCGGCGGCAGCTCGCCGGACCGAATTCGCACCGACCGCGAGGTTCACCGCTTCGTGCGCGAGTTCGACACGCTCAAGAAACCGGTGTTCGCGGTCGGACACGGCGCGCAGGTGCTGATCTCTTCCCAACTGCTGCGCGGTCGCCAGGTTACCGGCGTCCACGCGATCGCCGACGACATTCGCAACGCCGGCGGACTCTATCGGGATCAGCCGACCGTGGCCGATTCGAACTGGGTGTCGACGCGCGGCGGAGAGGATATTCCGCAGTTCAATCGCTCGATGCTCGAAAAGCTCGCCGCAGCGACGCCGGCTCAGGTCGGGTCGTAACGCGCCAGCGCTTCGCCGTATTGGCGCAGCGCGAAGAACGAAACGATCGCGCAGAACGCCAGCTCGCCCGGGATCGAGCGCGCTCCCACCGCCAAGGCATACGCGGCGCCGCTCGCGGCGGCCGCGAGCAGCACGTAGAGCGCGCGCGCGTAGCCGCGACGTATCGTTGCCGAAAGCGCGATCAGCGTGCTTGCGATGACCGCGGCCAACACGATCGGCAAAGCGACGCCGGCTACGGATCCGCCGCCGGCCAGCTGCGCGCCGGCATAAGCGACGGTCGCGAGCGCGGCGGCGATGCACGGAACGAGCGCCTTCGCGCGCGCCAGCTCGCGCCCGAAGAGGGGCGCGCTCTGCTCGCAGTAGTCGAGATGCAGATAGCGTCCGGGGCTTTGCGTCAGCGCCATCGCGATGCCGAGCAGCGAGCAGAAGACGATCGGCCCGACGGCGCCGTGCGGCTGCACCAGCCCGACGGCGAGCGCGGCCGCACACGCGTAGAGCACGACGTGGCGCTGCGCGTAGAGCCGCGCCGAGAGAATTGCGATCAGCGCCCGGCGCGTCATGCCCGCATCGCGCGCAGCGTTCGCCCGCGCGGCGCGAAGGCCGCCGCCGCCGCGGGGCTCGCATGGGTAGAGAAGAGCG
>JBARBD010000214.1:0-3320 GCA_049792675.1 Vulcanimicrobiaceae bacterium | reverse complement strand
CAAGCGCATTTGGGCGGTGCTCGATCGGTCACCACCCAAAGGCTTTGCCCGTTGGAACGGACCGCTGATCGCGAAGGCCCTGGGCGACGTCGACGTGCAATACGTCTTGTAAGCGTCCGATCTTCTTGTTTCTGGGGTTATTCCGGTGACGTTAATGTCGGGCTGACGGGGTTGGCCTTTTCCGTGATCGCGCCCGCGGTTTGACGATCGTCGCGAGGGCTTCGGCCACGGCATCATTATCGAAGATTTCGGCGTCAAAGTCCTTGCCGAGTTGCTCGATTGCCTCCTCGTGTTGATCGTGTTTGGGGTCGGCAAAGGCAGCAACGAGTTCGTCGTAGCCCCATACGCCGCCGACATCCTCGGGAGGGCTCGCTCCCTCGCCGCCGTCGAGACACGGATAGGGCACGCCTTGCAGAGCGGGATACATAGCCTCCAGAACGATGGCACAGCTCCAATTGTCACCGTAATCATAAACATAGCTGAACAACCGCTCGCCTTCGCGAGCGAGCAGCCCCACTTTCATGTCCAGCTCGCTTTGCAATTCCTTGTCGCCGAATTCGCCGGCGGCTTCTCGATCGCCAAACAACACGTCGCTGATCGCAAAGTGGTGGAGATGGTAGCCATACCACCCCATCGCGGCCTGGATCACGGTATGCAAGTCAGCGAGCGTGAACGTAGCCGGGACGATGACACGTCGCCAGATCGGCGTGTGTGCGTCGATCAGCACTATGGTGATGCGAACGACAAAGCCCTTCATGCCGCCAATCTATCCGCTTTGATCCTCCACATCCAAGGAAGCAGCTCATTGATCCTGTTGATAGGATGATCGGCGATGCGTGCGAAGATGTCGCGCAAGTAAGCTTCCGGATCGAGTCCATTGAGCTTGGCAGATTCAATGATCGTATACATCTTCGCGGCCCGAACCCCGCCGCTGTCCGAGCCGGCGAATAGATAATTCTTTCTTCCCAAAACTAGCGGCCTGATGGCGCGCTCGGCGGCGTTGTTACTCATTTCCAATCGGCCATCGCGGGTATAGCGCGTGAGCGCATCCCACCGTGACAGCGCGTAGCGGATCGCTCCTGCGAGCGTGCTCTTGCCGCTGATCTGGCTGAGTGCGGCTCGCAAAAATCGTTCGAGTTCGCCAAGCCGCGGAACTGATTGAAGCTGCCGCGCAGCAAGGCGCTCTGCTGGTAATCGGCCGTTGATCTCGGCCTCGATTGCAAACAACTCCGCGATCCGCTCCAGCGCTTCCTTCGCCAGCGGAGACCCGGTGTCGACATGCACGTCGTAGATTTTGCGGCGCGCGTGACTCCAGCATGCAACCTCGATCAGACGCGGCGTTGCACGCCTGGGACCAACTTCGTAAAGGCCTTTGAAGCCAGCGTAGCCATCGGCATGCAGGAAGCCACGACACGTTCCCAGCAGCGCTTCGGCCTGTTCCGCCTTGCGGTCGCGGGAGTAGCGATAGAAGGCGGCTGGTGGGGCCGATCCGCACCATGGGGCTTCGTCGCGCAGCACCACCCACAACCGGCCAGTGTCAGTTCGCCCTTTGCCCGGAGCCAGAACCGGCACCGTGGTGTCGTCGGCAAAGTGCACCTCACCACGCCGCGCGTGCAGGCCGATCGCCTCGTAAAGCGGATCAACCAGCGCCGCCATGTGGCCCACCCAATCCGCCATGGTCGAGCGATCCAGGTCAACACCGGCGCGCTGATAGATCGCCGTCTGCCGGTACAGCGGCAACGCATCGGCAAACTTGGCGACGACGACGTGCGCGAGCAGTGCAGGCCCCGCACGACCGCGCTCGATCGGAAACGACGGCAGCGGCGCCTGCAAAATCGTCGCGCAGGTCCGGCACGAGAGCTTCGGCCGCACGTGCTCGATCACCTTGAACGACGAGGGGACGTATTCCAGGACCTCGGTGACATCTTCACCGATCTTGCGAAGCACCGTGCCGCCGCATGATGAGCAGGCCAGCGCAGGCTCGTGCACCACACGCTCGCGCGGCAGATGATCGGGCAATGGCTTGCGGCCGAACGGCTTGCGATCCGTCGTCTTCCTGCGCTCGCCAGCCTTGGCATCAGGTTGCGCCCGGGCCGCGCGCTCGTTGCTTTCCGCTACGCCCTCTTCGAGTTCGCCGAGCACGAGTTCAAGCTGCTCAATCTCACAGTCGAGCTTCTCCGAGGAGCGGCCGAACCGCGCCCGTCGAAGCACCGCAAGCTGAGCCTTGATGTGCTCGATCTGCAACGTCTTGGCATACAACTCGGCATCCCGGACCGCGATCACGCGCTCGCGTTCGATCAGGAGAACTTCCTTCTCGGCCAGCAACGCATCCTTCTCAGCAAGCTTCCGCTTGAGAGAAGCGACAGTGTCGGGTTGATGGGATCGAGCGCGCGACATCTCGCAACGCTAACCGATCCGCCAAACTCACGCTATTGAATCATTGTTGAGTTGACGTCGGACAAAATACAAAAATGCGAATCAACCGGCGCGGCGCGGTGCTTCCATGTCGGTGCGGAGCGGCGATCTCCAATCAATTCCTTCGCACAACATCGACAACTGTGCCGGCGTCAATCGAACCGTTCCCTCCTGCGTCACCGGCCAAACGAAACGCCCACGTTCCATGCGCTTGGCGTAAAGGCAAAGGCCGGTTCCGTCCCACCACAGAATCTTTAATCGATCTGCTCGTCGACCTCGGAAAACAAAAACATGGCCCGAACGCGGGCTCTGCTTCACGACCTCCTGCGCCACCATCGCCAAAGAATCAAAGCCCTTGCGCATGTCGGTCACGCCGCAGGCCACCCAGATATGCGTCCCCGCCGGCAGCGCCATCATGACCCGCTTCCGTCCAGGGCATCTGCCAGCCGCGCCGCCCGCCGCGCCCCGATCCGCTCCGGAAAACGCACCACACGTCCGTTGCGCAACACCACCTCGATCACCAACGGCGCTGCGGGGTTGGGTACCATCGCCGGAGCCGGCAACGCCGGTTGGTCGACCCCCGCAATCTCAACCGGAGCAAAGCTTCCCTGCGTGCTGGCCACAATCGGTAGGCTGCGCATTCCCAGTCGCGCATCTTTGCGCCAGCCATGCAGTTGGTTCGGGTGCACCTCGTGCCGACGCGCGACCTCCGAAACACTCGCGCCCGGCGCAAAGCTCTCCTCGACAATCCGTCGCTTCTGAGCGGGCGTCCACCGTCGCCGGCGCTCACGACCCACCAACACCGTAGCCATCGTCATGCGTGCTCACTAATTTGCCAATTAATGAGCAAACCTCGCACACGCGATAGCCCTAAACCAGAACGGGGCAGGTCGGACGCTTACGAT
>JBARBD010000213.1:0-5140 GCA_049792675.1 Vulcanimicrobiaceae bacterium | reverse complement strand
TTGGCATTTGCGTGGCCGTGGCAATGCTCGCAGGGTGCGGCGGTGGGGCCCAGTCACAACTAGCGCCGTCGGGCTCGTTTCAGCAGAGCACTGCGCAGACAGGCTATGTCGGCATTCTGGGGGGAGGGCCGGTTTACAAGCACATCCCGAAAAATATCGAGGAACTCAAGAATTCAGGGTTCAACGAACTGATCGTCTGGAGCGTCGAGGTCGGCAGCACGGGCGATTTGAACCTGAATGGCGAATTTCCGCTGACATCGGAGGGTGACTATATTGGGAATGAAACATACCCCGATTTCCCCGCGGATCTAAAAACGATCAAGCGGGGCACGGTCAAGCGCGTCACCCTTAGCATCGGGTCGTCCAACTACGGCGACTGGGAGAATATCAAAGCGCTGGTCGATTCGCAGGGCACCGGACCAAACAGCATTCTCTACAAGGATTTCGCCGCGCTGGAGGCGGCGCTGCCGCTCAACGCGATCGATTTCGATGACGAGAACAGCTATGATTCGTCTTCAACGATCAAATTCGCGGTGATGCTAGGTAAGCTTGGCTACAAGGTGACCATGAACCCCTATACCAATTCCGATTACTGGACGTCGGTGGTGTCGCAAATCAACAAAAAGCGCGCCGGCACGGTGGATGGCATTCATTTGCAGACCTTTGCTGGGGGGGAAGGCAACAGTCCCTGCTCGGGGTGGAATTTCGGCAGCGTGCCCGTTTATCCCGGCGTATCGGACCAACCCTCGGCGCCGCCCGAGCTGACGCCGGCGGAGGCAAAGACGGCGATGAAGAACTGGCATACGCAATGCGGCATCACCGGCGGCTGGCTGTGGATTTTCGATCAGATCGCGGGCACCAACCTGGTGCGGAAATACGCCCACGCGATCACCAGCGGCGTCGGCGGAGCGGCACGGTAGTGGCGTTGCGGACCGGCGATTTCTGATCTTAGCGAATCTACGTCGGTAACGGCAGCATCTCCACCCAGAACATGCAAGGTTTTGACGTGGATGAAGCCTGTGGCCATAAGAACCTGGGCGATCGCGCAGCCGTTGCAGTGGCAGACCAGCTCATCGATAGTCGCGCCCTTGAGCCTATTGAGCTAAGCGGCATCGGATCCACCGACGTACATCTTTTACGGTCGTCCGCAAGGCTCTTGAGACCCGCGCCTCCGCGGCGATCGAGGCGCGCCGACCACCGTGTCGCCGGCTGTCGGGTCACGACGGGGCTTTCAGGTCCCGTTCGTGGTCGTTGCCTGGAGTGTCACCGAAAATTTGAAAGCAACCTGTTGCCAGTAAGGCGTCTTTCCAGGCATCCAGCGGCCGCTCGCGCGCCGGGACCTCTTGCATGTCGGAGATATGATAATGTTGTCGTCGGAAGCAATCTTTTTGTTGACATGGCCTTGAAAAAAAACCTCGTCAAGGCCATTCCTCATGCTACCAGAAGCTAAATCCACCCGCAGTGTTGAAATGGCATCAGCCCTGCAGCGCCGACCTACCTCCTTGCGATGGAGTCAGGCGTTGGCGCTCCTCGGCTTCTGTCACTTTCCAAACGTGCAAGTGCCGGCGTACTTGAACGTCGGATTCGCACTCACGCTCTTCCCCGTTCCCGTCACTTGTAGCTGGCACCGGACCAGGGGCCCCGCGATGTGGTCGGTCAGATAAACCGACCCGTGGTCCACGCCGGTTTTCAGATTCGCTACGAAGGTAAACTTGGAATCGTGAATCATTACCGGCTCCGAGCCTGCTATGGTGCCGGAGAACACCTGATCTCCGCTATTGGTCAGCGTGCCTTGCTTGGTGTTGATGACCGTCGTGACCCCGTAAAGTACCTTGCCCTCGAGATCGCCGCGCAACTCCACGATCTCGGTGCTCTTTTGGATCTCGCCAGTCGGCTTCGTCTTCTTGGAGTGAACGATCGCGGTGTTGACGAGGTCGGTTCCCGTGCCTTTGACGTGGATCGTCCCCTGCGCCGGCGGCCGACCCGCCGATGCCGAGGTCGTCAGATACGGCATCGAACCGATACATAGACCGCCCGTGACGATGACCATGCGAAAACCTGCCCAGACGTTCACGATGACCTCCTTACGGCGAGCTGGGTCGCCATGGACCCGCGTTTCGGGCTAGGGGCGTTCCCCTCCGCCGGCGCCGTCAGCGATGCAGCAACTCGTCACCAAACGGGCTCGTCCATCCATGCTACTAGAAGCTAAGTCTACCCGCTTATGCGAAGCCGTGTGCGGGGCCGGTTGGGGTGCTTTTGTTTTCTCGGACTCAGCCCCGCGGCGCTAATTGAGATACGAAGCCTAGGGGTTACCGAATGCTTGCAGACATCGCGGCTCCATGGATCGCTGCCATGATGGCCGCAACGGTGGCCTCAGGGTGCTGAATCATGCTCGGATGCGAACCGTTTACGTGCGTGATATGGGCCTTCGCTCGTTCAGCCATCATAAGTTGCACGGGGGGTGGGATCATCATGATCGACGACACCGCTGCGGGAACATCGGAAGCAAAAACCGCACCATAATACTTCGGTGTGAAATAGAGGTCGACATCGTCGCCCGTCGCACACGGAACGGGGGTGAACAAGTCTTCGGGCGGCGGCGGACTGGACGATAGAATGCTTAGGCAACTCTCGCCGGCGTCCGGGGCGAACGCATCGATGTAGACGAGCCCCTTAACATTCGGATTGCTCGGCGATGCGACGCTGATGACCGCGCCTCGCCGAAACGCCCGGTCCCCGGTCCTCGATCCGGGTTCGCTTGTCTGGTGGGCGAGGGGGGCCGGGTGACGGCGATCTCGGCGGCGTACTGCCAGCGCATGAGCATCTTGTCGTCGTTTCCGCGCTATGCGCCCCTCTGCTGCGTCGTTCTCGCTGCCGGTTGTGCCGCATCAGGTGCGCCGAGCGGGACGGCCGTGGTTATTCTACCCACGACCGCTGCTGCGCGACATGCCGGCGGTTGGATGTCGCCCGAAGCCAAGAGCGCCAAGGAGCTTCTCTACGTGGCCGATCCGACGGACTCTCCATCGTACACAGGGGTCATCGACATCTTCTCTTTACATGGTTTGAAATATAAGCTCGTCGGTCAGATCCAAGATGATGATGATCCCAATGGCATGACGACGGATTCTGCCGGCAATCTCTATGTGACGGATTTGGGTGTTGCGCAGGAAGGGCCGGCCGCGGGCGACATCAAGGTGTACCCGCAGGGCTCGACCGTTTATTCGCGCCTCATCGTTCCGGCGAATTGGATTCCGTTCGATATCGCAGTCGGGCGGAACGCCACGCTGTACGTTGCAAACATCGCGCCATTCGGTTCCTTCTCTCCAGGCTCGGTTTCGATCTATCCGCCTTCGGCGAGTCAGCCCTCTCGCGTGTTGAGGCTGAAGAATTTTCAGGTAGACGGCATTACGCTCCACCGCCGGACGACGACGATCTATATTTCCTATCAGTCCCAAGGAGGTGAGGGACGCATCGCCGAGTTCAAGAACGCGCACGGAAAAGCGATCGATCTCGGCGTTTCCTATGCCGAGCCGTGGGGCATTCTCGAGGACGGCAACGACAATCTACTCGCGTGCGACGGAAGCGGCACGATCGAAGTCTATTCCGAGGCTACTGGCAAGCTAGTCCAGCAGATCTCGGTTCCGAGCGGAGCGGCTTGGGAAGCGTTCAACGAAAAGCGCTCCCGGCTCTTCGTCTCGAACTTCGAGCAAGTAGAGATTCTCAGCTATCCAGCCGGAGCGGTGATTGGAACGATCAACGCGGGGTGGAGTAAGTCGAACTATCCGACCGGCGTTGCGTTCTGGCCACCGCCGCGGTAGCGCACGGTCCTGAGGCCGCCGATCGGCGGCTATGGCGTTAGCGCAAAGACGGTGCCGTAGGTGGCGGGTCGGCGATGAGTGCCGTGAAAGGTGCCGCCATAGAACGTTGTGCCGTACAGTGTGCGGTTTACGTCAACTAGCGTCGACGGATAATAGCCGTCGGTTCTATAGCCGAAGCTGTGCAGCACTTTCTCTTTGCCGCTTGTCGTGATGCTGAAGACCGTGCCGCATCCACCACCAGAGCCGCAACTTCCCAAGCCGCCGCCACTGGTTGTGGTGCCGTAGAGCGTGCCGTTCACGTCGACCAGCGCCCCAGGATAAGCGCCGTCGGTTCCACCGTCGAAGCTGTGCAGCACTTTCTCCTTGCCGCTCCTCGTGATGCTGAAGGCGGTGCCGCATTCCCGATAGCAGGACCCCGAACCGCCGCCGTTGGCCGTCGTGCCGTAGAGCGTGCCCTTGACGTTGATGAGGCCCGCCTTCGGGTATTCGCCGTCTCCCGAGCCGCCCTTGAAGCTGTATAATACTTTCTCCGAGCCGCCCGTCGTGATGCTGAAGATCGTGCCGCATCCACCACCTAAGCATCCGTAACCGCCTCCGCCGATGGTCGTGCCGTAGAGCGTGCCGTTCACCTCGACCAGCTCTGCGTACGGATAAGCACCGTCGGTTCCACCACCGAAGCTGTACAGCACTTTCTCCTTGCCACTTGTCGTGACGCTGAAGACGGTGCCGCAGTCATATCCGCCGCAAGCGTACGTGCCGCCTTCGGTGGTCGTGCCGTAGAGCGTGCCGTTCACGTCGACCAGTGCTGCGTCCGGATAAGCACCGTCGGTTCCACCACCGAAGCTGTACAGCACTTTCTCCGTGCCGTGCGTGGTGATGCTGAAGACGGTGCCCTGGCCATAGGCGCCGCCTTCGGTGGTCGTGCCGTAGAGCGTGCCTTTTACGGCGATTAGCTCTGCCCCCGGATCAAAGCCGTCGGCTCCATAGCCGAAGCTGTGCAACACTTTCTCCTTGCCACCCGTCGTGATGCTGAAGACGGTCCCGCAGCTAGGTCCGCTGCCGCAAGCGTACGCGCCGCCGTTGACCGTCGTGCCGTAGAGCGTGCCGTTTACGTCGACCAGCCCTGCCCCCGGGTGGTGCCCGTCAGGGAGCCGGCCGAAGTTATACAGCTTGGCGTAGCTCAACGGGTTACCCCGCGTGTCGGCGCGGTGCGCGATCTGTTGCGTCGCGCTGGGCGCACCGACGGGCGGCTGCAGTCCGCCGCATCCCGAAAGCACCGCAACGGTCGCGCAAATACCTAAAGCGGAGCGACCGTAATCTGA
>JBARBD010000212.1:0-12409 GCA_049792675.1 Vulcanimicrobiaceae bacterium | reverse complement strand
ACCGTGGGGGACGCGCGCGCGGCGCTCGCGCTGGGCGCCGATATCGCGGCGACGACGCTCTGCGGTTATACCGCCGAGACGGCAGCCATCGCACTCCCCGCGCTCGATCTGGTTCGCGAACTCGCCGCGCTCGGCGGGTTTACCCTGTGCGAGGGCGGGGTCCACGCGCCGGCCCAGGTTCGAGCGGCGCTCGACGCGGGGGCCGATGCGGTCTGCGTCGGGAGCGCTATTACTAACGTCGACTGGCTGGTGCGAGAGTTTGCAGGGTCCACCGACAGACTCTCTTAACAGCATCTTTAGTCGGTGCCCGAGACGACGCTGTTTTCTATAGTGAGTGTGGGGAGAGAGCATTCCTTTGGTTGAGAACAGGGCGCAACCCGCCCAGCTGAGCGGGGGATTCTGGGTTGCCACTGCGGTTTTGGCGGTGCTGGCGATCGGCTCGATCGTCTTCTGGTACACCTTTCCGATCGAGCACTATCTGCCGGCCGCGATCGAGACGGCCCGCCAGGTCGACACGCTGTTCCGGTTCATGGCGGCGACCGGGAGCGCGCTCTACATCTTCGTCGTCGGCTACCTGCTCTATTTCGCGGTCGCCTTTCGCGCCCGCGCGAGCGATCCGCCCGATGCGATCGGCGTGCAGATTCACGACAATCGCAAGCTCGAGTTCTGGTGGACGGTAATACCGGCGCTCTTCGTCGTCCTGCTCTCGGTCGTGAGCGTGCGGATCTGGTACGAGATCCTGCTCGAGCCGGAGAACGGCATCGTGGTCGAGGCGATCGGCCACCAGTTCTACTTCTCGTTCCGCTATCCGCAGATCAACGGCGAAGTGACCGGCGAGATGCACTTGCCGCTCGGCGAGCCGGTGACGCTGAACCTCACGGCCGCCGACGTCATCCACGGATTCTGGGTGCCGGCGATGCGCCTCAAAAACGATACCGTCCCCGGCCTGCTTACGACGATCCGGTTCACGCCGCGGCTAGCCGGCCGCTATCCGATCATCTGCACGCAGTTCTGCGGCATCTTGCACAGCGAGATGAACAAGCAGGTGCTGGTCATCCAAGATAAAGCCTCCTTCGATAAGTGGTACAAGGGCTGGCAGCAGCATAACGCCCACGTGAGCAACGCGCTCCCGGCGGCGGGGGGCCAGGCCGTCGCTCTGCAGGGAGGCGATGCGGCGTCCGGTCAGCGCCTCTTCGCGCAGAAGTGCTCGGCGTGTCACAAGCTCGCCCCGTTCGATCAGACCTTGGTCGGGCCGGGCCTCAAGGGCGTGCTGCACGACCCGGCGCACCCGAACCTGGTCAACGGCAAGCCGGCGACGCCCGAGAACGTCGCGGCAATTCTCCAGGGCGGTTACACCGGCAGCATGGGTACGATGCCGAATGCGAGCGCGAACGGCCTTACCGATAAGGACATTGCCGATCTGGTCGCATTCTTGAGCGCGCAGAAATGATAGAATCGAAAGGGATATGGCAGTAGCAGCGGTACACTCGGGCGGGATCGCCGACCACATCCATCCGGAGCCTCAAGGCTTCATCCGTCGATACGTCTTTTCGCTCGACCACAAGATCATCGGCATCCAGTACATCATCACCGGATTCGTCTTCTTCATGCTCTCGGGCTTGCTCGCCGAGACGATCCGGACGCAGCTGCTCAACCCGGCCGGCGGCTTCGTTTCGCCCGAGACGTATAACGAAATCTACAGCGTCCACGGCAGCGCGATGGTATGGCTGGTCGTCATTCCACTGCTGACCGGGGGCTTCGGCAATCTCGTCTTTCCGCTGCAGATCGGCGCGCGCGACGTCGCCTTCCCGTGGCTGAACATGCTCAGCTTCTGGATCTTCCCGGTCGCCGGTTTGATGCTCTTCTCGTCGTTCTTGATGGGCGCACCGACCGCCGGCTGGATGGAGTATCCGCCGGTCTCGCTGCAGGGCGCGCCGGGCACGACGATGTGGTGCGCCGCGATCTTCTTGGTCGGCGTCAGCTCGACGATCACCGGAATCAACTTCGTCGTGACGATCTTGAAGATGCGCGCGCCCGGCATGACGTTCACCCGGATGCCGCTCTTCGTCTGGGGTCAGTTCGCGACCGCACCGTTGCTGATGATCGCGACGACCGCGCTGGCGGCGGCGCTGGCGGCGCTCTTCATCGAACGCGTCTTCGGCGTGCCGTTCTACGACCCGACCAAAGGCGGCAGCCCGGTGATGTGGCAGCACATGTTCTGGTTCTACTCGCATCCGGCGGTCTACATCATGATTCTGCCGGCCTTCGGGATCATTTCCGAAGTGCTGCCGACCTTCGCCCGCAAGCCGATCTTCGGCTACAAGCTGATCGCGTTCTCGTCGATGGCGATTGCGCTGGCCGGCTTCATGGTCTGGGCGCATCACATGTTCACCTCGGGGCTCGCGCCGTTCTTGCAGTTGCCCTTCATGATCATCACCTTCGTGATCGGCGTGCCGACCGGGATCAAGATATTCTCGTGGACCGCGACCCTGTGGGGTGGAAAGATCCACTACACGACCGCGATGCTCTTCGCGATCGGTTTCGTCGCGCTGTTCACCTTCGGCGGCATCACCGGCGTCTTTCTGGCGGCGATTCCGTTCGATCTCCACGTGCACGGCACGTACTTCATCGTCGGCCACATCCACTACGTGCTGGTCGGCGGAAGCATGATGGGCATTTTTGCCGGCATGTACTACTGGTTCCCGAAGATGTCGGGGCGCGTGCTCAACGAAACGCTCGGCAAGCTGCACTTCTGGCTCTTCCTCATCGGCTTCAACGGAACGTTCATCCCGATGCACTGGCTCGGCATGCTCGGCATGCCGCGCCAGGTTGCGACCTACGACCCGCAGTTCGCGTTCTGGAACCGGTTCGAGACGTTCTCGTCGTATCTGATGGGATTTGCAATCCTGATCTTCTTCGTCAACGTGATCTGGAGCATCCGCGCCGGGCGCCGCTCCGGCCCCAATCCGTGGGGAGCGCGCACGCTGGAGTGGCAGATTCCATCGCCGCCGCACTACTATAACTTCAAGAATATCCCGACGGTCTACGGGCTGCCGTACGATTTCAGCCAGCCGCTGCCGTACAAGGGATTGGAAGAAGAGCTCACCGATTCGCCGCCGCCGGTTGCGGCGGGGGCCCACTGATGGCGGTCGCGTCGCTCGCGCACGACGCGCATCCGGAGGTGGACCAGCTCTACGCCGAGACGCGCGAGCTGCGGCTGCAAGGCTTCCTACTCTTCCTGGTCAGCGACTGCGTCCTCTTCGCCTCGTTCATCTTCGCCTATCTCTACCTGCGCAACAGCGGGCAGGGCTGGCCCCCGCCGGGCATCCAGCGTCTCGACGTGGCGTTCGCCGCGTGGAACTCGGTCGTGCTCTTCGGTTCGGGCGCCACGATGCATTACGCGCTCGAGAACTTCAAGCACGGCAACTTCATGCGCTTCATGGGGTTCCTGCTCGCGACGATCGTGTTGGGCATCGGCTTCCTCGGCGGCCAAGCCTACGAGTACACCCACCTGATCTTTAGCGAACACGTGACCTGGGCGGGGAGCGGCATCTTCGGCGCCTCGTTCTTTACGCTGACCGGGATGCACGGTCTCCACGTCTTCTTCGGCGTCTGCTACCTGACCGTGCTCGTGCTCCAGTCGGCGGCCGGCGTCTACTCCCGGGAGAAGTTCTTCGGCCTCACCGCCGGCACGCTCTACTGGCACTTCGTGGACGTGATCTGGGTCGCGCTCTTCTCGATCTTCTACTTGATATGAGGGAGGCGTAACGATGCATGCACCGACAATCGAACGCCTGGGCGCCATCATCGGCGGAATCATCGTCGCGGTCGTCGCCTTCTACGCGCTCTACAAAGATTGGAAGAGCACCGGCGTCGAGAACCAGGTCTTCAAGCTTATGCTGGTGCTGCTCGGGATCGGCGCGATCTTGGCGCTGCTCGCCGGCCTCAACGTGCTCGGCTTTGCGCCTCCGGTGAAGGGAGCTTAGCGTTGATCGTACGCGACGACGAATATCTCGACTTTAGTAAAGTACCGACCAGCCAGGGAGTTCCGGTCGGTATCTATCGCGTCGTGATCGTGGGGATCGTCATTATCTTCGCAATCGGCGGCGCGGTCGTGATGACCGCGGGCTACGGCCACCACTGGCCGGCCGCCACGACGATGCGCGCGTCGCTAAACCCCTAGCAGTCCCAGGCGCCGCTTACAAATCCACGTAACGGCCGCGCCGCGTGGCGATGCCGATCGCCAGGGGCGGCAGCTCTTCGTCCGGCAGCAATCCGGTCGGCTTGCCGTCGATTTTGTGAATCCCGGCGTAAAGCGAGAACTCGAGGTGCGCGGGAATCGTGCGGTTCGGCAGGCGCCGCTTGCCGAGCCACTCCCACTCGTGGGCGACCGAGCGATCCGGGAAGAGCGCTGCGACGTAGCCGCAGGCATCGGCCTCCGAGCGATCGTCGGGCTCCCGGTAGCGCACGTACCCGTCGAGGATGTAGATCGGCCTGAAGGTCTGGAGGTAGGCCGCGAACGGCGCGACGAGCACCGCGATGAAGTAACCGCCGAACGCGATCGCGCCGAGCGCGAAGATCCAGGCGATTTTGATCAGCGATGCGTCGGAGGGCACGTGGGCGGCCCGATAGACGATGCCCCAGGTGAGCAGCACCATGAAGAGCACGCCGAGGAGCGGCTCGATCGCGAGCGCGAAGCGTCCGGTTAAGCCGCGCCAAACGATCGCGCGCTCTTTGCGCGTCCACGCGCGACGCGCGAGCGCGCGATGCTCGAGTACGGGAGGTTGCTTCTCTACCACGTTCGGTTCCCTAGGCCGCTTCTTCGATCGGATGCGTACGTTCGTCGCGCTGCGATTTCAGCGTCGCGGCGAGGATCAGCGCCACGAACGCGATCGCGCAGAAGGCGAGATAAGCGTGACGATATCCGGTGATCTCGTTCGCCGCGGCGCCGATGAAGCCCCCAGCGAGCGAGCTTCCGACGAGCTGTCCGACGATCAGCGATTGGCTTAGGAATCCGACCGCGGTGGCGCGCGAGCGCGCCGGCGTCTCGTTCGTCACGATGTAGCGCGTCGGCGCGCCGAGGAGCGCGCCGAACCCGGCGCCCGCAACGATCATCGCGAGCAGCGCGAGCGGCAGCGATTGGAACCCCAGGGCAAAGATTGCGAGGCCAAGCTCGGTGAGGATCGTGCCGGCGAGCAGCACGTCGCGGCTGCCGATGCGGTCGAGCGCGCGCCCCGAGAATGGAATGACCGCGACGAACGTAAACGCGCCCAGCGCGGCGACGAAACCGGCGACGGCCGCCGAGAGACCCTGCGCGCCGATCAGCACCGTCGGAATGAAAAAGAGCGAGCCTTCCAAGATGCCGATGACGAATTCGAGCGCGTAGGTCTTCACCAGCTGGGGCGTGCGCAGCAGCCGGAGCGGGACGATCGGATTGGGAACCAGGCGCAGCCAGAGTTCCAGACCGATCAGGGTGCCGGCGCCGAGGAACGCGATCACGAGCGAGGCCGAGATCAATCCGCCGGTGAGCGCGAGCAGTCCGATCGAGAGCATGAAGAGGCCGACCACGTCGAGCGGTTCGCGCCGCTGCGACGGGTTGACGGGAACGACGTCGCGCGCCATCCAGAAGACGACGGCCGCCAGCGGAACGTTCGCCACGAAGATCCAGCGCCACGAGACGTAGTGCGTGATCACGCCGCCGAAGCTAGGCCCGATGACCGCAGCCAGGCCCCACGTCGCAGCGACCATGCCGAGGGCGGCGCCGCGGCGCGCGGACGGAACCGAGTCGCCGATCGCCGCCGTCGCAACCGGAAAGATGCCGCCCGCGCCGAGGGCTTGGATCGCTCGCGCGACCAGAAAGACCGCATAGCTCGGTGCGGCGATCGCGAGGATGCTGCCAGCTGCGAAGAGCGCGATGCAGGTCAGATAGACCGGACGGCGTCCGTACCTGTCGGCGAGCGTGCCGGCCAGCGCGATCGAGACGACCGTCACGAGGAGATAGACCGCGAAGACCCAGGCGAGATCGCCGGTCGGCACGCCGAAATCGCGCCCGAGCGCCGGAAGTGCCGGCGAGAGGACGCTCAGATCGAGAGCTCCGGCGAAGACGCCGAGCGCGAGCGTCCAGAGCAGCCGCGTCATGAGACGATGCGGTCGATCACCATCACGGCGCACATGAGTGCGAGGTAGAGGAGCGAGTAGCGGAAGAGCTTGCGCGCCGCGAACGTGCCGCTACGCTCGCGCCACGTTCGCAGCGCGTCGAGCACGAAGATGGCGCCCAGCACCGCCGCGGCGCCGAAGTAGAGCGCGCCCATGACGTGCAGCGGATAGAGCAAGAGCGACGACGCGACGAGGACGAGGCTATAGTAGACGATCTCTCGTTTCGTGCGCTCGGTCCCGTAGACGTTGGGAAACATCGGGATGTTCGCCTTTTCGTACTCGGTCTCGGTCATCAGCGCGAGCGACCAGAAGTGCGGCGGCGTCCACAGGAAGATCAGGGCGAAGAGGCCGAGCGCGGGCGTACCGATCGAATGGGTGACCGCCGCCCAACCGACCAGCGGCGGCACCGCGCCGGCGGCGCCCCCGATCACGATGTTGAGCGGCGTCACGCGCTTCAGCCACATCGTGTAGATGCCGACGTAGTAGACGTTCCCGGCCAGCGAAAGCCAGGCCGCCAGCGGATTGACCAAAAGGTAGAAGATCGCGAACGAGATCGCGCCGCACAGCAGCGCGTAGATCGTCGCGCTGCGGATCGAGATCCGCCCCTGCGGGATCGGGCGCCCTTGCGTGCGCTTCATGATGCGGTCGATGTCGGCGTCCCAGATGCAGTTGAACGCGCCCGCCGAGGCGGCCGCCAGCGCGCCGGCCAGCAGCGTCCAGAAGACGAGCGCCGGCGGCGGCAGGCCGCGCGCGGCCATCACCATCGCCGCAGCGGTCGTTACCAGCAAAAGGTAGATGATGCGCGGCTTGGAGAGCTCGTAGTAATCGGCGGCGCGGGCGCGCAGGCTCATCGTACGCTCCGCTCGCGCAGTGCGCCGAGCGGGTAGAGGTCGAGCGCGGCAAAGACCGTCGCGACGAAGAAGGCGAGAAAGACGAAGGCCGCATTCACGGCGTGCGCTTCGCGCAGATCCGTCGGCAATCGCAAGACGACGTTCAGCAAGCCGAGCAAGATCTGCACTGAGACGAGGGCGGCGCCGGCCAGGACGCAGCCGCGCACGCGCCGCGAGGCCGGCAGGGCCCATGCGGCGGCGAGCGCACCGGCCGCACAGAGCAGCGTCGCCGCTGCCGCGATGCGATGGAGCATCTGCACGTACTCGCCGGAGGAATAGACGACGACGTTGCCCGCGCAGCCGGGAATCGTGAGGCAGGCGAGACCGGCGCCGCTCGAACTGACGTACGCGCCGATGCACATCGTCACGAAGGCCACGATCGCGGTTCCGCCCAGCAGCAGGGCAAGGGCCAGCCCGCGCCCGCCGTTGGAAGCTTGCGGCTGCGCCTCGGAGGCCGCCGCAAAGACCGCCATTGCCGCGAGCGCGGCGATCAGCGCCATTGCCGTCGCCCAATGCAGCACGACCGAGAGCGGCGTGTTGGCCAGCCGAACCGTCTCCGCCCCGAGAAAGACCTGCGCGAGGAAGAGCGCGACGATCACGCCCAGGGTGGGCGCGATGAAGGGGGAGCGGCTTCGATGGCGCCAGGCGACGGCGACCAGCGCGACCACCAGCGGCGCGACGCTGAAGGCAAGCAGGCGGTGCGTCCACTCCCAGAGCGTGCCGTCGCCGAGCGACGGGAAGAGCCGGCCGTGGCAGAGCGGCCAGTCGGGGCAGGTCAGTCCCGCGCCGTTGATCCGCGTCCAGCTGCCCAGCACGACGGTCATCAAGGCGACCAGGACGGCGCTTGTAGCCAGACGCCGTAGGCTCTTCATCCGGCCTTCAGCGTACCGTCAGCGAAGCCGCGCGGCAACGACAATTGAGGAGTGAAAATTTCGCGGCCGGGGGAGGCCGCCGGTGGGCACGAGCGAAGGCGTCGGCCGTGAAGCGCTGGTCGACCCTGGCAGGTCTAGCCCTAGGGCTCATCTTGCTGGTCGGATGTCGCGAAGTTCGCGTCAAGACGCTCGCACAGGGCACTACCACCGTTCTCGGAGGGAATCAAATCCTAATAGTACGCGATGCGGTCGCCCTGGGCAAGCTGGGCGTTCACGCGCCCGTCCACTACAAGAACGAGTTCGGCGCCGTCTTGCTGATGGGCCCCCACGAGCGCACCGGCTACAAACAGATCGTCGAATCGATCCGCGCGAGCGCTACGCGCGTGCGCGTCGTCGCCTTCGAGCAGGAGCCGGCCGACGGCGGCGAACCGTCGCCGCCTTATCGCAGCTATACGCTATGGATCGTTCCGAATAGCGTCTACCGCCGCGGCGTTCGCGTCGAGGTCGTGACGCCGAGCGACGAGCCGATCGCATCGACCTACCTCCCATAGACGTTGAAGGTTTGGAACTCCAAGAGCAACTAGGCGCGCGCGTCGAAAGGCTTGGGCTCGTGCTCGAGCCGGACGGCAATCCGGACGAAGTCGGCGGTATCTTAAACCCGGCCGCCGCGCGCACGCCGGACCGCGAGTTGCTGCTCTATCCTCGCTGCGTCGCGCACGGAAACATCTCGCGCGTCGGAACCGTGCGCGTGGCGGCAACCGATAAAGGGTTCGACGTCGAGCGTCTCGATTTCGCGCTCCAACCGGAGGCGCCGTACGAGCTGCGCCCGCACCCGGGCTATGGCTGCGAGGATCCGCGCGTCACCTACGTGCCGGCGCTCGAATCGTACGTCATGGCGTACACGGCCTTCGGGCCGGAAGGGCCTCGCATCGCGCTCGCGACGTCGAGCGACGCCCATCGCTGGGATCGTCTAGGTCTGGTACGTTTTGGCGGAAGTGCCAACGTCGTCGGCGACGACAAAGACGCAGCGTTCTTCCCCGAGCCGGTGATCTCGCCGAGCGGCAAGCGCAGCTTGGCGTTCTATCATCGCCCGATGCTGCATCTCTCCAGCGTCGACGGACGCGCCGCAATCCCGATGATCGAGGAAATGCCGTACGAGGACCGCGAGTCGATCCGCATCGCGTACGTCCCGCTCGCCGGCGTCTTGCGAGACCGCAAGAAGCTCTGCAACGTTGCCGAGAGCGTGCAGGTGCTCTCGCCCGACGCGAGCTGGGGCTCGATCAAGATCGGTGCTGGCACGCCGCCGGTGCGCATGAAGCTGGGGGCGCGCGACGTCTGGATGTCGATCTTTCACGGCGTCGATTCGATAAGCGGGCGCGGTCGCAAGCCCGCGCTTCGCTACAGCGGCGGCATCGTGATCCACGATCTCGAGCGCCCCGATCGCATCCTCTACCGCTCGCCCGAACCGATCTTGACGCCGCAGTCGCAGCGCGAGCGCAAGGGAGTGGTCGATAACGTCGTCTTTCCCACCGGACTCGATCCGCGCCCCGATCTCGGCGAGCGCGTCTACGACGTCTACTACGGCATGGGCGACTACTCGATCGGCGCGGCGCGCTTGTGGCTCGAGAGCCTTTGAGCCTTGATCCGCTACCTGCTGCTCTCCACGGTGATCGTGGTCGGCGCGGCCGTGCTGGCGACCGCGTGGGTGAATCGCGATCTCATACGCATCAAGATCGCGTCGGTCTACGCGCGCGTTCCGGCGAAACCGGGCGAGCCGAACCCCCGGCAGGGCGGATCGCCGGCGCCGTTACGCGGCGACGCGCCGTGGGCGCTCTCGGCGCTGCCAGAGTGCTTGATCCAGATATCTGAGTCAACCGGGCCGCAGGGCTACGTGCGGGCGCATCTGCCGCCCGGTTCCGAGCCGGTCGCGCCGCCCGCAACGCTGGTCTACGGCGATTGCACGATTTTCATCGCCGGCGACGAAGCCTTCGTGCGGCGGGGCGCGGACCGGCTGCACATCCCGCCGCACGTTCGGTTTTACCGCGCTCCCGGCTCGCTGGCGCTGATACGCGAGAGCCGGGTCGGGGTCGAACTGCGCGTCTACCAGCCCCCGCAACGCAACGGCAAGTTATGACGAACGAAACGATAGAAGAGGAAGTACGCAAGCGGCGCACCTTTGCGATCATCTCGCATCCGGACGCCGGCAAGACGACGCTGACCGAGAAGCTGCTGCTCTACGGCGGCGCGATTCACGTGGCCGGACAGGTCGCCGCGCGGAAGCGTCAGCGCCAGGCAACCAGCGACTGGATGGCGCTGGAACGCGAGCGCGGCATCTCGATCACCTCGACGGTGCTGCAGTTCCCCTATCGCGGGTACACGCTCAATCTGCTCGATACGCCGGGCCACCAAGATTTCGGCGAGGACACGTACCGCACGCTGCTTGCCGCCGACAGCGCCGTCATGTTGATCGACGCCGCGAAAGGCGTCGAGCCGCAGACCAAAAAGCTCTTCGCTATCTGCCGCGAGCGTTCGATCCCGCTCTTCACGTTCATGAACAAGCTCGATCGGCCGAGCCGCGATCCGCTCGAGCTGCTCGACGAGCTGGAGGGCGTGCTCGGCATCGGCGCGCTGCCGATGAACTGGCCGCTCGGGAGCGGCGACGAGTTCGCCGGCGTCTACGACCGCCGCGCGCACGCCATCCATCTCTTCGAGCGCGCCGCTCACGGGGCGACGCGCGCGCCGGTTACGATTGCGGATCTCGACGACCCGCAGTTGCGCGGGCTCGTCAGCGATCACGCCTACGAGCGGTTTCGCGAAGGCATCGAGCTGCTCGACGGCGCCGGCGAGCTGTTCGACCGCGCGGCGATGCTGCGCGGCGCGGTCACGCCGGTCTTCTTCGGAAGCGCGGTGACGAACTTCGGCGTCCAGCTCTTTCTCGACGAGTTCGTCGAGACGGCGCCGCCACCGTCGCCGCGCGCCGGCATCGATCCGGTGGACGAGAGCTTTAGCGGTTTCGTCTTCAAGATTCAAGCCAACATGGATCCGCGCCACCGCGACCGGGTCGCGTTCGTGCGCGTCTGTTCCGGCGAGTTCGAGCGCGACATGACCGTGAGCAACGCCCGCACGAAGAAGCAGGTCCGCCTCTCGCGCGCGATGCGGCTCTTCGCCGACGACCGCGAATCGCTCGAGGTTGCGTACGCCGGCGACATCGTCGGGCTCACCAATCCTGGCGTCTTTGCGATCGGCGATACGCTCTACGGCGGAACGCCGGTTTCGTTTCCCCCGATCCCGGCTTTTGCCCCGGAACATTTCGCCGCCGTGCGGAGTACGGAGGTAGCGAGTTACAAATCGTTTGGGAAGGGCATCTCGCAGTTGAGGGAAGAGGGAGCGGTCCAAGTCTTCTATCCGTGGGGGTCGACCCGCACCGAGCCGATCGTCGGCGTCGTCGGCGAGCTCCAGTTCGACGTTGCTAAATACCGCCTCGAATCGGAGTACAACGTAAAGACGGCGTTCGACACCCTGCGCTTCACGCTCGCCCGCCACGTCGAGGGCGAGCGCGAACAGATTGCAAAAGCGCAGCTGCCCTCCAACGCCAAGCTGGTCGAGGATTGGGAGGGCCGGCCGGCCGCGCTCTTCGAGAGCGAGTGGAGCGAGCGGCTGGCGCAGGAGTGGAATCCCAGCCTGCGCTTCGTGCGCTTCGCGGCGGAGACCGATAAGGAGGCCCTGGCATCGTGAAGGCTCTACGCGTTCTCTTCGCCGTCGCCGGGGTTGCCGCGCTGGCCGGTTGTTCGTTTCAGAACCGCAACGAACGCGAGGCCGACCGAGTCACGCGCGCGGTGATGGATAACGACATGAAGCCGGTGGCCGGCGATCTCGCCAAGGGCGTTTCGATCACGCGGGTCCAGGTCGCCGAATGGTCCGACGAGCTCAACGGCCAGGGTAAACTGATTTCCGTTAAGGAGCGCCCCGAGAACTGCGCCGCCGGCTGGCATTGCTTCGACGTCAAGTTTGCGAAGCGCGCCTACGTGGAGCGGATGCGCCTCGACGAGAACGGCAAGATCGTCAACTGGAACTTCCACGTCGCGCCGGTCTCGACGCAGTGAACCTCTCGACGCTGCCGGTCACCTTTGAGGACGTTCGCGCGGCCGCGCAACGCCTCGCCGGCGTCGCGCACCGTACGCCGGTGGTTCGATCGCAGAGCTTCGACCTGCGCGCCGGCGCGCGGGTCCTCATGAAGTGCGAGAACCTGCAGCGCATGGGCGCATTCAAGTTCCGCGGCGCGTACAACTTTCTCTCGTTGCTGACGCCCGAGGAGCGCAAGCGCGGCGTGGTCGCGTTCTCGAGCGGAAACCACGCGCAGGGGGTCGCGCTCGCGGCGCGGCTGCTCGGCGTTCCGGCGACGATCGTGATGCCGTCCGACGCGCCGGCCGTCAAGCTCGCCGCGACGCGCGAGTACGGCGCCGAAGTCGTTTTCTACGAGCGCGCGCGCGC
>JBARBD010000211.1:0-11428 GCA_049792675.1 Vulcanimicrobiaceae bacterium | reverse complement strand
GCCGTCTGCGGCGCCTGGGGCACGACCGAGTCGTGTCTCGGTTCGCTGGCCGCACCGGGCGACGAGGCGGCGAAGGTCTGGGGCACCGACGGGCGAGCGCTGCGCGGAATCCGGCTACGCATCGCCGACGCGCAAGGCCGCGTCCTGCCGGCCGGCGAGGAGGGACACTTCGAAGTGCGTTCGCCGACGATGTTCGAGGGCTACGCCGACCACCCCGAATGGACCGCCGCCGCGTTCACGAGCGACGGCTGGTTCCGCACGGGCGACCTGGGCGTGATGGACGACGCAGGATACATCCGCATCACCGGACGCGTCCGCGACGTCATCAACCGCGGCGGCGAAAAGATCCCGGTCGCCGAGATGGAGCAGCTGCTGAGCGACCACCCGGCGATCGCGGAGATCGCGATCGTCGCGATGCCCGACGCGCGCCTCGGCGAACGGGCCTGCGCCTTCGCCGTCCTGCGCAAGGCCGTGCCGTTCGATTTCGAGCGCCTGCAGCACTACCTCGACGCCTGCCAGGTCTCCAAGCACTATTGGCCCGAGCGGCTCGAACTCGTCTCGGAGCTTCCGCGCACGCCTTCGGGAAAGATTCAAAAGTACGTGCTGCGCGAACGCGCCAAGACGCTCCGGCCGTACGAACGCGTGAAGGAGAGCGTCTCTTGAAACAACTCGATCGCCCCGCCCTCGACGACGAAGCCGCGTTCGACGCGCTCAAAGACGAGATCGCGGCCTACGTCGCCGGGCCGGCCGAGGCGTGGGCGGCGCGAATCGAGCGCGAGCGGCGCGTGCCGCTCGAGCTCTGGGACGAGCTTCGCGACCGCGGCTATCTCTCGCTAGCGGCACCGGCTGCATATGGCGGGCGCGCGATCCCCTTCACGCGCTTTCTCGAGCTGATCGAGCTCTTCTCGATGTCGCACGCTTCGATTCGCATGATCGTCCACGTCGTCAACGGCACCTGGCGCGCGATGGACCGCTTCGCCACGGACGAGCAGCGGCGCCGCTTCGTCATCCCGTCGGTCAAGGGCGAGCTCAAAATCGCCTTTACGCTTACAGAGCCGACCGCCGGCACCGGCGCAGACTTGCGCTGCAGCGTCGAGCGCGACGGCGACACCTATCACTTAACCGGCGAAAAGCACTTGATCACCTTCGGAACGACCTGCGATTACTGGCTGCTCTTCGCGCGGCTGGCCGGAACGCGCGGTGCCGACGGAACCGTCGCGCTGCTCGTCGATCGCAATGCGCCCGGCGCCGAGGTCGTCGAAATGGACGAGTCGATGGGCGTGCGCGGCACCGATCACGCGCGTCTGCGCTTCGACCGCGCGCCGGTTCCAGTCGCCAATCGCATCGGCGCCGAAGGCGAGGGCCTGGAGATCGCGCTCGGCGGATTTCTCACACCCAGCCGCATCTCGGTTGCGATGAGCTGCGTCGGCCTCGCGCGGCGCGCCCACGAGCTCGCAATCGAGTACGCGGGCCGGCGCGAAACGTTCGGCAAGCGGCTCGTCGAGCGTCAGGCGATTCGCTTCATGATCGCCGAGAACGCAACCGACATCGAAGCGGCGCGACAGCTCGTGCTGCACGCCGCGCGCGCGTGGGAGGCCAAGCGTCCCGACGCGCCCGCGCTCTCGTCGATGTCGAAACTGCAGGCGGTCGAGATGCTGACCCGCGTCACCGACAAGGCGCTGCAGATTCACGGGGGCATCGGCTTCTGGCAGCCCAACGCGATCGAGCGCGTCTATCGCGACGCGCGCGCGCAACGCTTCGAAGAGGGAACCAATGAAATCCAAAAGACCGTCATCGCCCGCGACCTGCTGAGCGACGTATGAGCGAACGCCGTCAACGCTTCGATGGGAAGATCGCGCTAATCACCGGCAGCTCGCGCGGCATCGGCCGCGCGCTGGCGCTGACGCTCGCCGCCGAAGGCGCGACGATCGCCGTCAACTACAACCGCAATGCCGAGCTCGCCGAAGGCGTCGTCCGCGAGATCGAAGGGCTCGGATCGCGCGCGATCGCCGTGCAGGCGAACGTGGAGAACGCCGACGAGATCGAGCGACTCTTCGACGCCGTTGCGAACGCGTTCGGCCGCCTCGACTGCTTCGTCTCGAACGCCGCCGCAAGCTCGTTCAAGAAGATCGTCGATCTGAAGCCCCACAATCTCGACCGCTCCTTCGACCTGAACGTCCGCGCGTTCGTGATCGGCGCACAGCGCGCCGTCAAGTTGATGCGCGACGGCGGCCGGATTGCCGCGCTCTCGAGCTACGGGAGTATCCGCGCCTACCCGACCTACGCCAACCTGGGATCGAACAAAGCCGCGATCGAGGCGTGGGTCCGCTACATGGCGGTCGAGTTCGCGCCCCACGGCATCAACGTCAATGCGGTCAACGGCGGCCTCATCGACACGGAGTCGTGCGCGTACTTCTATGAGAACGTGCCGGGAATGGCGCCGATCGATTCGGTCCTCTCGAAGATTCCCAAAGGGCGCATGGGAAGCGCGCGGGAGGTCGCCGACGCGATCGCCTTTCTGCTCGCGCCCGAGTCGGAGTATATTACCGGTCAAACGATTTGCGTCGACGGCGGCCTGAGCGTGATCGCACCCCCGTTCTACGCGGAGACGTCGCCGCCGCTCTCGCTGACGTAGCTGTAAGGCCGTGTTGGTGCGGGCGCTGCAGGCCGGAGCGATCGGTTCGCTCGCGCTTCCAAATCGGATCGTCATGGGATCGATGCACCTGGGCATCGAGTACGACGGCCCGGCGCTGGCCGCGTTCTACGCGGAGCGGGCGCGCGGCGGTGCCGGCCTGATCGTCATCGGCGGATCGGCCGTGAGCCGCGCCGGCGCCGGGGGGCGCAGTTACAGCTTCATCAACGACCCCGGCGGAGCGCCACCCCTGCGGACGGCCGCGGCCGCCGTGCACGAAGCTGGCGGGCGTATCGCGCTCCAGCTCTTTCACGCCGGACGCTACGCCTTCTACGCCTCGTTCGGCCTCCAGCCGGTCGCGCCGTCGGCGGTCGCCTCGCGCTTCTCGCCGGATCCTCCGCGCGCGCTGCTCGAGCCCGAGATCCTCGCAACGATCGACGACTTCGCAAGCGGCGCGGCGCGCGCCCGCGAGCTCGGCTTCGACGCGGTCGAAGTGATGGCGTCGGAGGGGTATCTGCTCAATCAGTTCCTCTCGCCGTTGACGAACCGGCGCGACGACGAGTGGGGAGGCAACTTCGAACGGCGCATGCGGCTTCCGCGCGCCGTGCTGCGCGCGATTCGCGCCAAAGCCGGCAGCGATTTCCCAGTCATCTTCCGCATCTCGGGTGCCGATCTCATGGAGAACTCGACCAGCGCGGAGGAGACGCTCGCCTTCGCGCGCGCGCTGGGCGGCGACGGCGTCGACGCGCTCAACGTCGGCATCGGATGGCACGAGTCGCCGATACCGACCGTGCAGCAGGTCGTGCCGAGCGGCGTATGGATTCGGTATGCGGCTGCAATAAAAGCCGCGGTCGGCGAGCTGCCGGTGATCGCGAGCAACCGCATCACCAGCCTCGAGGCCGCCGACGCGGTGCTCTGCGCCGGCAGCGCCGATTTCGTCTCGATGGCGCGACCCTTTCTCGCAGACGCCGAGATCGTCGCAAAGTCGGCGCGCGGGGCCAGCGCGTTCGTCAACACCTGTATCGCGTGCAATCAGGCCTGCATCGATCGTTCGCTCCTCGACGATCCGATCTCGTGCATGGTCAACCCGCGCGCCGTGCGCGAACGCGAGTTTCCGCAGCCGGCTCCCACGACGTCGCCCCGCCGCTTCGCGGTCGTCGGCGGAGGACCGGCGGGCATGGAGAGCGCGCGCGCGCTGGCCGCGCTGGGGCACCGCGTCGAGCTCTTCGAAGCCGAAGCAGAGCTCGGGGGTCAATTTCGCATGGCGCGGCGCGTTCCGGGAAAGCGCGACTTCGGAGAGACGATTCGCTACTTCACCAACGAGCTCGCGCGGCTCGGCGTCGCGGTACGTCTGCGCCGGCGCCTCGGCGACACCGATGCGTTGCGCGATTTCGACGGGATCGTGCTGGCGACCGGCGTGGTGCCGCGGCTCACCGCGATCGCGGGCGGCGACTCGCCGCACGTCGTCTCCTATGCCGATGCGCTGTTGCGCGACGGCGTCCGCGGCGAGCGCGTCGCGATCGTCGGCGCGGGCGGCATCGGCGTCGACGTGGCGCACTTCTTGAGCTACGGCCAGTCGCCCGCGGGCGAGCAGGCGCGATTTCTCTACGAACAGGGGTTGGCGGCGCCGCCCGACGGCGCGCTGCTGGTCGTTGGGCGTAAGCAGGTGGCGTTAATGCGCCGCGGGGCAACGATCGGCGAGCACATTGGAAGAACGACCCGCTGGGCGGTGATGCGTGCGCTTCGCTCGGCCGGCGTCCGCACGTTCGCGAACGTCACCTACGAGGCTATCGTGCCGGGCGGCGTGCGCATCCGCGATGCCGGTGGAAACGTGCAGACGATCGAGGCCGACACGGTGGTGATCGCGGCCGGCCAAGAGCGCAACGACGCACTGCTTGCCGGCATCGCGGCGCTGGGCACCCCGTATCGGGTCGTCGGCGGCGCGAAGGAGGCACAGGAGCTCGATGCCGTGCGCGCCTTCGACGAAGGTCTTCGCGCGGCGTACGAGCTCGCCGCGGGCTGACGCGTTACGTCGCCTGCTTCAATAACGCTTGGAGCTGCGAGACGTGCGCGGCGAAAGCGTCGCGGCCACGATTAGCGAGCCGGTAGCGCGTTAGCGGACGACGATTGACGAAGCTCTTCTCTTCGTGCACGTACCCGGCTTCGACCAGCTTGGCGAGGTGCGCGCCAAGATTGCCGTTGCTGACGTCGAGCAAACGCGCGAGCTCCGAGAAGGCGATCCACTCGAAGTTCAATAGCTCCGCGACGATGCCGAGCCTGACCTTGGAGAGCAGGAGTTCGTCCATCGTCGCTCAGTCGCGAGCGAGCAGCTCGCTGACGCCGAAGCCGCCGTATCCGGCGAGCATTCCGGCGGCGAGCACGTAGCCGGCAATCGCCGGCGGCGCGAAGTTGGCGGCGATCAGCGAGACGACGACGAGCACGCCCGCGATCTGCGCCCGGCGGTTGCCGTGCATGCCGATATAGAGCAGCACGATCGCTTCGGCGACGCTCCAGATCGCCGCCGAGGCCAAGCCCCAGAAGATACGGTAGACGGCGACGTTGACGACGAACGCCATGCCGAGCGTCAGCCAGAGCACGTTGAAGAACTCGCGTTGTACGATCGAACTGCGCGCCAGCACCCGCTGGGTCCGCCGGCTGCGGAGAATCGAGAATGCCGCGCAGGCGGCCAGCACGATCGGAACGAGCCAGAGCGCCGAGGGCATTACGACGCGGCGGTCGACTAACTGAAAGATGACCGTAACGAAGGCCGATCCAAATCCCCAAACGACGAAGTACTCGCCCCCGGCGCAGAGGCGCTGATGCGTCTCGGCCAAGATGCGGTCGATCATCTCGATGTGGCTGCGGGCCTGCGAGGCGTCGATCGGCTCCACGCTCAAAGCTCCCGGGCCGCTTGCCATACCGCGATACCGGCCAGGATTGCGACGGCCCAGATGCCGGTGCCCGGCCAGCCCGACCGGCTCAGCCACTGCCAGAGCATTACCATGCCGTAGGCGTAGAGCAGCCAAAAGAAGACCAGCTTTCCGAGACAGGGGCCTTCGGAGGAGGCCAGGTCGGGCTCGCCTCGGCGCTGTAGAGTAATCTGTTTCATAGACCAATCTGTACTACATTCGGCCGCCCAGGTCAAGCCCTCGAGGGCGCGCACGACTCCGGCGTTGACGCCGGGCCGACTCCCTGGTATCGTACCGAAGTCATGTACGCGATCATCGAAGCCGGCGGCAAGCAATACAAAGTCGCCGAGGGCGACGTCATCCGCTGCGATCTGGTCGCGAGCGAGGTCGGCTCGGACGTGACCTTCGACCGCGTGATCCTCGCCGGCGGCGAGGGTGCCGTCAAGGTGGGGTCGCCGACGCTAAGCGGGGCCTCGGTTTCGGGAACCGTCGTGCGCCAGGGAAAAGATAAGAAGATCCTCGTCTTCCGCTATAAGCCGAAGAAGCGCGTGCGCAAGCTCAACGGCCACCGGCAGCCCTTCGCTGAAGTCAAGATCACCAAAATCACCCTGCCCTAACGCTCCGCGCGCCGTGCTCACCGTCACGTTCTATCGGGACGATGGAGATCGGCTCTCCGGTCTGTTTGCGCGCGGCCACACCGAGTTCGACGAGCACGGCCAGGACATCGTCTGCGCCGCCGTCTCTGCGATACTCCTGGGCGCGCGTCTTGGGCTCGAGCGCCACGCCGGGATCGAGGTCGCAGCGCGACAGGAAGCCGGCGAGCTGGATATTCGTTGGGGGGAACGCGAGCGCGACCTCGAGAGCGTGCGCGCGATCGTCGCGACCGCCGAGCTCGCGGTGGCGCAGATTGCAAGCCGCTTCCCAGACCACGTCCGCCTAAAGCACGAGCGGGTTACGACCTGACGAGACCGAAGGAGCGCGATCATGTCTGAAAGTTTCCGCACGACCCCACCCGATCAACCCTGGTCCGGCTCCAGCCCCGGCAACGGCTACAAAGGCGCCCACGGCGAGCGGCCTCCCGGAGACGACGAAGATACCGGCGACGCCGGCAAGATCGTCCTGATCGGCGTCCTCGGCGGCTTGCTC
Source organism: Vulcanimicrobiaceae bacterium (assembly GCA_049792675.1). Taxonomy (GTDB): domain Bacteria; phylum Vulcanimicrobiota; class Vulcanimicrobiia; order Vulcanimicrobiales; family Vulcanimicrobiaceae; genus Cybelea. The sequence continues at coordinate 4,741 of JBARBD010000211.1, read as the reverse complement.
TCGGCGGCTGGCTACATGATCTACCGGCGGCTCCCCGACGAGCAGCGCGAACGGCTCCACGCCCAGGTCCTGTCGGCGGTCAAGCAGCGGATCGGCGAGATTCGCCAGAACTTCAACTTCTAGGTTCCGGTTCACCCGGCGGCACGGCCGGTGGGGGCGACCCCGGCGGCTCGGCCATATCGGCGGCTCGCTCCATCTCGGCGACGAAAGAATGCGACGTGTTCTGAACGTCGCGCATGAAGCGCCCGGCCTGACGCATCATCTTTGGCAGGCGGTCCGGCCCGAAAAGCAGCAGCGCGAGGATTGAGACCACCAGGACGTCGGGTACCGAAAACATTGACAGCTAAGCTTCCGCGGCGGGGCCCGACTTCCGGCCCAGGAGGGCTTACCTGCGCAGCTGTGCAAGCCATCTTGCCCCTCGTGAAGATCATTTATACACGCGGCAACCGCACCGAGACGCTGGCATCGCTAGCGACGTTGCGGAAGATTCTCAACCGGTTCGTAGCGCACCGCGTCTTCTACGAGGTCTCGAGCCGGAGCAAACGGGGCCACGAGTTCTTCTCCACCAAGAACGTCTTCGTCATCGGGCTGATCGAAGTGACCAACTTCGAGCACTTGAAGATTCTGATCTTCGACGCCCAGAATCACGCGCACTCGATCGAGATTCTCAATCCCCAAACCATGCGCATCTACGACGAGATGCCCGGACGCGGCTTCGCGGTGTCGTTCATCAGCGAGAGCGAGCAAGGCGTCGAAACGCGCTGCTACATACGCGACGAGGGTGAAGACGGCGATCCGATCCACGAGCGAACCGCGCTCGAGAAGATCACGCTTCCCCAGCTTTTCGAATACCTCGAGGAGCTCACCGGCGCCGAGCCGGCCACCAAGAACTCGCCGCGTTAGAGGTCTTCTCCAAACGCTGCGCCTGCCGCAGCGCGCGAACCCCTTCGGAAATCCGCCCGGCGCGCTTCAGGGCGACGCCGAGATTGAGGTGTGCGATCGCGTAGCTTCCGTCCCCGGCGATAGCCAGCTCGTACCGAGCGATCGCGCCCTCGACGTCGCCGTCTTCGAGGCGCAGGTTTCCAAGATTCGTCAGCGCCGGCGCATAGCGCGGCTGCGCGTCGAGCGCGGCATTGAAGTCCGCCTCGGCGAGCTCGCGGCGCTCCAGACCGATGCGCGCGACGCCGCGCTTATTGAGCAGAAAGGCTCGCTCCGGCGCGACGACGGTCATATCGAGCAGCGCCGTGAGCGCGCGCTCGGCCTGGGTGAACTCGCGCCGGTCGAGCGCCTCGAGCGCGGAAGCAAATCGCGCGTCGTTCCGGAACACCTCGGCTATGTTCACGATCGACGTGATTACGCTCTTCCCCGAGGTCTTCGCCCCGTTCGTCGGCCTGTCGATCGTCGGGCGCGCCGTCGAAGCGGGTCTCGCGACGATCTGCTACCACCACCTGCTCGACGAGCTGCAGGCCGGGGAGCGGGCCGACGACGCGCCATTTGGCGGCGGCCCGGGCATGGTTATGCGCGTCGAGCCGATCGCCAGGGCCCTGGACCGCATCGCCGCCGGGGCGCCGGCCGGCGAGCGGCGGGCGCTCGTCCTGCCCACCCCGATCGGCGAGCCCTTCGATCACCGTGACGCGGAGCGCTGGGCGGGACTCGACCGCTTGGTGATCGTCTGCGGGCACTACGAGGGAATCGACGAGCGTCTTGCGGCCCTCTATCCGATCGAGGAGCGCTCGCTCGGCGATTTCGTCGTGACGGGCGGCGAGATCCCGGCCCTGGCCTTCATGGACGCGACGATTCGCCTGCTCGCGGGCGCCGTGCGGCCGGAGTCGCTTCAGAGCGAGTCGTTTGCCGCCGGCACGCTCGACTACCCGAGCTTCACCCGCCCGGCGCGCTTTCGCGGCGTCGAGGTGCCCCCGGTCCTGCTCTCGGGGGACCACGAGAAGATCGCGCAATGGCGGCGCGAGCAGTCGCGGCAGCGCACGGCGCAGCGGCGGCGAGACCTGCTCGGAGATGCCTTGCAGGGCGACGAAGGCCCGTGATAGGATACGGTGGTTCTGCCGGGCTCTGCGCCCGGCTATTCGTTGCGCCGACGCCCTGGATGAAATTATGAACGTTATCGATGCCCTCAATCGGGACCAGCTCAAGGAGGCGATCCCTCAATTCCGCGCCGGGGACACCGTCAAGGTCTACTCCAAAGTCGTCGAGGGCGGGAAGGAACGCACCCAGATGTTCGAAGGCGTCGTGATCGTGCGCAAGGGCGGCAGCTCGGGCGAATCGATCACCGTCCGCCGGATCGCACACGGCGTGGGCGTCGAAAAGACGTTCCTCTTACACAGCCCGCGCGTCGAGCGAGTCGAAGTCGGCAAACGCGGCATCGTCTCGCGCAGCCGCCTCTACTACTTGAGTGAAAAGGTCGGCAAAGCCGCGCGGATCAAGGAAAAGAAAGCCAGAGGGACCTGAAACGCCGCTCTGACACCACTGCAGCTCGTTGGCCTTCTCTGCGTCTTCACGATCGCACGGCTGATGCTCTCGATCAAGCCGTTTGCGAGCGCGGGCCCACGTGCCGGAGCTGCAGTCGCGCGCGAGTACCTCGACGCTCTGATCGTCGCCGGTCTGATCGCGCTCTTCTTGATCACCTTCGTTACGCGCACGTTCTACATTCCGTCGGTCTCGATGGTCCCGACGCTGCAAGTGCACGACGTCGTCTTGGTGGACGAGATTGCCTATCGGCTCCACGCGCCGGAGCCGGGCGACGTCGCCGTCTTCACGCCGCCGGTCGATTCCGGCGGGAACGATTTCGTCAAGCGCGTGATCGGCGTGCCCGGCGATGCGATCTCGGTCTCCAACGGCGTCGTCTACCGCAACGGCATCGCGCTGAACGAGCCGTACGAGAACCAGCCGCCCCGCTACGATCTCGCCATTCGCCACTACGGCATCTACGTCGACGGGCGGCCGCTCGATCCGCGGACGGCAAACGTGCCGCCACGCGCCTTCTGGCAAGCCTCGGATCGAATCCCTCAGTATTGCTACGTCGTGCTCGGCGACAACCGGAACTACTCCGACGACTCGCACGTGTGGGGTTTCGCGCAGAGCCGCGGCCGATTCGCTGCCGGCTCGCTCGCCGGAAAGACGCGCGCGAGCTTCGCCGGGCGGGCCTTCTTGATTCTGTGGCCGTTCGGCCGCCTACGCCTCCTGGATCGATAGCGTGACGCCGTACGAACTGCTCACCATCGTTGCGGTGATCGCGATCGCGCGCGGGATTCTCTCGTTGCGCCCGGTCGTCGCCGGATCCTCGGGCCGCAGCACGGCGATCGCGCGCGAGTACCTCGACCCGTTCATCATCGCCGGGCTCGCGGCATGGGTTCTGATCACCTTCGTCGCTCGAACCTACTACATTCCGTCGGGCTCGATGCTCCCGACGCTGCAGATCCACGACGTCTTGCTGGTGGATAAGTTCGAGTACCGCTTCCGCCGCCCCAACGAAGGCGACGTCGTCGTCTTCCCGCCTCCGGTTCCGACCCCCGACGACTTCATCAAGCGCGTGATCGGGCGCCCCGGCGATACCTTGCGCATCTCCGGCGGCACGGTCTACATAAATGGTACGCCGCTCGAGGAGAAATATGTCGCGGACCGCCCGGCCTACAACCTCGAGGTGCGCGACTACGGGATATTCGTCAACTACGGTGCCGCTTGGCAACGCCTCGACCGGAGCGCCGCAAACGTCCCTCCGGCTTCGGTTTGGAGCGCGCCGAACCGGATTCCGCCTCACTGCTACGTCATGCTCGGGGATAATCGCAACGACTCCGAGGACTCGCATATTTGGGGCTTCGCTCAGGATGGCGGCCGATTCGCGAGCGGCTCCCGCAGCGGCGAGCGAGCCGGCTTCACGGGTCGCGCCTTCCTCATTTTTTGGCCCCCATCGCAAGCGCGGATTTTGTAGCCGTCTAGGCGAAGTCGCAACGCGTGGTCCGCTTCTTGAGATGGCGATCGGTAGCGAACCTGGCCCTTCAGCTCGTCGTGCTCGCGCTGCTGATCGCGGCCTTCTTCATGCGTCTCCCCCAGGTCTCGGGCCTCTCGATGGAGCCCCACATCAGATCCGGCGAGTACGTGCTGATCAACACCTTCGCTTATCGTATCGGCGCCCCGTCGCGCGGCGCGATCGTCGCCTTTCGCCACGACGCGGACGCGCGTTCGATCTTCATCAAGCGCGTCATCGGGCTTCCAGGCGACCGCATTCGGATCGATCGCGGACAAGTCTACCTCAACGGCGTCGCGCTCGACGAGCCCTACGTGAAGCACGCCGATCCCCGCAGTTTTCCCGAGATCGTCGTGCCGCCGGGCAGCGTCTACGTGCTGGGCGACAATCGCGCCGAGAGCGAAGACTCGCGTTCGTTCGGTCCGGTCCGTTACGATCAGCTGATCGGGCGGGCCGTCGCCGCAATCTGGCCGCCGCGAATGCTGGGAGGGCTATGACCCGTCCACGAGCGCGCGAGGGAGTTGGTGATTTCGGAGTTGGAGCGTGAGATTGCCTGGTATCCCGGCCACATGGCGAAAGCCGTGCGCCGCATCCGCGAGTACCTCGGAGCGATCGACATCGTCGTCGAGGTCGTCGATGCGCGAGTTCCGCGCAGCGGACGGAACCCGGTGCTCGACGAGCTTGCCGCGCACCGCGCGCGCATCGTCGCGCTCGATCGCGCCGACCTGGCGGACCCCTCGACGACCAAACGATGGCTCGAGG
>JBARBD010000210.1:0-4308 GCA_049792675.1 Vulcanimicrobiaceae bacterium | reverse complement strand
CATGGGCGTCAGCCGCAGGCGGATCTTGCCGACGATCTGCGTCCAGAGGTGCAGGGTCGCGAGCGTATCCTTCCACTCGGCGTATCGAAGCTCGGGCCAACGATCCATGCGCGCTTCTACGCTCCTGCGAGCCGCCGCTCCGCCTCGCGCCACGCCTCCGGAGAATCGACGTCGAGAAAGGCGCCTTCGTCGCGGCAGGGGATTGCGGCCGTGCGCAGCGAGGGCGCGTCGCGAAGCCGCGCGAGCGTGTCGCCGTCGGGCAGCCCGCGCAGCTCGACGCGAGCGCGCGGCCCGAAGAAGACCGGGTGCCCACCGATGCCTTCGTCGTTGACCGGATAGAGCACGTCGCTCGGATGCGCAGCGAGCTGCGCCTCGAGCGGCGCGAGCGTTGCCTCAGAGAGGAACGGCTTGTCGGCCAGCAGCACGCCGAGCGTCTCGTCGACCGCAACGTTCGCGTCGGCGATGCGCAGCGACGACGTCATCCCGCGTTCGGGCGCCGGATTGATGAGGATCGTCGCACCGGGCATCGCTCGCGCGCACGCGTCCTGCAGGTCGGCACGCGTCACGACGATTGCGGGGCGCGTACGCAAGACCGCCGCGATCCGCTCGAGTGGAGAACGCCCGGCAAGTGGCGCGGTCGCTTTCTCGAAACCCATACGCGACGACGCGCCGGCGGCGAGCACGACGTAGATCATCGCGAGAGCGCGGCCGTCCAACGGGCCAGCGCCGCGAGGACGAGCACGAAGGCGAGCGTTCCGATCCAGGTCGCCGCCGGCGCGAACGCGTCGCCGACCAGCGCGAGCGGCGATGCATTCCCGCTGAAGACGATGATGCCCGCGAGCACGACGCCGAAGAGGCTCTCGCCGACGATCAAGCCGGATGCGACGAGAATGCCGAGTTGCTTCGCGCGCTGCGGATCGGGCGAACGCAGCGCCCAGCGATTGTAGAGCCAGCCGAGCACCGCGCCGACGACGACCGGCGCGGTCGTCGAGGCGGGCAGATAGATGCCGAGGCCGACCGCGAGCGGCGGCAGCGAGAAGCGTCCGGTCGCGCGCAGCACTTCGTCGACGGCCACCGCAATCGCGCCGACCACCGCACCGGCGGCGATCAAATGCCAGTCGATCCCTCCTCCGATGACGCCCTTGGCGAGCGCCGAGATCAGCGTCGCTTGCGGCGCGGGCAGCGGCTGGGCGATGTGCCCCTGCAGGTTCGGCGCGCCGGCGAAGCCGTACGCGTGGTTGAGCAGGTCGAGGATCGGTGGAATCACCAGCGCTCCCATGATCACGCCGGCGACGAGCGCGATCTGCTGGCGCCACGGCGTCGCGTCGACGAGCTGACCGGTCTTGAGGTCTTGCAGGTTGTCGTTTGAGATCGTCGCGACGCAGAGGAGCACCGCGGTCACGAAGAGCGCGTACGCGATGAGATGGAGCGGCTCGGTGACGCCGTAGACTCTCGCGATCGCGAGCAGAAGCAGCGACGCGCCGAGCACCGCGAGGATCGCGAGGCCGGAGACCGGGCTGTTCGACGATCCGATCAAACCGGCCATATAACCGCAGGCCGCGGCGACGAAGAACCCGGCGATGACGACGTAGACCACCGCGGCGATCGTCATGACGCCCGCGACCGGCCCGAGCGGGCCGCCGGCGAGGAAACGCCAGAACAGCAGCGCGAGCGGCAGCAAGCAGAGCAGGCTAATCCCGGCGACGATGCCGATCGGGAGATCCCGTTCGGTCCGCGGCACGAGCGCCGCCTCGCGTCCGCGCCGCCGCGACGCGGCAATCGACGACGTCACGCCGATCGCAACCGGTTTCGCGAGCCGCCCCAGCGACCAGATCGCGGCGACGCCGATCGCACCCGCGCCGATGAAGCGCACCTGATGCGACCAGACCGCGGTGGCGACGTCGGCGGCGCTGCCGGCGATCGGATGGAGCGCCACGAGCACCGGCGTCGCGATCCCCCACGCGATCGCTAAACCGGCGAGAATCGCCATGCCGACCGAGAGCCCGATCAGCTGGCCGGCGCCGACCAGCGCGAGCGAGAGCGAGAACCCGAGGCCTGTCGTCGCATTGCCGATGCGGAAATATCCGCCGATCTCACCGGCGAAGAGCTTGGTGGCGACGATCGCGGCAAAGCCGGCCGATGCGAGCGTGCCGGCGACGAGCGCGAAGAGCCCCGCGCGATTGCGTTCGACGCCTTCACTGGCGGCGGTTCCGACTTTGAGCACCTCGGCGGCCGCCACCCCTTCGGGGTAGGGCAGGTCGGAGTTCGTGACCAGCGCTCGCCGCAACGGAACGCTATACATCACCCCAAGAATCCCGCCGATCGCGCAGACGCCGAACGAGGCTCCGAACGGGAAGCCGGTCCACCAGCCGATCATCACGAGCCCGGGCAGGACGAAGATCACCGCCGAGAGCGTGCCGGCGGCCGACGCGACGGTCTGCACGATGTTGTTCTCGTAGATCGTCGAGTTCTTGAAGGCGCGCAGCACGCCCATCGAGATGACGGCCGCCGGAATCGTGGATGCGAACGTCAGCCCGACCTTGAGGCCGAGATAGACGTTGGCGGCGGTAAACGCGAGCGTGATCGCGCCACCCAAGATGATTCCGCGCAGCGTGAGCTCGACGCGCCGGTCGTCCATAGGGCTCTTTCTTTGCGCTGCGCCGTGAAGCGCCGCCTTCAACAAGCGCAAAGCCCGCCGCATAAAGCGTCGGGCTTTGCCGTATCTCCGGTCATTCTCGCCTGTTTGAAGCCGTTGCCAGCCTCCCACCGACGTCTCGATCCGGTTTCGACCTGCGCCACTCGGATTTGCCGCGTTAGACGCGACGGGTCGTCAACGTGATGCGATCGCGGCTCGATACGGTCCGCACTTCGTCATTGGGCGAAGTGTTTGCATGCTACCAAAGCCGTACGTAACATGCAAGCCGTTTTTCGGCGAGTCCACAACTGCTCCACAAGAAATTTCACTTACCCACAGCTTATCGACTACGCCTTAAGAGATCGGCTCTTTACGGCTGCATCGTCGGCATCGGCGATTCGCTCGACATCGGCGACGCAGACGGCGCCGGCTGCGCGTTGGCTGCGAGCGTCGCCCCGCCGGCGACGAGCACCCCGGCTAAGAGTATTCCTACGAACCAGCGGTTCATGAGCGTTCGTACCTCCCTATTGAAAAAAGCTGAAATTTGCGCTCCACCGGCTCCCTACCCATGCAGGCGCGGGCTGTAACCTGCCGCCGCCGGCGGCCGCCCGCTTAGACGAGATACGCGTCCTTCGAACCAAAGCCGATGCGGGCGCGCCGGAACGCGTCGACGGCGCGGGCCGCGAGCTCGCGCTTGACCTCGAACTGCCGCAGCGGTGCGGTCTTGATCGAGGCGCGCAAGACGATCCCCGCGCTCGAGACGGCGTCGACGCCGACCCATTCCACCGGCTCGACGAAGGCTTGGCGCCAGGCCGGCTCGCTCGCCATCTCGACGATCGTGCTGCGCAAGACGTCGACCGCCCGGTCGACGTCGGCTCCCTCGTCGACCGCGATCCGGAAGTCGACGCCCGACCAGTTCCTCGAGGAGTTGACGACCTCGGTAACCGAGCTGTGCGGTATCGTGACCAAGTTCCCGGCCGCGTCGCGCAGCTGCACCATCCGCAGCGTCATGTGCTCGACTAGGCCGCTACGCTCTTTGATCGTGATGTGATCGCCGACGACGTATTGATCTTCCACCAAGACCAAGAAGCCGTTGAGGAAGTCGCGCACGAGGTTCTGCGCGGCCAGCGAAACCGCCAACGCGACCAATCCGCCGATCGTCAAGACCGAGCCGGTCGAGATCCCCATCAAGCTGAGGGTGACGAGCGCCGCGCAGAAATAGACGACGAATCCGCCGACCGCGACGATCGTGTTGGCGACTGTCGGCACGCGCAGGATTTGGCGTGCGGCGTCGTCGCTGCCCGGCAGGACGGTGTGCGTGCCGTAGCCGCGTGCGATACGCGTCACGGCGATCGCGACGAGGCGCACGAGTAGCAGCGCGCCGATCCAGAGAAACGCGATCCGCGAGACGCGGCCGACGATCATCGCACCCAGCGGCGTCGTCTGCGGAAAGAGCGTGAGCGCCCAGACCAAGCCGCCGAACCAAAGCAGCACGAGCGCCCAGATCAAGACGCCGCGCGTTGCGTTGATCGTGGAGAGCGTCAAAGCCGGATCGGCGGCGCGCAGCGCGAGACCGAGAAAGCGCGTGCGGCGGCGCGCGTGCGCCGCCTCGTCTCCGGCGGCGCGCGATTGCTCCTGCTCGATTTCGCGCTCGTCCTTCCTGACGCGCGCGA
>JBARBD010000209.1:0-3043 GCA_049792675.1 Vulcanimicrobiaceae bacterium | reverse complement strand
CCCGCCACAGAAATCACTGGCCGCATGATGGGACCTATCCCAGCTCATCCATAATTCACAGACCTTCAAGCGACGTTACGCGGGCCCGAGCAACTGTCCTGTGACCTTCCCTTAGTTCAAAGGTCGTTCCAAGCGACAAACGCTGCCGAAGTTGCGAATGAACCCAATCGTTAGCTATGCGGAACTCGGCGACTGCGTCACGCGGGACGGGGAGATGATGTTCCAATTGCTTGCCTTCATTGTCGAAGAAAAATAGCACAACCATGCCGAAGGACGAATTGTCACTGCTAAAATATAGCGACGGGCGATAGCCTTGAATCACCGGGTGTTTACGTCCACCCTCTTCCGCGCCTAAGAAGGAAACCGACGCAGTAAATTTCGCAAATGGCACTTTGCTGGATCATCCTTTCCTAGACTTACAATGGACTCCTTCTCGATGCAGTTTGCCAAGCTGGCGAAGTCAGTCGGAATGCACGGCTTTCGATTCCACGATTTGCGTCATGCGTTTGCGTCGCTCACGCTTGCGGACGGTGTTTCGATTAAGGAGGTGCAGGCGCTCATGGGCCACAGCTCTCCCGTCGTGACGCTCTCGGTCTATGCTCGCTCGATCGAAGGGCTCGGGCGACGAGCAGTGAACGAGCTCGCTCGTTCGCTCCTGGTTCCGGAGAGGGCCTAAGGTTACGTTAGCAAATGTTAGCAAATGGCTCTGCTAGACGTTCTCCGTTAGCAAGCCCATTTGCGGAAACCGCAATAACCGTCGACGTTAGCGGGCACTTGGAGAGGTGGCAGAGTGGTTGAATGCGGCGGTCTTGAAAACCGCTGAACGTGATGAGCGTTCCGTGGGTTCGAATCCCACCCTCTCCTCCAGGATGTCGGCATCAGCTTGAACCGGATTTCAATGCGAGCCGGGATGCGCTTGGGCGAATATGGAATTCGCGCGCATTCGACGAAAAATCGGTATGATGCGTTGCTCCATCGCCTTTCTGGCCCTTGCACTGGCCGGCTGCGGATCGATCGTCCCGGCGACCCTGACGCAAGCTCAAACGCCCGACCCGCCAAGCGCGGAAGCGGCACTTATGGAAACCCATGTAGGTCGCGCCGACCCGCACCTGAGGGACGTCGTCGTGAAGGTGCGCGAATTCGCACTTCCCGCCAAGCACGTCGCCACGGAATCGATCATCGTCGGCCCGGATCACAATCTGTGGTTTGCCGAACTGCGCGCCATCGCGACGCTTACGACCGATGGAAAAATTCGCGAAGCCGGCGTAGCCGGCGGATCTGACCCCGGAACGCTCACGACCGGTCCCGACGGCAATGTGTGGGCGAACACCGCCGCGTTCGCTCCGCCGAGCGACGAGGTCCGCCGTCGTCGGGGGTGGGCGTACGCCATTTATCGCGTTACACCGGAGATGCAACGCACGACCTTCAGGCTCCCCAAGAACACCGACCAGATGCCGACAAATCTTCTCAGAGTTGGCTCGAAGTTCTACTTCGGCTATCAGCGGTTACTCGACATCAGCAACAGCGAGAGCTATCTGCCGCTCATCGCTACGCTCGACACGGACGGCAAGAGTCAGAAAGCCTTCGAGCCCAACTCCCACGGTGAATTTCTTGCATGGATCGACCTTCTCCAAAACGCCGGGCCCCACGCTTTGGCTTTACGATTACCAGGGCGGCCTCCGAATTTGTGGCCTAACCGGGCATTGCAAACTCGTGCACGTCGGCTATCCTTACGAGCTTCTCGATAACCTTCACGCGATGGCCATCGCCTACTCTCGCGCCAATGACGACGTCTACATTGCCGATCTCAACGACTGGACGATCGAAAGGCTTTCGAGCAAAGGCCAGAGGCTCACCGGTTACCGCAATCCGATCATCCAGGAAGGGTACGGCGCTATCGCTTATTTCCACGGAAACATTTGGATTACGCTTAACGGGGACGACAAGGGCCGCCCGATGCTCGGACGCCTTACGCCGAAAAACGAGTTCAGCGAGATCTCGCTTCCGTTCCCCGGACCGACTGCGGCCGTGACCGCAATGGTCGGCGGCCCCGACGGCCACATGTGGTACCTGCGCGGTAACCACATCGGCGAAATCCTTTCCCGCATCTAGCGTTGCTTCTCGGAGAGCGGTCCCCATGATACGATGGGTAGGTGAATAGCTTTCGTCGTAGCCGCGACGCCCTAGTCGGCTGCGTGACCGCTGCAATGCTCTCGGGCTGCGTCGGATCGCAGGCCTCCGCCGGCCGTAGCTACTCCCAGGCCGATGCAGAGCGGTACATCAGGGCGAGCGAAGCGGCCTGGGCCGAATCGGTTGCAACAAACGATGCCTCGGTAGTACAGCGAATTACGGCGAGCGATTTTGTTTGGGTGTTGGACGGGGAAGTGTGGAACAAAGCGCGAGCGGTCGCCGACGCAAAAGCCGGCCCGGGTGATTTTCTTTCCGACCATTTGGATTACGCGCACGTACGCTTTTTCGGCGATACGGCCGTCGTTCAAGGGATGGAGTCGTGGGCTCGCAAGGGGGCAAGAAAAGGACGCTTTGTCTGGACGGACACGTGGGTTCGCCACAACGGGCGGTGGCAGATCGTTGCCGCCGAAGACATCAGCGTGCCACTCAAAAATCCCCGCTGACGAAATACGGCAAAATAGCTTTATCGAGGTGCGACCGTGGATTTAGGGGTTGTTTTCGGAGCCACGGGTATGGCTATCGGCATGTTGTCGTTGGTGTATGCGCGCACGCAAGCGCTCCACGCGCGCCGGCAGGCAGATGCCGCGCATCTTGCGGCGACGCTCGAAGTGCAGCAAGCGATGGCGGACCGGATGCGTCAGGCGCGCACGAATCTCACCAGCAATCCCGGTATCATGGCAATGTATCTGGAGGCCAATCCGGAGATGCGCGAATTGTACCCGGACGTCGCCAGCGTTGAGACGACGGTCGTGGTGCGCAATATCATCGACGCTCTACAGGACATCTACTTTCTGCGCAAGGCGGGGATCGTCGGCGATCACTTCTGGCGAAACTGGATGGCCTCGTTCGTTCC
>JBARBD010000208.1:0-9274 GCA_049792675.1 Vulcanimicrobiaceae bacterium | reverse complement strand
GCGGTTTGCAGTTGCGACGGGCCGTACCCCGCGACCGAACCCATCGGTCCGGATTCCGAGCGCGGTGCGACGGCGGTGTTCTTGAGTCCGATGGCCGTGCAGCGCCCCTCGCCGAACGCGAGGTCCGGGCAAGCGCGGATGAGGCTTCCTTGCGCGAGCTGCTGCTGGAACTGGCTCACGCCTTCGATGCTCTGCAGCGCGCCCTGACTCGCCCCGCTCGGGAGCGTCGTGGACGGTGTCATTCCGCCGCTGCAGCCGGCCGCGAACGCGACCAGAACGCCAACGGCCGAGAGGCGCATAACGTTCTGCGCCGTGAATCGTAGCTTCATTTATCCTATATCCTTCGAAGAGAAGTCCGGGGCAAAATGACTGCGACGCCGCTTCAGCCGTGACCTTGCCGATCGTCGAGGCGCCCCTCCCAAGCTAAACGAGCGTCCGCCGCAATTCGTTCGGCCTAGCGAGGAACCACTAGGCACGTTCCGGTTGCGGTGCCTTCAATTAGTTCGAGGACGGCGCCGGCGACCTCGGCGGCCGTCGCGATGCGGCCCTCCGGGTTACCGCGCGCCATCAGCTCGCGGGCCTCTTCTTCGCTCTTGGACGTGCGTGTGGTGATGTTGTCGAGCGCCGCCTGCATCATCGCGGTATCGGTGTAGCCGGGGCAGACCGCGTTGACGGTGATGCCGATGCCGGCGAACTCGGCGGCGAGTGCTCGCGTGAGGCCGACGACACCGTGTTTGCTCGCGACGTAGGCGGAAATGTACGCAGCGCCGGTGAGGCCCGCGGTGCTCGCGACGTTGACGATGCGACCCCACTTGGCGGCGATCATATCCTTGGCCGCCGCTTGCGTGCAGAGAAAGGTGCCGGTGAGGTTGGTCGCAAGAATGCGATCCCACATCGCGCGATCCGTTCGCAGCAGCGGCGCCGACTCGGCGATGCCGGAGTTGTTGACGAGCACTTCGATCGGGCCATTGACCTCGCGGCAGGCGGCGAAGGCGCTCGCGAGCTGCGCGGCATCGGTGACGTCGGCCCGAGCGCGGAAGAACCGCGCGTCTTCGAGCGCAAGCGCGCCGCGACTGAGGATGCTGACCTTCGCGCCGTTCTCGGCGAGCAGCGTCGCGATCGCGAGGCCGATCCCGCGAGCGCCGCCGGTTACGAGCGCGTGCTTACCGGAGAGGCTCACGGCTGCGACATCTCTCGCGCGCGGGCAATCAAACGTTCGAGCTGCTCTTTACCCGGAACATATTGCACCGGCCAGGTTGCGTCTTCGTAGCCGAGCTGTGCGGCGGCGTGGAGCGTCCAGAACGGATCGGCCAAGTGCGGCCGGCCCAGCGCGACGAGATCGGCGCGCCCGCCGGCGAGAATCGCGTTGACCTGATCGGTCTCGGTGATGTTGCCGACGGCCATCGTCGCGATCCCGACCTCGTTGCGAATCTTGTCGGCATACGGCGTCTGGAACATGCGCCCGAAGACCGGTTTGGCGTCGGGCGAGGTCTGCCCCGTCGAGACGTCGATGAGATCGGCGCCGGCAGCTTTGAAGGCGCGCGCGATCTCGACGGCATCGTCGCCGGAGACCGCGCCATCCACCCAGTCGGTCGCCGAGATGCGCACCGACATCGGCCGATCCGGCGGCCAAACGTCGCGCATCGCCTGAAAGACTTCGAGCGGATAGCGCAAGCGGTTCTCGAGCGAACCGCCGTACTCGTCGGTGCGCCGGTTGCGCAGCGGCGTAATGAACGATGAGAGCAGATAACCGTGCGCGCAGTGCAGCTCGAGCATGTCGAAGCCGGCCTCCAAACCCATCTTTGCCGCGCGCACGAACGCTTTGCGGATTTCATCCATCTCGGCGCGCGTGAGCTCGGCGGGTACTTGGTTCGCCGATGCGTACGGAATTGCAGACGGGCCGACGACCGGCCAGTTTCCGTCGTCGAGCGGCTCGTCCATGCCCTCCCACATCAGCTTGGTCGAGCCTTTCGGCCCGGAGTGCCCAAGCTGCAGGCAGATCTTCGTGCCCGACCAGGCGTGCACGAAATCCACGATGCGCTTCCACGCGCCGACGTGCTCGGCCAGATACATGCCGGTGCATCCCGGCGAGATGCGCCCCTCGCGCGTAACGCAGGTCATCTCCGTGAAGACCAAGCCGGCCCCGCCGAGCGCGCGCGTGCCGAGGTGGACGAGATGAAAGTCGTTCGGCATGCCGTCCACTGCGCTGTACATATCCATCGGCGAGACGACGACGCGATTGGCAAGCTCGAGCGAGCGCAACTTGAACGGCACGAACATCGGCGGCATCGCCGTATTGCCGCTAAACCACTCCTCGACGGCGCCCACGTAGGTCGTGTCGCGCAGCCGGAGGTTCTCGTGGCCGATGCGCTGGCTGCGCGTCAATAAACTATAGGCAAACTGTTCGGGCGGCAGGGTTGCGTAGCGCGCGACGTTCTCGAACCATTCGGTCGAGTTGCGGGCCGCGTTCTGCAGCTTGAGGACTTCCAGCCGCCGCACCTCTTGGTAACCCGCCAGCGCTTCGTCGAGCGTAGCGGCGCCATTGGAGAGGGCCTCAACCAAGCCGATCGCGTCTTCCATGGCGAGCTTCGTTCCGGAGCCGACCGAGAAGTGCGCGGTATGGGCGGCGTCGCCCATCAGCACGACGTTGCCGTGCGCCCAGTGCTGGTTGCTGACGCGGGTGAAGTTCAGCCAGTCGCGGCCGCGCAGATGCGCGCTGTTCGCCATCAAGCGATGCCCGTGCAGGTACGGTTCGAAGAGCCGCTCGCAGAACGCGATCGTCTGCTCCGTGTCGGCCGAGTCGAGCCCGTGCGCGAGCCACGTCTCCTCGCGGCACTCCACGATGAAGGTGCTCAGCTCGTCGTCGAAGCGATAGGCGTGCACCGTGAACCAGCCGTGCTCGGTTCGCTCGAAGATGAAGGTGAACGCGTCGAGCGGCAGGGTCGTGCCGAGCCAGACGAAGCGGCAGCGCCGCTTATCGAGCTCCGGTTGAAAGTCTTGCGCGTAGGTGGCCCGAACGCGACTGTTGATTCCGTCGGCCGCGACGAGCAGATCGGATTGCTCGCGGTATCGCTCGACGTCCTCGACGTCGGTCTGGAATGCAAGCTCGACGCCGAGTTCGCTCGCGCGACGCTGCAGAATGGCGAGCAACTGCTTGCGCGAAATGCCGCAGAAGCCGTGCCCGCCCGAGACGATCGTGTGACCGTTGAAGTGAATCTCGATGTCGTCCCAATGCGCGAAGGCGTGCGTGATCTCGCGATGCGTCGGCTCGTCGGCGGCCTTGAGGTTCTCCAGCGTTGCGTCGGAGAAGACGACGCCCCAGCCGAACGTATCGAGGGGCCGATTGCGCTCGAGCACGCGAATCGTCCAAGCCGGGAACCGCTGCTTGGCGAGGATGCCGAAGTAAAGGCCGGCGGGACCGCCGCCGATGCAGGTTACTTGCATGCTGCTCTCTTTAAAGGGCACTCGCTTACACTTTGATGAGAGGCGCAGACGAATCCCGCTGCGCTGTGGTAACCTACGCTCGAGCTAGTGAAAAACGCTACCCCGTTCCGCATTATCGCCCTCGCCGCTTTCCTCGCCGGATCGCTGGTCGCGATCGTGCGCGACGCAGATCGAGTCTCGGCGTCGTCCGCCGCGGTCACGCTGCAGAGCGGAACCTATGCGACGCGCACCACGATCCCGGTCACGATCGACGGCCAGCACGCTTCCTGCGTGCTCGACACCGGCAGCTCCGCCGTCCTGGTTTCGCCGCAACTCGCGCGCGCGGCCGGACTGGTCGGCCGGTCCGGCAGCTTCGAACTCGCTCCCGACGGCCACACGTACCTCGACCGCATGACGACGATCGGCCGCCTGAGCGCCGGCAGCTACAGCTTGCGCTCCGTGCCGGCTTTGATCACCTCGACGCTGAGCGGCAATAACGCGCTCTGCGGCTACGACTTCTTTGCCGCCTTCCCGACGTTGATCGATCGCGACCACCACACGGTCACGCTCTTCCCACCGTCGTCGAAGCTCGCCGGCACGCGCTGTCTCCCGGTCGAGCTCACGCCGCGCGTTCCGGTCGCCAACGTCGAAATCAACGGCACCTGGCTCGATGGCATCGTCCTCGATTCCGGCATGGCCGGCGGCGGCGCGCTCTGGGACGGCGTCCGATCGCGTTTGCGCCAGCCGCTGGTTACCGATTCCAACTATCAAACGCTGCCATCGGCGATCCACCAGGGCATGGCTTGCGGCGCCGTCGCCGCGGTGCGCTACGCATCCGGCACGGCCTCGACCTCGATGCCCCTCTGCACCGAACCGCAGAAACCCGACGGCTATAACGGCATCATCGAAACCAACGTCTCCACCATCCACGCAATGGCGGTCGACTATCCCCGCCGGCGCATCTGCTTCGATATCGCCGCCGCGACGCCCGAGTTCGCCGCGCCCGCCGGCGCGAGCCCTACCCGCAGCGCCTGGTCCCGCTACCGCCAACTCCGCCCACCGGAGTAGCGCTTCTCCCACCGCGCTAGTGGGAGGGTTACTTCTTTAGGGCGATGAGTAGGCCGTCGCAGATGGTGACGAGCGCGCTGTACACGCGGTCGTCGCTCGCGGCGCGTTCGTTGAGGCGCCGGATTGCGCGCGTTTCGGCGTCGTCTATGCTCTTGTCGATCACGGCGCCGTCCCAGAGCACGTTGTCAACCAGAACCATCCCGCCCGGCCGAATCAAGGCGAGGCAGCGCTCGTAGTATTCGAGGACGTTGGCCTTGTCGGCGTCGATGAACGCCATGTCGAACGGTAAGACCTTCTCGGCGATGAGCTTGTCGATCGTCTCGAGCGCCGGCGCGATGCGCAGGTCAATCTTCTCCGAAACGCCGGCCGCGTCCCAATAGCGGCGCGCGACCGAGGTCCACTCCTCGCTGACGTCGCAGGCGACGATCCGGCCATCGGTGGGAAGCGCGAGCGCCATCGCCAGCGAGCTGTAGCCCGTAAAGACGCCGACCTCGAGGTAGCGCCGCGCCCCGATCGCGTGGGCGAGCAACTGCATCAACCGGCCTTGGTCGGGACCAATCGCCATGCGCGAATGGGGTTTGCGCGCGGTCTCTTCGCGCAGCTGCGTCAGAACCGGGTGCTCGCGGACGGTCGTTTCGTTGACGTACGCTTGAATGGCGGGATCGAGGAAGGCGCTCTTTGCAGTCATAGTCGCTGTATGATAGCACGAAAGGCGAGAGCGCCCGAAAGGCCGGGCGCTCTCGTCTCGTTTACGAGCCGTAATCGAAGTGCTTAGCGGGTTGGGGGCGGGGTCGGGACGCCGTCGTCCGGCGCGGCCTCGTCCGAGGGCGCGCTCCCGTCCACGGCTGCGTATTGGTCGGGGCCCGGGGCTTGCGAGACGTTCGAGACTTGGTCGAAGGTCGTGCCGGCGTCGGCGGGCGCAGCCTCCTCGGCCGGTTCGGCCGTTGCCGTTTCGTCCGCGGTTATCTCATACGTTGCCGGAGCGACTTCTTCCGAGACCGGCGCCGCCGTCGCATCGCGCGAGACGTTCGAGAGCGCCATGTTCGAGCCGTAGACCATCGCGACGGCCGCCGACGTTTCCGGCGAATCGGGGTAGGCGGTACGCATCACGGCCAGCGCCGCCATTCCGGTGCTGCTCGACGATTGGCCGGCGCGCCAGTACTCGCGCATCAGGTGTGCGAGCGTCCGCGGCAGCCACGGATCGCGCGGATACTTGTGCTGCCAGTCGACGATGGCGCGCTCGAGGTGATCGAGTGAGGTGGTGGTGTCGGGGTCGAGCATATTGCGAGTGCCGCGCTTATCGTAATCGTTCAAGCGGTTTTGGATCTCTAAAACGCTCTGGGAGTTTGGCCCGAAGTACTCGTCGGCAGGAGCAGAATTCGAGAAAACGTCGGCTCGCGCCGTTTGTAGGCAAGCAGCGAGCAGAATAGCGAGCGTAACAAGGGACTTGCGCATTCTTAACTCCCCTCACAGGGCAAACGGCCGCACAATTGCGGTCTTGCGATAATTGTCGGAGTTTAATGCGCCAAGGCTAGCCTGGCGAATAACAGGCCGGTTAGAGGAGCGTTAGAGCGGCGTTAGTCTGATGAATCGAGCCACGCGTCGAGCGCGCGGGCGAACTCCTCGAAGTTGGTGCGATGCAGATTGTGCCCGCCGCGCTCGAACGTGACGACCTCGGCGCTCGGCGAGCGGTCGCGTTGGACTTCTGCGAGCGTCGCATCGTCGTTGATGCTCGTACCGGCGGCGGCGAGCGCGAGGAAGAGAGGCTTCTCGTAGCGCGCGATCGCCGCGCGCAAGTCCCAACCCTCCGGCGGATTCTCTCGCCAGAGGCCTTCGATCGGGGCAACGGTCATCGCGTGGACCGCGTGGACCTTCCCCTCGACATCCAGCGCCGGCCAAGCGGCGTACTCTTCGCGCGTCTTGGCATCGCGCGCCTCGCCGGTGAGCGCGAACGATTCGCGCAACTCGTCGAGGTACTCGCGGTACCAGTCGCCGCCGACCTGGCGAATCATCGGGTCGACCGCGGCGACGCGCGCGACTGGGAGCCGCTCACCGCCCAGGATTGCGATCGCGCCGCCCCACGAGTGCCCGAGCAACACGTCGACCGGCTCGTCGAGGTAGGCGACGACGTTGGCGGCATCGCCGACGCCGCGCACGAGCGACATCGGCCCGGTGTTCGCGGCGCTGTCGCCGTGCCCGCGCTGGTCGTAGGCGATCACGCGGTAGCGCCCCTCGAGCCGGCGCGCCAACGCCTCCCACGACCGGCGCGAGCTGGTCATGCCGTGGATTGCGAGCAGGACCGGCCCGCGGCTACCCCAGCGGTCGAGCGTCGTCCAGGTGCCGTCGTCGAGCTCGACGCGCTCCACTACTTCCCGACGACGTGCCGGTGAATTTCGTCGAGATCTTCGACCGTGTTGAGCGTGACCGCATCCTTGACCGACGTGTCGTGGACTTTCGACGCCGTGCGCATGCCGTGCGCCAGGTCGTCGCCGTGGTTATATCCGCGGATCGCGGCGTTGTGGCGCTCGATCGTCGCTTTATCGGTCTTGCCGTGGCTGACGACCCAGTGCTCGAACTCCATGTACGAGGGCCGGTGCTGCCGGACGAACTCGATTGTCTTCTCACGATCGAGGCCGAGCGCGCCGAGCGTCATCGCGTCGAAGCCCGAGCCACATTCATCGTAGCCATCGGGGAGCGCGCCGACGCTCGCCAGCGTGAGCTTCAGCCAGAGGCGCGGCAGATGGATCGCGCCGAGCGGACCGGCCGTACCGGAGCTGACGGCGGGCACGACCTTTGCGTGCGTTTCGGTAGCCATGGTGTTTCCTCCAGAGTTATGCGCGTGCCGCCGGCTCAGCGCCGTGGCGTGATTTGAAGGTGAGTTCGGAGACGCCCGATTTATCGAGCTCTCCCAATCCGAGCGCCTTCATTCGCTCGAACTGCGCGAGGGTCGCGGCCGCGAGCGGGAGCGAAACGCCCGCCTCGCGCGCCAGCTCGACCGCAATGCCGGAATCTTTGGCCGCATGCGCGGCCGAAAAGTAGACGTCGTGCTCGCGATTCTGCATGTCGGCGCCGTCGGTTTCGAGCACGCGCGAGTTCGCCCCGGTCTGCGAAAAGACTTCGCGCAGCATATCGAGGTCGAGGCCCAGCGCATCTCCGAGCCCAAGCCCTTCGGCCAGACCGGCGGTGTTGATATTCATGACCATGTTGACGAGCGCTTTGACCTGCGCGGCCGTGCCGGCCGTGCCGATGTACTTCAGCGACGCGCTCATCTTCTCGAGCATCGGCTTGACGCGCTCGAAAACTTCGCGACGCCCGCCGACCATGAGATAGAGCGTCCCGTTGCGTGCCTGCGGGATCGAGCTGGCCATGCAGGCCTCGAGCGAGTTCCCGCCGCGCGCCTCGACGATGCGCTCGACGTCCACGTGGACCTTCGGCGAGATGGTCGCGCAGTTGACGAAAATCTTCCCCTTCGCGCCGGCGGCGAGGGAATCGCCGTTGGTCGCGAAGATCTCATCCATCGCGGCGTCGTCGGTGACGACGGTAAGGATGACGTCGGAGAGCTCGTTGACGCGACCGAGCGACGAGGTGACCTCACCGCCGGTCTCCGCCGCGACCGCGCGGGCTGCCTCAGGATGGACGTCGTAGAGCGCCGCGATCGGATACCCGACGTCGTGCAGACGCCTCGCCATGTTGGCGCCCATGCGCCCCGTACCAACGATGCCGACCTTTGGAAGCTCGCTCATGGCGGGCTTTTTCGGCTAGCCACGGGCTATCTCCGCGTCCTCGCTTGGGCGCGGCAAGCGGCCGCCGGGCAGGCTTCGGCGAGCGCACGGCCAAACATTGTGCAAAGACCCTTAGAACCGGGGTCTGCCCCTGTTTTTCTTCATAAGGAGAGTCCGTGCGTCTACAACGTCTTCTCATTTCCGCGGCGGTCGTCGCGGCGGTCGCCTTACCGGCTGCCGCTTTCGCGCAAGTCGAAACCACCCCGATTCCGGCTGCATCGAAGCCGAACTTCTCGTCCATGTCGTTCCTCGTCGGCAGCTGGACCTGCCACACCAAGAGCGCGCGGCGCCCCGCGGCGTACGTCACGAACGTCACGTACTCGATGGATCCGAGCGGCTACTGGATGGACCAGACCTCGGTGACGAATCCGACCGCGTGGGTCACGACCAAGCTCACGATCAACGACAAGATCACCTACGACGGCGACACCAAGCGTTGGGTCGACGTTTCGTATGGCGACCAGGGCGCATACGGCCTCTCGTTCTCGAGCGGTTGGGTCGGAAACGAGCTCACCTGGCACGACATGTCGTTCGCTCCGGGCCCCGACATCAAGAGCCAAACGCCTACCACGATCACGAAGGTCAGCGACACCAAGATGACCTCAACGTCGTCGTTCACCGAAAAGAGCGGGCGTAAAGTCGGCGTCACGGGCGTCTGCACCAAGAGCTAACGCCACAGCCCGAGTACAACCAAAGCGCGAGAGCATCACTCTCGCGCTTTTTCTAAAACGAGGCCCCCCCTTCAGCGGCTGGCTCCGAATGCATCCTGTTGCCTCGCAGGAAAGCGAACGGTTGGTGCGCATTCTTCTAATCGGTACCGCTGCTTAGCGGTCAGGTCCCTCAGAACTAGCTACGGAAGGAGCCCACAACGTGCGTTTAAGCCTTCTCTGTGCCAGCGCCGCGCTCGCCTTCGGCCTAGCACTTTCAGCGTGTTCCAGCAATGCGGGTTCGTCGTCGGCCGTGCCGTCGGGCGGGCAAGCCTCGGCGATGGATCGGTCCGG
>JBARBD010000207.1:0-5389 GCA_049792675.1 Vulcanimicrobiaceae bacterium | reverse complement strand
GGGCTCTTCGTCTTGGACGCGGGCTCGCGCGACCATACGGTGCAGTTTGCGCGCGCGGCCGGCGCGCGCGTCGAGCAGCGCGAGTGGACCGATTTCGTCGAGGCGCGACGCTACGCGCTCTCGCAGGTCGCGACGCCGTGGGCGTTGATGATTGACGCCGACGAAGCACTCGACGACGTGCTTTGCGACGCGATCCTGAACGCGCCGGCCGGCGTGGACGGCTATCGCGTGCGCCGCACGACGTACTTCTGCGGCAAGCCGATGCGGTTGTGGCGCAACGAATCGCTGCTGCGCCTCTTTCGCACCGATCGGGTCGAGCTCGAAGCGCATCCGGCCGCGGCGAGCGGGGCTTCGTTGCACGAGGGCTGGTCGAGCGACGGAACCATCGGCGAGCTTCCCGGAACGCTGCTTCATTACTCGTATCCCGACGTCGCCACGTACCGGCGGAAGTTCGACCGCTACACCAGCATCGAGGCCGAGAGCATGCCCGGCTCGATCCCGGCGTTGCTAAGCGCCTGCGGGAAGAGCGCCCTGCGCTTGCCGTGGATGCTGGTGGGGAAGGGCGCGCTGCTCGACGGTCCGCGCGGCTGGTACGTAGCCTATCACTCCGCGGTCTATCCCGCGGTAGCGGCGCGGAAAGCGCTCTGGCGTTGAGCGCGGCGCGCGTCGGACTCGATGCACGCTTGACGCGCCAGCTCTCCGCCGGCATGAAGACGTACGTCCGCGAGTTGGTCGCGCGCCTGCCGCAGGTCGCACCCGAGTACGCCTACGTGCCGTTCGCGAGCGGAACGAACTTCGGCTGGAGCGAGCAGGTACGTCTGCCGTTCGCGATGCGGCGCGCGCGCCTCGACCTGGTTCACTTCCTCTCGCAGTACGTGCCGGTGGTGACGCCGCCGCGCTTCGTCATCACGATTCACGATCTCATTCACCTCCGCTTTCCGGAGTATTTCAAGCGCAAGGTGCGGCCGTATTACGCCACGATCGTTCGCCGCGCTTGCGCGCGGGCGCGCCGGGTGATCACCGACGACGCGCGGACCGTCGAGGACTTGGTGACCTTCCTCGGGGTCGAGCGCGCGAAGATCCGGGTCATCCCGCTCGGCGTGGCCGAGCGCTTTTCGCAAGCCTCGGCGCCGTTCGCCGCGCCGCGGCCGTATCTGCTCTACGTCGGGAACCATCGCGAGCACAAGAACCTCGCGACGCTCTTCACGGCGTGGTCGGCGCTGCCGGGACGCTGCCGGGTAGATCTCTACCTAACCGGCGCCGACGATCTCGGCGGCGAGCTGCAGCGCCTCAGTAGCGGCGATCGCGCGGTCGTCGCGCTTGGCGACGTGCCCGAGGAGCGTCTCGTCTCGTTGTATGCGGGGGCTCGCGCCTTGGTGCAGCCGGCGCTGCGCGAGGGCTTCGGATTGCCGATGCTCGAAGCGATGGCCGCGGGCTGTCCGGTGGTCGCGAGCGACGAGGCGGTGCCGGGCGTGCTCGAAGAAGCCGCGCTGACCTTCGGCGCGCGCGATGCGGGAGCATTGCGACGCGTTTTGGAGAATCTATTGGACGACGAAGGCGCGCGAGCGCGCTCGATCGAGCTGGGCCGCCGTGCCGCGGTGGAGTTCACCTGGGATCGCTGCGCGCGTGCGACCGCCGACGTCTATCGAGAGGTGCTGGAGCAATCGTGAAATCCATCCTCGTGCTTGTCGCGATCTTGACGGTTGCGTCGTTAGCCGCCGGCGCGGCCGCGCCGTCCGGCGGGGGGCATTCGCATCCGATCGTCATCGTGATCAACGGCGATACGCTCGCGCTCGATCCGCCGCCGCGCGTCGAGCAGGGCCTGCTGCTCGTTCCGGTGCGGCGCACGATCGAAGCGCTGGGCCTCTCGTTCGACCAAACCGGAAAGCGGATCACGACGCAGATCGGCTCGAAGACGGTCACGCTGACGATCGGGAGCCGCATCGCGAGCATAGACTCACAGCAAATCAAGCTGGACACGCCGCTGCTCGAGATCCAGAACGTCCTCTACGTACCGCTGCGTTTCTTCACCCAGGTGCTCGGCGCGCAAGTCAGCTTCGACCGCCGGACGAACTCGGTAACGATCGTCGCGCAGCTGGTCGGACGCTCGGCCAACGGCTTCGCCGCGGCCGGCAATGGGTTCACGCGATTCGGAACGGTCGCCGCGGTGGACGTTCTCTCAAATCCGCCCACGATGACGCTCGAGCAGAGCGGCCGCGTGAAGACGATTCCGGTTGCGCCCAATGCGATGATCGACGTGCTGGACGTCAACGTCAACGTCACCTCGCCCGGCGACCTGAGCGACATTCGCCCGGGAGACTTCGCGCGCGTCGAGATGCGCAAGGATGGGCGCGTGCAGCGAATCGTGGACGAGTACGGCTCGCGCAACGGCCGGATCGTAGCGATTGCCGGCAGTCAGTTCGTCCTGGGCGATGGCCAGGTCATCACGAACGGTCGCACGACCGAAGTTGCGCTCAACGGCAAAGCGGCGTCGTTCTCACAGCTGCAGCCCGGCGACGTTGTTACGGTGCGCTACAACGTCGAGACGAACGAAGTGCGCGAGGTGCTGGCCAGCCGTGCGTCGACCGATACGTCGGCCGCACAATCGCAGCGGCTGCACGTCGCCGACGTACAGAGCGATGCGAACCACCCGCTGCGCGCGGGCGATACCATCCACGTGACGATGCACGGCACGCCGGCCGCCTCGGCGACGTTCGACATCGGCTCGGACGTGACGAATCAAGCCATGCGCGAGAGCTCGCCGGGGCAGTATACCGGGAGCTATACGATCCCGCGCGGCGCGAACTTCGACGGCGTCGCCTTGATCGGCCGTCTCTCGTCGGGCAACGAGAGCGCCGAGGCCCCCGCGACGCAGACGATTTCGGCTTCGGGCACGCCGCCGGGCATCTCGGATTTCGCCCCCGACGCGGGGTCGACGGTGAATACCAGCCGTCCCGCGGTCTACGCGAACTTCGCCGCCGACGCGGTGCCCGTGAACCCGGCCAGCGCGCTGCTTTGGATCAACGGCCGCGACGTGACCTCCGAGTGCGTGCGAACGGCGCAATACATCCAGTACTTCCCGAGCTACAGTTATGCCGACGGTCTCGTCCGGGTGACGGTACGCGTCGCCGATCAAGCCGGAAACACGACCACGAAATCGTGGACCTTCACGATCCGGACGCGTTGATGGAAAGCTGCATCTTCTGTAAGATCGCCGCGGGCGAGATCCCGGCCAAGGTCGTCTACCGCGACGAGCGCGTCGTCGCGATCGAGGACGTCAATCGGCAGGCTCCGGTGCATCTGCTGGTACTGCCGGTCGCGCACCACGAGACGCTCCGGCAGGCCGTCTCGGCGGGCGACCCGAGCTTGAGCTCCGCTTTGATGGAGATTGCTTCGCGGCTCGGCAACGAGCACGGCGGCGCGCGCGGCTATCGCCTTGTCGTCAATACCGGGCCGGATGGAGGACAGACGGTCGGGCACGTGCACGTGCACGTGCTGGCAGGCCGGCCGATGACCTGGCCCCCAGGTTGAAAACCGGCGCGATTTGACGCTCCGGCAAGCCCTGTGGTAGGCTACATGAGGCCCTACGGGGCCTAATTTTTCGTGCTTCGTGCGCTTGCGCCGGCACGCCGAAAGGGGGGTCGTCAACAGATGGAAGTTCGCATTGCTCCGGGCGAAACGATCGAGAGCGCATTGCGCCGTTTCAAGAAGGCCACCCAGAAGGCGGGTATTCTCGCCGAGGCACGCAAGCACGAGCACTACGAGAAACCTAGCGTTCGCCGCAAGAAGAAGTCGGCGGCAGCTCGTAAGCGCCGCAGCTAACCCGAACGTCTGATGGGAGCGCTCAAAGAGCGGATCGCGTCCGATCTCAAGGACGCGATGCGAGCTCGCGATCAACTCCGCCTCGACACGCTGCGCTCGGCGCTCTCCGGTTTCATTTATAAACGCTCGGAGGGTGGGCGCGAGCTTTCCGAAGCAGACGAGCTCGAGGTCGTCCGCCGCTTGGTAAAGCAGCGTGGCGATTCGCTCGCCGAGTTCGAGCGCGCCGGCCGCGACGATCTTGCTGCCAAAGAACGCGCCGAGCGCGAGATTCTGCTCGCCTATCTTCCGCAGCAAAAGCCGCCCGACGAGATCCGCGCGATCGTGCGAAGCGCCTTGGCGCACCTCCCGGCCGAGGCGCGGAACCAGGGCGCGGCGATGAAGGCCGTGATGCCGCAGCTTAAGGGGCTGGCCGACGGCAATCTCGTCCGCCAGATCGTCACCGAAGAGCTTGCCTCGCCGACGGACGGCAGCGCGTAACTTCCGCTAGCGCCAAGGGTAGCTAGCTTCATGAAGGCATCGCGGCTGCGTCCCTGGCTCTGGACCGCCCTGCTCCTCTGCGGTTTCGCCGGAATTGCGGCCGGCACGCGGAGCACGCTGGCCGCTCCGAGCACCGCGCCGATCGTCGTGATTCCGATCGAAGGCACCGTGGACGACGGGATGGCGCATCTGGTCGAGCGCTCCGTAGACGAGGCGAACCGCGAACACGCCCAAGCGATCGTGCTCGACGTGAACAGCCCCGGCGGATTGGTCGAAGCCGCATTCAGCATTCGCGACGCGCTCTTCGGCGCGCAGGAGCCGGTCTATGCATACGTCGGACGGCGCGCTTATTCGGCTGCCGCGCTGATCACGCTAGCCGCCAATCAGATACTGATGGCGCCCGGCGCGTCGATCGGTGACGCCGAGCCGATACCACCGACGGCCAAGCTCATCTCGGGCCTGCGCGGCGAGTTCGAGTCGACCGCACAGCGCAACCATCACGATGCCAAGCTCGCCGGTGCGATGGTCGACAAGAACGTTGACGCTCCGGAATACAAACGCTCGGGAACGATCCTCACGCTCAACACCGAAGACGCCGTCCGCGCCGGGATCGCGGAGGGAACCGCGCCGACGCTCGACGCGGCGCTGGCGAAGTTCCACGTGGCCGGCGCGCCGCAGGTCACCGAATCGTTTACCTGGGGCGAGCGGATCGCGCGCTTCGCGACCGATCCGGTCGTCAGCGGGCTGCTCCTCACGCTGGGCATGCTCGGCCTCTTGATCGAGATGCAGACCTTGCACGGCATCGCAGGATTCATCGGCGTCGGCGCCTTCGTGCTCTTCTTCGGAAGCCACATCTACGCGGGCTTCTCCAACGGCTTCGTCATCGTGCTCGCGGTCCTTGGCCTGCTCGGCATCCTCTGGGAGCTGCACGTCGTGCCTGGCCACGGGTTGCCCGGCATTCTCGGCGCGGCGGCGCTCTTGCTCGCGGTGCTCTTTGCCTTTGGAATTCCGTTCTTCTTCGTCGGCGTCGAAACGCTCGCGACCGCGATCGTGCTGACCGTCATCGCCTTTACCCTTACGGTCCGCGCGG
>JBARBD010000206.1:0-24661 GCA_049792675.1 Vulcanimicrobiaceae bacterium | reverse complement strand
GTCGTGCTCTCCGGCAAGGTCGAGGCCGAGCTGGCCGGGCTCTCGGAGGCCGAGGCGGCCGAGTTTCGCCACGAGCTCGGGCTCGAACGCACCGGCCTCGACGATCTCGCGGCGGCCGCCTACGACTCGCTCGGTCTGATGACGTTCCTGACCGCGGGCGAGAAGGAAGCCCGGGCCTGGCCGATCCCCAAGGGCACCAAGGCACCGCAAGCCGCCGGCACGATTCACGGCGACATCGAGCGCGGCTTCATTCGGGCCGAGATCGTCTCGTTCGACGACTACGCCCAGTACGGGACGATGGAGGCGCTGCGAGCTGCCGGACGCGTCCGCAGCGAGGGCCGGGATTACGTGATGCAAGAGGGCGACGTCGTGAACTTCAGATTCAACGTATGAGCCCAGGGGCTCGCGCGTAGAAAGCGCAAAGTCTACGGCATGACCACCGCGGTGCGCCCCTCGACCAACTCCGGCTCCTCGGTGCGCGACGTCTCCGTCTTCGGCGACGCAATTGCGTACTTTAACGAGGCAGCCGACCTCCTGGAACTCGACGCCGGAATGCGTCGCATCCTCACCCATCCGTCGCGGCAGATCATCTTCTCAATTCCGTTCCAGCGCGACTCGGGGGAGTTCGAGGTCTACACCGGCTACCGCGTGCAGTACAACTTCGCGCGCGGGCCCGCCAAGGGCGGCATCCGCTACCATCCCGGCGTTACACTCGACGAAGTCACCGCGCTCGCGTTCTGGATGACGTGGAAGTGCGCCGTCGTCGACCTTCCGTTCGGCGGCGGTAAAGGCGGCGTCACCTGCGACCCCGCGACCCTCTCCTCCAACGAGCTGGAGCGCATCACGCGCCGCTACGCCGCGGAGCTGGTCGAGGTCGTCGGCCCCGACAAAGACGTCCCGGCGCCCGACGTCAACACGACGCCGCAGGTCATGGCGTGGTTCATGGATACCTACTCGATGCACGTCCGCCAGAACATGCCCGGCGTCGTGACCGGCAAGCCGCTCGAGATTGGCGGCTCGCGCGGGCGCGTGGAAGCGACCGGCCGCGGCGTGACGATCTGCGCGCTCGATGAGATGGCCGAAATGGGATTACGTCCCGACCAAGCGACGATCGCGATCCAAGGCTTCGGCAACGTGGGGCGCTACGCGGCCAAACTCTTCGAGGAACGCGGCTGTAAGGTCGTCGGCATCTCCGACGTGACCGGCGCCTACTACAACGAAGGGGGAATCTACGTCGCCGGCGCGATGGAGCACGCCGCGCGATTCGGCACGCTCGAAGGCTTCAAGGGCGGCGAGAAGATCACCAACGCCGAGCTGCTCGCCAGCGACTGCGACGTGCTCGTGCCGGCCGCGCTGGAGAAGGTCTTCACCCCTGAGAGCGCCGCCAAAGTCCGCGCAAAGCTGATCGTCGAGGGCGCCAACGGCCCCACGACACCCGAGGCCGATCGCATCTTCCGCGAGCGCGGCATCATCGTCATCCCCGACATCATGGCCAACGCCGGCGGCGTCACCGTCTCGTACTTCGAGTGGGCGCAAGACCGCATGGGCTACTTTTGGAAGGAGCCGGAAGTCAACGAGAAGCTCGAAGACTTTCTCCTCACGAACCTCCACCAGATCCGCGCCATCGCGACCTCGCGCAAAGCGACGCTCCGAACCGCCGCGTACACGCTGGCGATCGACCGGGTCGTCAAAGCCTCAAAACTCCGCGGCATCTACGCTTAGTTTACTTTATCACCACGAGCGCAGCGAGTCGAAGGACGGAAAAAGAGACGCTGAGCAATCCTGAGCGAAGCGCCTCTACCCGGAGACGGTCTGCCAGAGGTATATCTCGTTACCGTCAGGATCCTCAATGTGCGCGAATCGCCCGCCTGGGCCATCGCTGATCGGATCCTTGATCGCGACTCCATACTTCCCAAGGTGATCCAAAGCGCTCTCGAGTGGTTCGTCGATCTCGAGCCCGAGCATGATCGCTCCTTTGGTCCCCGGCGCGGGATATTTTGGCGACGCCGGATGCAGCCCGATCGTGAGGCCTTCGCCGGCCTCAACAGTCGCCCAGTCGTCTCCGTACCGCTCGCCGAGCTTGAGGCCTAGAACCTGGGTATAGAATTTCACGGCCGCGTCCATGTTCGACACAAAAACGGTCGCATTTCCGCCTGAAATCACCTGCGCTCCCTCCTTTGTTGAAAGCCATCATGCACTAAATCGAGTAGAATAGGAAGGTCTCCATCAACGCGACAGGGGGAGCTAGATGCAACCGCCCGAGAACGACCCCGACTCCGAAGCACTCGAAGGCATTCACGAAGACGAGGAGCGGAGGACGATCTCTAGTACGGTGAGTCGTTGGGTGGCGCGTAGGGATCCGGGAAGCAGTAGAGCGGGTTCGAGCAGCGCGTGCCGGCGTAGACCGCTTTGATGTCAACCTCAGGGATGTGCGTTCCGTACGCGGCGTTGATCGTTTTGATGAAGACGTAGGCGATCAGCGCGTAGCCGGTGTTCGACGGATGCAGGCCATCGAAGCTGGTAACGCCCCACAGATAGCCGAGCGTGCAGCAGAGGCCGGGGTTAACCGAAGCCGCCAGAGCGAAATACTGGTTCGAAGGATCGCCGCTCGCCAGCCCTTGGAAGATCGCCTGTACGTCGACCAGCGGCACGTTCGACGCCTGCGCGCCGTTGTCGATGCCGGTGTTGATCGCGGTATTGAGGGCTTGAATCTTCCCGGCGAATGCCGGCGTGATGTAGTTCATCCCTTGGCCGTTACCCGGCGCGCCTTTGCAGCCCGGGACCGGCGTCGAGCAATCCAGGTTCGGCAGAACGCCGGACGCCGCAAAGACCTGAATCACCGCAACCGCGCCGGGCAACGTGAGATAACCGCAAGGTTGCGTCACGGAGGCCGGCACGCAACCGCCGGGCGTAGCGAGGTGATATTTCTTGGCGAGCTGGGTCACGACGTAGCTTGGAACGCCTGCGACGGCGAAGAGGCAGGCCGCGTACGTCCGGATCTTGCAGTCGCTCTGCTTCTGCGGGATCGTGACGCGCTGGAAGAAGCCCGTCTCGACGATGTCCGGCAGGTTCGCGACTACGACGCGCGCCCCGGCGCTCTCGAGCGTCGAGATCGTCGCGCGTATGTCGGCCTCTGCCTGCGCCGCATTGTGGTTGCCGCCCGTGAAGCGCCCGCCGCTGCCCATGTACTTGAGCACGTCGTTGGCGCCGAGCCAAACGGTCGCGAGCGTCGGATGACGCGAAGACGCAGCGTTCACTTCGGTCAGATTCGGGCCGAGATAGGTGAAGTTGCCGAGCACCGGCCAGAACGTCCCGCTCTCCTGCGCGATGATGAGGTTGAGCAATCCGGGAATCCCAGGCAGCGACTTGCAGGTCGAGGTCTGCGGCGCCGAGAGCGTGTTCGCTTCGTGCATCGTCAGGCCGGGGACGCCGAAGTTGCGGATCGTCGTCGAGCGCGGGTTCATCCGCACGCGCTGCATGCCGCGCAGCCGGTATCCCGCCAGGTTGAAGCCGTTGTCGACCGTGCAGGTGTCGCCGGCCTTCAGCTCGCCGAACGGAAAGAAGCCGCCGGCCTGCGGTATGATCTGATTTTGGAGCCCGGGCTTGGCGATCAGCGGCAACGGGCTGACCGACGGGTCGTACATCTTCGCGATCGCCTGCTCGAGCGGCAATCCCGATGCCTGCTCGTCGAGCAGCGCCCAGAAGCCGTTCTCCTGATTCGGCGGAACCTGCGCGCCGGGAGAGAGCGGGTTCTTCAGCCCCGTCGCGCCTAAAAATCCGTTCGATTGATAACCGGCCGTCAAACTGTCGCCGACGCCGACGATCCGCGCGAGCGGCGAGCCCTGCGGCTGATGCTGATTGCCGGGCGCCGGCACCGCGCTGACGCCGCCACCACCCCCGCCGCAGGCGGAGACCGCGACGAGCGCGATCGCGGCGAGGAACTTCCGAGCCAACGAGAGTTTCATTACGTAGCCTCTGAGCATCACAACGGAAATACGTTCGGCGAGCCGATGCCGAACTGAAGCTGCAACTGAGTCGCCTTCAACCCGCCGATCGCGAGCCCGCACGCGTTATTGATCGCCTGCTGCACCGTCAGGCACTTGATGCCGACGATGCCGTCCGCCCCCAAGTTCGTCGGATTGCCGCTGTTGAGCACCGCCTGGACGAACGTGTACTTGGTGAGCCGCTGCGAGACGCCCAGGAAGTACGCAAACAAATGCTCCGGGTATGGATCGGTCGGTAGATAATCGCGCGCGCTCTGCGGCTCGAAGAAGAGCGTCGTGGTGTTCGTCGGCGTGTACTCAAGATAGAGCACTTGCGGCAGCTGCATCGAGTTGCCGACGTTCGCGCCGGCGGTATGCACGAGCCACTGCGGAGCGACCGTAAAGGTGCCGAACATCTTCGGCGTCTTCAAAAACGGAAAGGTCAAGGCTACGGCATAGTATTGCGCCGTCCGCACCGGAATGTTCTCGACCGGCCCGTTCGGCAGATTGTAGGTGAAGGGCACGACGTCGTTGTCGTTCGGCGAGAACCCGATCTGGCCGCCGCGCGCGACGTACGTCGGGGAGACGACGATCGGCACCGGACCCGGCAGCTTATCGGAGTTGATGACGAACATCTTCTGAAGCATGAAGACGCCGAACGTGTCCTTCGTGCGAACGTTCAGGTTGCGTCCGGCGCCCGGACCGCACGCATTCCCGTTCTCGAGGTCCGCGCAGCCCACCGGATTCTGAAATCCCGCCAAGTAAACCGGCGTGAGGCCGGTGTTGAAGCCGACCGGCCAATGTTGCAGCTGAAACATCGACACAACCACGCGCGTCGACCAGTTGATGCCGTATCCGAGCGACGCGTCCATGCCGCCCATCAGCCAGCCTTGCTTGCCGTACGCGCCGATGTTGCCGAACGGAAGCGCCATCGAGGCGTCGACCATGTAACTGAATCGGCCGCCCGGCAGCTCCATCTTCGGGTGCGGGCGCTGTTGCGTGACCGGCGGCACTTGCGCGACGTTGCCGTTTTGCGCCGCCTGGCGCTTCTCGGCTTCACGCTTCTCGCGCGCTTGGTCCATGATGCTCTCGATCGACGTATTGGCGCCGGGAACGATCGTTTGTTGAAAGACGTCGCCGGTGCCGTTATCGGCGAACGCCGGTATCGCCGAAACGTAAATCGAAAACGCCGCCATCACGGCCACCCAACGAGCGAGGGATCCCAGCATGCAAGCAACTCCTAGAACGTCGGCCGATGACATGCGTTATTATTTCTATCAGTCAGCCCTCGCTCAAGTTGCTCTCACACGATTCAATCCCTTCTCAGCGAAAAACGCACTACCGCGAAACGCGGTTAGACGCCCAGTGGAACGGGAGTTTCACCTTCAGCGATGTCGTGCGTCACCTTTCCATCGCGATCGCGCGGTTTGCCGCGTACTTCGAGCGACTTGATGATGACGTAGAGCACCGGCGTGATGCCGAGATTGAGCACGGTGGACATGAGCATGCCGCCGAAGACGACGGTGCCGAGCGAGTGTCGGGCCGCCTCGCCGGCGCCCGAGGCGAAGACGAGGGGCGTGACGGCGATCACAAAGGCGATTGAGGTCATCAGGATCGGGCGCAACCGCGTTTGGGCCCCGCGCATCGCCGATTGGACGATGGATGCGCCCTCGCGCCATTGCTGGTTGGCGAACTCGACGATCAGAATTGCGCTCTTACTCGCGAGGCCGATCAGCATGACGTAGCCGACCTGCGCGTAGACGTCCTGCGATAAGGTCGGATCGAAGAGAAACGGTATCGGCAAGTGGCGCAGATTGATGAAGAGGAGCGCGCCGAGCAGCGCGGAGGGCACGGCGAGCAGCACGATCAGCGGGTCGATGTAGCTCTCGTATTGGGCCGAGAGGACGAAGAAGACGAAGACCAGGGCTAGGATGAATATCTCGATCGTCAGCGGGCCGGCCGCGATCTGATCGAGCTGCAAGCCGGTCCACTCGAAGTTGACGCCGCGCGGCATCACCTTGTTGGCGAGGTCCCCCATCGCTTGGATCGCCGTGCCGGTGCTGGTGCCGGGCGCGTTGCTGCCGCTCAGCTCGATGTTGCGGTAGAGGTTGTAGTGCGTGATGATCGGCGGCCCGAGCACCTTGGTGATCTGCATGAGGGATGAGAGCGGAGTCATCACCGAGCCGGTGGCGGTCGTCGTCGAGGTCGCCGTGCCGGGCTCGGGGGTCGCAACGATGCTCGGCACGACAGACGTGCCGGGCGCGGCGTTCGAGCGGACGTAGATGTTGCGCAGCGACGCGACGTTGTTGCGGTACTGGGCGTCGGCCTGCACGATGACCTGCCACGAACGGTTCAGATAGGTAAAGTTGTTGACGTAGAGCGAGCCGAGGTTCACCTCCATCGCGGTGAAGACGTTTTGGAGCGAGACGCCGATGGACTTGGCCTTGT
Organism: Vulcanimicrobiaceae bacterium; assembly: GCA_049792675.1. Lineage (GTDB taxonomy): Bacteria > Vulcanimicrobiota > Vulcanimicrobiia > Vulcanimicrobiales > Vulcanimicrobiaceae > Cybelea. Next base: position 18,230 of record JBARBD010000206.1, on the reverse strand, counting down.
TGCGGTCGATGTCCGATTCGATCTGGGGCGAGTTGATGCTGAACTGGGTGAAGACGTTCTGCAGTCGCGGATCCTTGGCCGCGGCGCCCATGACCGCGTAGGCGGTCTGCATCAGCTTCTGCAGGCCGACGTTGCCGCGGTCTTCCAGCTCGAACTGGAAACCGCCGAAGTTGCCGACGCCGTTGATCGCCGGCGGGTTGAAAGCGAAAATCTGCGCCTGCGGTATCTGCGAGTAGAAGGCGTAGTTGAGCCGCTGCTCGACCGCAAACGCCGAATGCGACGTGCACGCGGGCGGATGCGAGAAGAGGAAGATCAGCTGACACCAAGCCGGCGACTTGCGGTCGCCCCACGGCGTCAGCAGCGCGAACATGATGCCGCGATTCGGTGCGGCTCCCGAGAAGCTGAATCCGCCGACGTTGAAGAGGTGCTTGATCTCGGGCTCCGCCTCGATGATCTTCTCGGCCTGCTGGGAAATGTTGCCGAGGCCTTCCAGCGACGTTCCTTCGGGCGCTTGCACCAGCACGATGAAGTAGCCGAGGTCTTCGTCGGGGAGGAAACCTTGCGGCGTCTTTCCGGCCAGGAAGACCGTGAATAAGAGCGCGGCGATGAAGCCGGCGAAGATCGGCCAGCGATGCCGGAACATGATCGGCAGCATGTGTGCGTACCAATCGCGGAAGCGGTTGAACCCGGCGTTGAAGATGCGGAAGAAGGCCGCCTTCGACTCGAACTGACCGGTCAGCAATCGCGCCGAGAGGACCGGTGCGAGCGTCAGCGCCTGGAAGAGCGAGATCGTGATCGACGCGGCGATCGTCAGCGCGAACTGCTTGTAGATCTGCCCGGTCGTGCCCGGCAGGAAGCCGACCGGAATGAAGACCGCCAGCAAGACCAGCGACGATGCGACCACGGCGCTGGTAATCTCGCGCATCGCCTGCGCCGCGCTCGCGATGCCGCTCTGCTTGCCGGCGTTCATATCCATGTGACGTGCGATGTTCTCGATCACAACGATCGCGTCGTCGACCACCAGCCCGGTCGCCAACGTTAGGCCGAAGAGCGTGATCGTGTTGATCGTGAAGCCGAAGAGCTGCATCACGAAGAACGTGCCGATCAGCGAGACCGGAATTGTCGCGGCCGGGATCAGCACCGAGCGCGGGTGTTGCAAGAAGACGAAGATGACAAGGATGACCAGCACGATCGAGAGCAGCAGGGTCAGGACGACTTCCTTGACCGACTCGTTGACATAGGTGGTCACGTCGAAGGCGACGTCCCAGTGCATCCCGGTTGGGAACTGCGGTGCGAGCTGCTGCATCTGCGCGATGACGCGCCGCGAGACGTCGAGCGCGTTAGCGGTCGGGTACTGCAGCACGCCCAATCCGACGACGCGGCTCTTACCGTCGAACCGCAGGTCGGTCGTGTAGCTCTGCGCGCCCAGCTCGATACGGCCGACGTCGGCCAGGCGCACGTAGCCGCCATTGGGGTTGGCTCGCAGGATGATGTTGGCGAACTGCGACGGATCGGTGAGCTGGGTGAGCGCGTTGACGGTAAAGGTGAACGGTTGCCCCTTCGGCGCCGGCGGAGAGCCGATGCTGCCCGCAGCTACGGCCGCGTTCTGCTCTTGCAGCGCCGCGACGACGTCGGAGGCGTCCAGGCCCTGCTGCTGGAGTTTGATCGGGTTGAGCCAGATGCGCATCGCGTACTGGCGCTGCCCGAAGATGATCACTTGCGAGACGCCCGGCACGCGGGTGAGGTCGTTGACGATGTTGAGCTGTGCGTAGTTGCTCAGCCCGAGTTTGTCGAGAGTCTGGTTGTCCGACGTGAGCGCGATGCCCATCACGAACGCGCCGGAGTTCTTGGCAACCGTGATGCCGACTTGCTGTACCGTCGCGGGCAGCTGCCCCAGCGACGATTGCACCGAGTTCTGCACGTCGGCCGCGGCGATGTCGAGGTTGACCCCGAGGTTGAACGTGCAGGTGATCGTCGCGACCCCCTGCGCGCTGGTCGAACTCAAGTAGCGCAGCCCCTGCACCGTGTTGACCGCTTGTTCGAGCGGCGTCGTGACCTGCGCCTCGACCGCTTGCGGGCTCGCGCCGGTGTAGATCGCCGTGACCGTGACGACCGGCGGCGCGATCTGCGGGTACTGCGAGATCGCCATAGCCGGAATGACCACCAGGCCGGCGATCATGATGATGAGGGAGCAGACGACCGCGAGGACCGGGCGGTTGAGGAAGGCCTTGGTCACGTTAGCAATACCAACCTAGGGAAGGGTGCGGCGGTTTCAGTCTCCCGCGCCGTTTGGAAATGCTTGCTCGGCGTGATACGAGCTTCGCGAGAGCGGGCTCGATACGACCTGATGAAAACCCTTCCGCAGCGCCGCCGCACCGAGCCGCTCGAACCGCTCGGGCGTCACGAACTCGGCGACCGGGAGATGGCGTTTGGACGGCTGCAGGTACTGCCCCATCGTGAAGATGTCGACCCCGGCCGCGCGCGCGTCGTCCATCGCCGCCTCGATCTCCGCTTCGCGCTCGCCTAGCCCCAACATCAAGGAAGTCTTGACGTAGCGCTCGGGGGCGCGCCGCTTGGCGTGCGAGAGCACCCGCAGCGACTGGTCGTAGCTCGCGCGCTTGTCGCGGACCGAGGGCGTCAGGCGCCGCACCGTCTCCAAGTTGTGCGCGAAGACGTCGGGCTTGGCATCCAGCACGATATCGAGCGCGGCCAGGTCGCCCCGGTAATCGCCGCTGAGAATCTCGACCCGCGCTCCGGGGACGCGCTCGTGGATCGCGCGCACCGTATTGGCAAAAATCAGCGCGCCGCCGTCGCGAAGGTCGTCGCGGTCGACCGCCGTCACCACCAGATACTTCCAGCCGAGGTCGCGCACCGCTTCGGCGACGCGCGTCGGCTCGAGCCAATCGACCTGCCCGCGCGGATTGCCGGTTTTGACGTTGCAGAAGCGGCAGCCGCGCGTGCAGAGGTCGCCCAGGATCATGATCGTCGCCGTACCGGCGCCCCAGCACTCCGCAACGTTCGGGCACATCGCCTCTTTGCAGACGGTATGGAGCGAGAGCGATTCCACTCGCTCCTTGACGCGCTGGTACTCCTCGCCGATCGGCAGCGAGACGCGCAGCCAGTCGGGCTTGCGCGCAATCAAGTTTACTTCAATCGCCATGCGCGCTCACGCTACAACCTGGCGTTCGCGCCCCGGCACGAAACGTACGCCGAACGCGCGGGCGAGCTCGTCGAGCAGGACGCCCTTCGCCTCGCCGATGGTTACGTCGCGCCCCGCCTCGCGCGAGAGCGACGTGACGCCGCAATCGGCTAGCCCGCACGGGTGAATCAAACGCTCGTAGTGCAGATCGCGCGCAACGTTGAACGCGATGCCGTGAAGCGAGACCATGCGCTGCACCGCGAGGCCGATCGCGCAGATCTGATCGCCGTGCACGAAGACGCCGGCGTGGCCGTCGCGCCGTTCGCCGGCGACGCCGAACTTCGCGCACGCCGCAATCACCGCCGACTCGAGTGCGCGCACCAGCGGCACGACCTCGCGAAACCGCTCGAGCTTACGGATCGGGTAGACGACCAACTGGCCAGGCCCGTGATAGGTGACGTCGCCGCCGCGCTCGATCGAGACGAGATCCACGCCGCGAGCGACCAGCTCGCCGGGTGAGAGCAGCACGTTCTCGGCCTTCGCTTGGCGCCCGAGCGTCACGACCGGCATGTGCTCGACGACGATCCAGGTATCCGGCTCGAGCCCGTCGCGCACCGCTGCGTGCAGGCGGTGCTGCAGATCCCAGACCTCGCGATACGGCCGTAGCCCGAGATCGAGAAGCCGTGCGTCAGGCTTTCGCACCTACCGGAGCCTTCGGCTTGGGGTTGATGATGTGAATCGCCTTGCCGTGGGCCGCTTCGGCCGCGTCCATGATCCCTTCGGTGAATGTCGGATGCGGATGCACTGAGAGCCCGATATCTTCCAGCGTCGCGCCCATCTCGAGCGCGATCACGCCCTCGCCGATCAGCGACTCGGCCTGCGGCGCAACGATGTGCATGCCCAGCAGCAGATCGTTCTTCGCATCGCCGATCAGTTTGATGAGCCCGTCGGTCTGATTCATCGTGCGGGCGCGGCCGCTCGCCGCGAGCGGGAACTTGCCGATGCGTACCTCGTAGCCGGCCGTCTTCGCCTCTTCCTCCGAAAGCCCGACCGTCGCAACTTCGGGATCGGTGTAGATGCAGTTCGGCACCGCGACCGGGTCGAACGCCGCGGCCTTGTCACCGGAGATCACCTCTGCGGCAATCACGCCCTGCTTCATGGCGCGGTGCGCGAGCAGCGGCGCTCCGGTTACGTCGCCGACGGCGAAGATGTTCCGCACCTTCGTGCGCTGCTGCCGGTCGGCCGCGATGAAGCCGCCGCCGTCCGTATCGAGGCCGGCCGCCTTCAGGTTGAGACGATCGGTAACCGGCCGGCGCCCGACCGCGACCAGCACCATGTCGAACTCGCGCGTCTCGTCTTTGCCGTTCGTGCCCTCGCCGTTGAGCGTCGCGCGCACCTTCGCGCCTTGCTTCTCGATCGCGCCGACCTTGGTGTTGAGCATGATCTCGACGCCCTGCTTCTTGAGAATCCGTCCGAGCGTCTTGCCGATTTCGGCGTCGGTTCCGGTGAGAATCTGCGGCATCATCTCGACGACGAGCACCTGCGCGCCCAACCGCTTGTAGACGGTTGCAAACTCCAACCCGATCACGCCGCCGCCGACGATCAGGAGGTTTTTCGGAATGCGTCCGAGCGATACCGCGTCGTCGGAGTTGAGGATCGTCTCGCCGTCGCGCGGCCACGCTTTCACGTCCACCGGCGCTGAACCGGTCGCGATCACGACGTTCGTCGCGGTGATCGTATCGGTCGTTCCGTCCTTGCCTTTGACGACGATCTGGGTCGGCGACTTGAACTCGGCCTCGCCGCGGATGAACGCGACGTTATTCGCTTTGAAGAGCGTCTTGACGCCGCCGACGTTGGCGTTCACGACGTCGGTCTTGAACTTGGCCACGGCTTCGCGCTCGACTTCGGCCTTAGGCACTTTGAGCCCGAGCGCAGCCGCGTCCTCGATGTGACGGATCACCTCGCCGACGTGGAGCAGTGCCTTGGTCGGAATGCAACCCCAGTTGAGGCAGACGCCGCCCACCTCGTCGCGGTCGACGCAGATGACCTTCTTGCCCAGTTGCCCGAGCCGTATCGCCACGTGATAGCCGCCGGGGCCGGCGCCGATGACGACCGCGTCAACCTGGTGTTCTGCCAATGTCTTGCTCCTTTCGGGGTCGCGCGCGAGCGCAGTTCTCGCGCCGTGGAAGCTTCGCGCAATGGGGAGCGTTCCCCACGGCGTCTAGCGAAATGGAGCCATCCATGCCGAGGATTGGATGGACCGGTCTGGTTCCGGAGCTCGATCGTGAATCGATCGTTCCGCTCTACCGTCAGATCTACGAACACCTCCGCGAGGCAATTCTTGCCGGCACCCTTCCCGAATCAACCAGGCTCCCGCCCGAGCGGACGATGGCACAGCGCCTGGGGGTCAATCGCAGCACGATCGTGCACGCCTACCGCGAGCTGGTCGGCGAGGGGCTGATCGAGCAACGGGTCGGTTCCGGGTCGCGCGTCGTCGGGCAACTACGCGGCGGCCAGCCCGAGCGCGCGGCCGGCGTGCCGTGGTGGGTCACGCTTCCGCCCTGGCGGGTCGGCGAGTTCCCCAACGTCTTGGGCGAGCTCGCCGCCAAGCACGAGGAGGGCCGGATCTCGTTCGTGCAGGGCGTCGCCCCCGACGAACCCTCGCCGCTTCCCGAGCTGGCGAAATCGTTCGGCCGCGTCGCGCGCGATCCGCGCTTCGTGCTCTCGTACGGCGACTCCGAGGGCTACGAGCCGCTGCGCGCGGCGATTGCCACGCGCATGAACGCGCGCGGCGCCGCCGGCATTCGTCCCGGCAACGTCATCGTCTTGACCGGATCCACGCAAGGGATCGCGATCGTTGCCCAGAGTCTCGCCGAGCCGGGCGACGAGATCGTCGTCGAGTCGCCCTCGTATCCCGGCGCGCTCCAGGTTTTTCAAATCAACGGCCTGCGCGCGATCCCGGTGCCCGTGGACGACGACGGAATGCGCGTGGATCATATCGAGGCGATCCTGCGCACCCGCCGTCCGCGCTTCATCTACACGATGCCGTCGCTGCACAATCCGACCAACGCGACGATGAACACCGACCGGCGCGAGCGCCTTGCGACGATCGCGCGCCGCGCCGGCGTTCCGATCGTCGAAGACGATCCGTACGGTCCGCTCGCTCGGGGCGGCCCGCCGCTCGTCGCGCTGGCTCCCGACCACGTGGTCTACATCTCGACCTTCTCGAAGACGATCGCGCCGAGCTTGCGCGTCGGATGGCTCGCGGCGCCGCGCAAGGTGCTCGAGCGCCTGCTGCTGCGCAAGCAGGCCTACGACATGGCGACCAGCCTCTACGTGCAGGCGGCGGTCGCCGACTATCTCGAGCGCGGCTACGACGCGCACCTCGATCAGCTCCGCGAGGAGCTGCTGCACCGTCGCGCGCTCGCCGACAAGGCGATCGCGGCGCATTGGCCGGCGACGCTGAAGGTCAGCCGTCCATCGGGCGGCTTCTATCTCTGGGCTTCGACGCCGCGCGAACTGCGGGCGCGCGCGCTGCTGGACGCCTCCGAGCGCCTGGGCGCGTCGTTTCTCTTTGGCGAAGCGTTCTTCGCAAACTCCGGCGGCGATCATTACTTCCGTCTCGCGCTCACCGCCGTCACGCGGCGCGAGATATCGGAAGGCATCCGCCGGATCGGTCAAGCCATCTCGACGCTGCGCTCGTGACGTGGCTTCAACGCCGGCTGCTGGCGTGGTACCGCCGCCACGGCCGCGCCGGGCTGCCGTGGCGCGTCGCGCGCGACCCCTATCGCACCGTCGTCAGCGAGTTCATGCTGCAGCAGACGCAAGTGGATCGCGTGGTGCCGAAGTTCGAAGCCTTCGTCGCGCGCTTCCCCGATTTCGCCGCGCTATCGGGCGCCTCGACCGCCGACGTGCTGCGCGAATGGAGGGGCCTCGGCTATAACTCGCGCGCGGTCCGGCTCAAGCAGCTCGCCGAGGCGGTCGTCGAGCGGTTCGGCGGCGCAATGCCCTCCGACGCCGCGGCGCTGCGCTTGCTGCCCGGCATCGGCCCCTACACCGTTGCCGCGGTGCGCGCGTTCGCTTTCGATCTCGACGACGCGGCGCTCGACACCAACGTCCGCCGGATCGTCCACCGGGTCTTCTTTGGAGTCGAATACCTGGTCGCAGCTTCTCTGCGCGAGCTCGATGCGCGCGCCCGCGCCCTCGTGCCGCCGGGGAAGGCGCACGATTGGAACTCGGCGATGATGGACCTCGGTGCGGCGATCTGCACCGCTCGCGCGCCAAAGTGCCTGCTCTGCCCGCTGCAGCGCGACTGCGCGGCCGCGCCGGTTGACATTTGGGAGCTCGACCGCGCCCGGGAGCTGGTCGCCAAGACGCGCTCGCCGCAGAACGCGATTGCCTACGAGGAGACGACGCGCTACGCCCGCGGCCGCATCGTCGACCGCCTTCGCGACCTGCCGGCCGGGCGCCGCATCTCGCTGCTCGACCTCCATCGCGCCATCGAGCCGCTGCTTCCCGGGCGAACGATGGACGACGTGGACGGTCTGGTTGGCGCGCTCGAGCGCGACGGGCTCGTCACGCGCGACGGAAACGGCGTCGCGCTGCGAGAATGACCCGGCGTGCCCGCGATTCCGTTTCCGAAGAAGAAAGTAACGCGTAAGGTCGCGATCGAGGAGCTCGCGATCCTCGAGCGCACCTACCCGCACCCCGCAACCGCGCTCGCCTATCGCAACGAGTTCGAGCTGCTGATCGCGGTGATTCTCTCCGCGCAGTGCACCGACGCTCGCGTCAACATGACGACGCCCACGCTCTTCGCCAAATATCCCACGCCCGAAAAGCTCGCCCGCGCGCGGCCGGCCGACGTCGAGAAGATCGTAAAGTCGTGCGGCTTCTTCCGGATGAAGACCAAGAACATCATCGCCTGCGCCAACGACCTCGTCGAGCGCTTCGGCGGGCGCGTTCCGCGCGAGCGCGAGCAACTCGAATCGCTCGCCGGCGTCGGGCGCAAGACCGCCAGCGTGGTGATGGCGAACGCCTTCAACGAGGCGGCGCTGGCCGTGGATACGCACGTCTTTCGCGTCGCCCATCGCCTCGGGCTCACCATCGGTAAGACGCCGCGGCAGGTGGAAGAAGACGTGACCGCGCTCGTTCCGCCCAGCAAATGGGGCGATACGACCCATTGGCTGATCCTGCACGGGCGCGCCATCTGCAAGGCGCCGACCCCGCAGTGTTACCGTTGCCCGGTAAACGCGCTCTGCCCGACGCCCGCCATCATGAAGCGAGCCGCTTTAGTAGCGAAGCCGGGGTCAGTCGCTCGCCGTACCCGGCCTCGGTCGAAATCTTCGAAAGGTTGATCAGCGCCGGCACGCCGGAGCTCGGATCGAACTGATACTCGCCGTCCAGATCGAGCCCGCTGACGCGCACCAGTTGATGCACGTCGTCGAGGTCCAGGGCCGCGCGATCTTCCCCGAGGCGCAGCCGCAAGCGCAGCGGTCGCTCCAACCGAATCACCTTCACGCCCTCGCGCTCGCCCAGCACCGCATTGACGCGCCGGCACCCCGCCGTCAGATACTCCCAAAAGAGCCGTAGCGACTCTTCGGCATCCTCGGGCGCGCGCGCCGGCGCCTCGCCGCTGCCCGCATCGATCGCGCGCGCGACCTCGCGCTTGGCGCGCAAGCGCGTCGCCGCCTCGACAATCGGATTCTGCGCCGTAAACTCCGGCTTCATCGGATCCGCCATGGTCTTTTTAGAAATCGTCGTCGGGCGGATCGTTGGAGAGCGGCTGGTTCGAGAAGTAACTGGGCGGAAGCGGCGCGGCGATGCGCGTGAACGTCCGCGGCTTGCGCGAGAAATCGAAGAAGTCGGAGAGATCGTCGGCGCGCGCGTCGGTCGTGTCGAGCGACGGCAAGCCGAAGCTCTTCTCCGCGAACTTCAGAATGCTGCCGAACTCGTGGCGGCTGTGCGAAACGTAGCCCTGCTTCGTGTACGCCGAGATCACGACCAGCGGAACGCGGAATCCCAGCTCGTAAGAGTTGTAACGAGGCGGCTTCACGTGGTCGTACCATCCGCCCCAATCGTCCCAGAGCACGAAGATCGCGGTGCTCGGCCAGTACTGGCTCTCGCCGATCGCGTTGACCACTGAAGCGACCCACGACGGCCCCGAACCGTCGGTGCCGCCGGCGTGATCGGAGGCTTTCGCCGTCGGCGTCACCCAGGTGACGTTGGCCAGCTGGCCGTTGGCGATATCTTGCAGCACGCGCGCCGACGGTACGACGACGTCGGTCGCATACTCCTCGCTGTTGCGGATGTGCCGGATCGCGTCGGGTCCGTTCCACAGGCCGGAACGGGGTGTCGCCTGATAGTAGCGCCAGCTCAGCGACTTCGTGTCGAGCAGATCGGTGAGCGCGGGACGGTCGAAGCACGGATAAACTTCGTGGCGCTCTTCGCCGCTTCCGTCGATCAGCAGCACCAGCGTCCCGGGCGGCGAATCGCAGCCGCCGGTATATTTCTGCGACGGCGTAAACGGGTTCTCGGACGCGCGTAACGGCGAGCCCTTGAAGGTGGTGGACGTGCCGCTCAAGAGATACTGGTGCGCCGGAAAGCTCGGGCCCTCGTTGGTTTGGAACATCCGGTCGCCGAACCCGTACGCCTCGGCCATCGCGAAGTACGGCTGGATCTCGCCGTGCGGCACGTAGCCGTAGGCGCGAACGTCGCGCGCCGGGCATCTCTGCCGGAAGTTACAGTTCGTCGAATGAACCAGATTGAAACCGTCTACCTTGCCGCCGTCCTGTTCGACGACGAAGGCGCGATGTTCGTGATCGAGATCGTACGACGCGGTGAGCGGGATGGGCCGCAGTGGCACGCGCTCGCCCGCCGAGTTCACGCCGTATTTAGCGGTATCGGCGCCCGGCAGCCCGTTGAAGAGGTCGTCGACCGAGCGATTTTCTTGAATGATAATCACGACGTGCTCGATCTTCGAGTGCGTCGCGCGTGGGAGATCGGGTCTGACGGCGGCGCCGGCCGCTAAAAGAAAAACGAGGCTGAGCCAGCGCCACGCCTTGGCGCGCTTAATCGTCGTCGGGATCCTCCATCGAGGCCGGTTGATGCAAGAAGTACTGGGCGTTGCGTTTGGTCGGAATCGGCGTGAACGAGCGCGGCTGCTGCGAGAAGTCGAAGCAGTCCATCAGGTCGTCGGCGCGCGTGTCCGTCGTGCCGAGCGAGCCGAGCCCGAAGATCTTCTCCGTGAACTTCAAGATGCTCCCGAACTCGTGCTTGCGGTGCGAGACGTAGCCCTTCGGGGTATAGGCCGAGATCGCGATCAGCGGCACGCGGAATCCGAGCTCGTACGAGTTGTACTCCGGCGGCGTGACGTGATCGTACCAGCCGCCCCAATCGTCCCAGGTGACGAAGATCGCGGTGTTCTTCCAATACTTGCTCTCGCCGATCGCGTTGACGACCGAAGCGACCCAGTCGGGTCCGCTTCCGTTGGTGATGTTGGCGTGATCCGAGGCCTGGGCGGTCGGCGTTACCCAAACGACGTTTGACAGATTTCCGTTCGATATGTCGGTGAGAATCTGCGACGACGGCCAGACGACGTCGGTGGCGTACTCCGGACTGTTGCGGATGTGCTGGATTGCGTCGGGACCGTTCCAGAGGCCCGCGCCGCCGTGTGCCTGATAGTAATGCCAGGTGAGTGACTTTGCATCCACCAAGTCGCTCAGAGCCGGCCGGTCGAAGCAAGGATACATCTGTTGATCCTCTTCGCCGTTGGTGTCGATCAGCAGCACCAGCGAACCGGTGGGCGCATCGCAGCCGCCGGTGTATCCCTGCTTGGGCGTAAACGGGTTCTCCGAGGCGCGCAGGGACGAGCCGGGCGAGATCGTCGAGGTGCCGCTCAAGAGATACTGATGCGCCGGGAAGCTTGGCCCTTGATTCGTTTGGAACATTTGATCGGCGAACGCGTACTGCTCGGCCATGGTGAAATACGGCTGCACTTCGCTCGGCGGCACGATGCCGTACGCGCGAATGTCGCGCTTGCCGCAGTTCCCCCCCGGGCAGTCGGTCGAGTGCTCCAGGTTGAAGCCGTCCATCTTGCCGCCGTCGTCTTCGATGACGAAGCCGCGGTGCTCGTGATCGAGATCGTACGGGGCGGTCATCTTAACTTGACGCAGCTTCACGCGCTCGCCGGCCGAGTTTAAGCCGTAGTTCTGTGTATCCGCGCCGGGCAGCCCATTGAAAAGATCGTCGACCGAGCGATTCTCCTGAACGATGATGACGACGTGAGTAATTTTGCTATGCAGCGGGCCTTTGAGCGCCGATGGCGCGTACCCGCCGGCCGTAGCAGGCGCGATCCCCGCTGAAGCGTTTCTCGCAATCGGATCCTGTGCGCACCCCGCCGCCGCGACGACCAGAATGCAAAGCAAGCGTCGCAGCTCTATCATGCAGACCGTTACCTCCCCATTGCAGATTGGCCGGGAACGTACGGCCCCCCTCGTTGGGAAGGCTTACGAGCGAGGCAAGCTAACCGCGCCAGCGCCCCACCAGCGCCCGCGAGATGACGAGCCGCTGGATTTGTTGCGTTCCTTCGTATATCTGCGTGATCTTAGCGTCGCGCATCATGCGCTCGACCGGATAGTCGGCCGAGTAACCGAAGCCGCCGAGCACCTGCACCGCGTCGGTCGTGACCGACATCGCGACGTCGCCGCATTTGAGCTTCGCCATCGCGGCCCAGAGCGTGACGTCCGGTCCACCCGCGTCGCAACGGCGTGCCGATTCGTAGAGCAGCAGGCGCGCCGCCTCGACCTCGGTCTTCATATCGGAGAGCATGAATCCGACGCCCTGATGCTGCCCGATCGGCTTACCGAAGGCGATTCGCTCCTTGGCGTAACCGGTCGCGTAATCGAGCGCGCCGGCCGCGATGCCCAGCGCTTGTGCGGCGATTCCCGGCCGCGACTTGTCGAGCACCTTCATCGCGATCTTGAAGCCCTCGCCTTCCTCGCCCAAGCGATTCGCAGCCGGAACCTCGCAATCGTTGAAGATCAGCTCGACGGTCGGCGACCCGCGGATTCCCATTTTCTTCTCAAGTTTGCCGATGGTGAATCCCGGCGTTCCCTTTTCGACGACGAAAGCGCTGACGCCGCGCGAGCCGGCTTGCGGATCGGTGACGGCAAAGACGCAGACGACGTCGGCCACGCTGCCGTTGGTGATCCAAATCTTCTGACCGTTCAAAACGTAGGCATCGCCTCGCTTCTCCGCGCGGGTGCGCATCGAGCCGAGTGCGTCGGAGCCGCTCGAGACCTCGGTCAGCGCGTAAGCGACCAGGTGCTCCCCCGACGCGATCTTCGGAAGAAAGCGCCGCTTCTGCTCGTCGTTGCCGCCGATGATGATCGGCAGCATGCCCAGCTCTTGAACCGCGACGATCAGAGAGCTCGAGGCGCACGCTTTGGCGATCTCTTCGACCACCTTGACGTACGTGAGGAAGGTGCCGCCCAGGCCGCCGTACTCGGCGGGAATCGGAATCCCCAGCAAGTCGTTCTCCGCGAAGAGCTTCTTGACGTCCCACGGAAACTCGCCGGTTGCGTCGATCTCGGCGGCGCGCGGCGCCACCTTCTCGGCGACCAGCTCGCGGACGACCGCAAGGATCATCGCCTCTTCGTCGTTGGTTTGAATTTCGCTCGGTGCCATCGTCATAACACCGCTACCTTCCACGGAGGCGGGGCCCGTTCCGTCGGCGCATTAGGGCGGCATGGAGAAGGTCTACGCCTCCTGTGCCGAGGCGGTCGCGGATATTTCCAGCGGGAGTTCGATTGCCGTCGGCGGCTTCGGGCTCAACGGGATTCCGCACAACCTGATTGAGGCGCTGCTGGAACAGGGCGCGACCGATCTGGTGACCGTCTCGAACAACTGCGGGGTGGACGGCTGGGGCCTGGGCGTGCTCCTCGACAACCACCGCATCCGCCGGACGACGGGCTCGTACGTCGGTGAGAACCGGGAGTTCGAGCGCCAATATCTCAGCGGCGAGCTCGAGGTCGAGCTCGTTGCGCAGGGGACGCTCGCCGAACGCCTGCGCGCCGGCGGCTGCGGCATTCCCGCCTTCTACACGCCGGCCGGCGAAGGCACGCTCGTCGCCGACGGCGGACTGCCGTGGCGCTACAATGCCGACGGCAGCGTCGCGATCGCGTCGCCGAAGAAGGAGACGCGGGTCTTCGACGGGCGCGAATACGTGCTCGAAAACGGAATTGTTTGCGACTACGCGCTGGTGCGCGCCTCGGTCGGCGACCGTACCGGCAACCTGCTCTTCAACAAAGCGACGCGCAACTTTAATCCGCTCTGTGCGATGGCTGGTAAGATTACCATCGCCGAGGTCGAGGAGCTCGTCGAGCCCGGCAGCATTGACCCGTCCAGCGTGCACCTCCCCGGCATCTTCGTGCAGCGCATCGTCTACGTTGGGCCGCAGGGCAAACGCATCGAGCGCGTGACCACGCGTAAGAAAGGGGCGTCGTAGTATGGCCTTGACGAGGACGCAGCTGGCCGCCCGCGTCGCGCAGGAGTTGCGCGACGGCCAATACGTCAATCTCGGGATCGGCCTTCCGACGCTCGTGCCGAACTACGTGCCGCCCGACGTAACCGTCACGCTGCAGAGCGAAAACGGCATCCTCGGCATGGGCCCATATCCGTACGAGGGCGAGGAGGACGGCGACCTGATCAACGCCGGCAAAGAGACCGTCACCGTCTTGCCGGGAGCCTCGTTCTTCGACTCGTCGCTTTCGTTCGGCATGATTCGCGGCGGCCACATCGACCTCGCCGTGCTCGGCGCGATGCAAGTCTCCGAATGCGGCGACCTCGCCAACTGGATGATCCCCGGCAAGATGGTCAAGGGCATGGGCGGCGCGATGGATTTGGTGCATGGCGCCAAGCGCGTGATCGTGATGATGGAGCACGTCGCCAAAGGCAACGCGCACAAGATCGTCCGCAACTGCACGCTGCCGCTCACCGGCAAGCGCGTCGTCCAACGCATCATCACCGACATGGGCACGATCGACGTCGGGCCGGACGGATTGATTCTCCGCGAACTCGCCCCCCGCGTAACGGTCGAAGAGATCCAAGCCGCCACCGAACCACCGCTTTCAATCCCCGTCACCCCGGTGGTCATGTCCATCCCCACGGGCGTATAACGCGGGACGCTTTCGTTAAGCGGACAAGTCCCGGAACTGTGTGCGGTAGAGGCGTGAATAGAGGCCGCCGCGCGCGAGGAGCGTTGCGTGCTGGCCGGATTCGACGATGCGGCCTTCGTCAATGACGAAGATGACGTCGGCGGCGAGGATGGTGGAGAGCCGGTGCGCGATGACGAGGCTGGTGCGGCCGCGCATCACGACTTCGAGCGCTTTCTGGATCGCGGCTTCGTTCTCGTAATCGAGCGAGCTGGTCGCTTCGTCGAGGATCAGGATGCGCGGGTCCTTCAGCAGCACGCGCGCAATCGCTAAGCGCTGGCGCTCGCCGCCCGAAAGTTTGTGTCCGCGCTCGCCGACGACGGTCTGGTACCCGTCCGGCAGCGCGGCGATGAAATCGGCGATGTTGGCGGCGCGCGCGGCTGCTTCCAGCTCGGCGTCGGTCGCGTCGGGTTTTCCGTAACGGAGATTGTTCGCGACGGTGTCGTGAAAAAGGTAGGTCTCCTGCGTGACGATCCCGATATTCCGCCGCAGCGAGTCGAGGGTGACGCCCTTGATCTCGTGTCCGTCGACGAGCACGTGTCCACTCTGCGGATTGTAGAAGCGCGGTACCAGCGCCGTGATCGTCGTCTTCCCCGCGCCCGAAGGCCCGACGAACGCCGCGACCTCGCCGGGGCGCACGTGGAACGAGATGCCGTCGAGCACCTTGCGCTTGCCCTCGTACGAGAAGACGACGTTTTCGAAACGAATCTCCCCTTCGACCGCTGGGAGCGAGATCGCGCCGGGTGGATCGTACTCCTCAGCTTGCATGTCGAGGTAATCGAAGATGCGCTCGAAGACCGCAAGCGCGCTGACGACCTGCACTTGAATCCCGGCCAGCGTCGCGGCCGGACCGTAGAGGCGCCCCTGAATGAAGGAGACGAACGCGACGATCACGCCGACGCTCAAGCCCGCCGAGATCGCGAGCCAGCCGCCGCCGAGCCAGATCAGCGCGGGGCCGACCACCACCATCGCGGTAACCGATGCGATGAACCAGCGCCCGACCATCGCGAGGTCGATCTCCAGCTGCATGAGGCGCGTTCCGACGGTGTAAAACCGCGCCCGCTCGTATGCCTCGCGCGCGAACGACTTGATCAGCGTGATGCCCGAGATCGAGAGCGTTTCTTGCGTGATCGACTCGATCTCGTCGCGCTTCTCGCGCGTCTTCTTGCGGATTTGGTACATCCGGCGCCCGACCGGGCCGAGCGGGAAGACCATCAGCGGCACGATGACGATCGAAATCAGCCCCAGCCGCCAGTTCCAGACGAACATCGCGACCAAGGTCGTCGCGATCAGCACGATGTTGGTGACGATCGAGGTCAGCGTGCCCGTCACGACGTTATCCACGTTGTCCACGTCGTTGCTGACGCGGTTCATGATCTCGCCGGTCTTCGTTCCGGTGAAGAAGCCGAGCGGCATCCGATGGAGATGCTCGACGAGCGTCGTGCGGATGTCGCGCATGATGCCTTCGCCGACGACCGAGTTGAGGAATCCTTGGAACACGCCGATGCCGGCGGCCACCAGCGCCGAGGCGAGGATGATCCCGACGTCAATCGCTAAGCTGCGAAAATCACGTTGCGGGATCGAGACGTCGATGATGTGCGCCGTGACGAAGCCGGGCAACAATCCTAGCGACGAAACGACGACGATGCAAGCCAGCACCGCCGCCTGCTGACGCCAATAGGGCAGGAACAGCGCGCCGATTCGCTTCCAATCGACGCGCCGCTTCACCGTCGGTTTCTCGGGCTGATAGATGTTCGACCACATCAGCCCGTGGCCGGCCATCATGGTTTAGTGCGGAACCGTTACCTGGTGGAACGAGACCTTGTTGCCCTCGAGGTCTTCGAACGACGTGATCTTGCAGACCGGCGTCTCGTACGGATCCTCGACCTTGACGCCTTTGCCGCGCAGATCTGCAACCGACTCGTCAATGTTATCCACTTCGAAGACGACTCCCGAAGCGCTTCCGGGATTGCGTTCGACCCACTCGTGCCAGAGCAGGCTGAAGTACCCGTCGCCGATCTTCGTTTCGTTATACTTCTCGACGCCGTCCTCGACGAACGGTCCGCTGAACTTCAATCCGAGCTTATCTTCGTACCACTTGCGCAAGGTGGCGACGTCCTTGGCCGGGTACGCGGTAAATGCGATCTCTTTGATCACGAACTTCTCCTATGTTGTAACCGAAGTGCCTTGGTCCTCAACTAAACCGCCCTGCATCACCCCGGGTTGCCCTCACCGCCATTTTCAGAACGAGTGGAGCCATCAGTCGCTCTGCTCGTTTCAAACCTTGCCGTTCCTAAAGGAGGCGAGCTCCTCGAAGAGCTTGGTCTCTTTCGGTGAGAGATTCTGCGGAAGCTGTCCGATGAGGCGGACGTATTGGTCGCCGGTGCCTTTGCCCTTGACCTTCGGCATGCCGCGCCCGGAGAGGCGCAATAAGCGGTTGTTCTGCGTGCCGGCCGGAATGGTCATCTCGACCTGGCCGCTCAGGGTGGGGACGGCGACGTCGCCGCCCAACACGAGGTCGTAGATGCTCACCGGGAGATCGACGTAAAGATCGTCGCCTTGGCGCTTGTAGGTCGGGTCGTCTTGCAGCTTCACGATCAGATAGAGATCGCCGCTCGGGCCGGCGTTGATCCCCGCGCCGCCTTGACCCGCGAGGCGAATGCGCTGGCCGTCGCCGATGCCCTTGGGAATCGTAACTTCAAACTTCTTGGCGAGCAACACGCGCCCGGTGCCGTGACACTGCGGACAGAGGTGGCCGCTCTCGGTTCCGGCGCCGTGACAGCGCGGGCAGAGATCTTCGACTTGCAGCGAGACCTGCTTGGTGCCGCCGGCGTACACGTCGCGCAGCCCGAGGTCGATGGTCGTCTCCAAATCCTGACCGCGCCGCGATAAGCCGGGCCCCTGCGCCGTCTGGCGCCGGCCGATGCCCGAGAAGAAGACGTCGAAAAAATCGGAGAACCCGCTCGGCTGGCCGGGGGCGCCGAAATCGAACTCGAAATCTTGGCCGTCGACGTTGGTGTGGTAGCGGCGCTGCTGCTCGGCTTGTTGCGCGGCCTGCTTCCAGTTCGGCCCGAGCACGTCGTACTTTTTGCGCTTCTCCGGATCGCCGAGCACTTCGTACGCCTCGGAGATCTCTTTGAACTTCTCCTCGGCGGCCTTCGGATTTTTCGGATTCGCATCGGGATGCCACTTACGCGCGAGCCTCCGATAGGCCGATTTGATATCTTTTTCGGCCGCATTTTTCGGAACGCCCAGAACCGAGTAGTAATCTTTGAAGTTCATTCGGCGGGGTGCTTGGCGACGATTACCTTTGCGGGCCGCAGTAGTTCTTCGCCGAGGCTATAGCCTTTCTCGGCAACCTCGACGACGGTGTCGTCGGCGACGCCGTCGGCATCGCTCGTCGCGATCGCTTCGGCAACGCGCGGATCGAACGGCTTGCCCTTGACGTCGATCGCCTTCACGCCTTCGCTCGCCAAAAGCGCTTCGAAGCCCCGCAGCGTCTGTTCCAGCCCGCCGCGCAACTTCTCGCCTTCGGCCTTCGAACCGAGCGCGCGCTCGAGATTGTCGAGCACCGGAAGGAAGCGTTCGAGCAGCATCCGGTGGCGCGATGCGACCATCGAATCGAGATCGCGCTGGAGCCGCTTCTTATAGTTGTCGAAATCGGCGACGGCAAGCAAAAACTTGCCGTAGTTCTCATCGGCGCGCGCGTTCGCGGCAGCGAGCTGCTCGTCGAGCGACGGCTGCGCCGCAACCGGCGCCTCCTCGATGACGGCCTCCCCCGCCTCCGTCTCAAACGGCACAGAATCGTTACTCATTCTTATTCCTCACGTCCCCCAACCCAATTAAAAAAGGAAAATACCTGAACGTCCCCCCGTAGGCGC
>JBARBD010000205.1:0-15812 GCA_049792675.1 Vulcanimicrobiaceae bacterium | reverse complement strand
GGCTCGCCATCGCCGGAGCGGCGCTCGCCACCGGCTGCGCAACCGCGCTGCTCGTCTACTACGCCGTCAACGCGCCGCGTCTGGGCGGCTGGGCGCCCAGCCATTTCTACGTCTATCCCTTTGCCGACGGACCGCTCGCGCTGATCCTCGCGCCGCTAACGCATCCGGTGGCGTTCGTGCGCGCGATCTTTACGTTCGGCCGATTGACGTACGTGCTCGAGGCGCTCGTGCCGCTGGCCTTTCTGCCGCTGCGCTCGCGCTGGGCGCTGCTCGCGCTACCGGGCGCGTGCGTCGTGCTGCTCGCGAACTCCGGCTACGTCTGGCGGATGGGCGACCATTACGCGGCGCTCTGGATACCCTGGCTTTTGATTGCGACCGTCGCCGCGGTGACGGCGCTGGCGCGCAAGCGCGGCGAGCGCGTCGCCGGCAACTGGAGCGCGGCGGCCTGCGCGCTTTGCGCGGTCTTTCTGATCGCCTTCGATCCGATGCACCCGCTGCACTATCTCCACCCCTACTACCACGATCTGGCCGACGCGCGGCGCGCGATCGCGTGCGTGCCGAAGGACGCGTCGCTGGCAACCTACGACGAATGGTTCTCGGCCGTCGCCGCGCAGCGCCCGCGCGCGACGATCGACCGGACGGACGGCGTCGAGTACCTCGTCTATGCCGACGACTTTCCGAGCCCGGCCTATCAGCTCCATTTGCGCCCGGCCATCGCCGCTGCGGTCGCGCGGGGCGAGTATCGCGTCGTCTGCCGGTTCGGCAACGTGACGGCGTACCGGGAGCGATGAAGCCCAGGATTCCCGGGCCGAGCCGCTGGACGACGCTGCGGCGCCTGCTCCCGGTTCCGTTCCGCCGCTTCCCGTCGTTCCTCGAAGAGATGACCGCGCGTTACGGCAACGTCGTGGCGTTCTCGCTGCCGTGGCGCTCGTACGTCTTCGTCAACGAGCCGGCGCTGATCAAGGAGATGCTGGTCACCCAACAGCACGCGTTCTCGAAGTCGCTCGGCACGCGCGTGCTGCGGCTGCTGCTTGGCGAAGGGCTCCTGACCAGCGAGGAACCGCTCCACCGGCAGATGCGGCGCATCGTCCAGCCCGCCTTCCACCGCGAGCGGATCGCCGAGTACGCGCGCGTCATGGAGCGCGACGCGCGGGAGTTCGCGGGGCGCATTCCCCGGGACGAAGCCTTCGACGCGCACGCCGCGATGGTCGAGCTGACGCTGCGCATCGCAAGCGAGACGCTCTTCGGCAGCGACGAGAGCGATTCGGCCGCGGCGGTCGGCGACGCGTTGCGTCTGATGATGGGCGAGTTTCCTTATATGCTGACCCCGCTCAGTTCGCTGCGGCAGCGCCTCCCGCTGCGAAGCACCCGGCGCTTTAAGCGCGCGCGAGAGATGCTGGACGCGATCATCTACGGCTTGATCGCGCGGCGCCGGCGCGACGGTGGCGACCGGGGCGACGCGCTCTCGTTGCTGCTCGCGGCGCGCGACGCGGAGACCGGCGTTCGCCCGTCCGACGCGCAGATTCGCGACGAGATCATGACGCTCTTCATCGCCGGACACGAGACGACCGCCAACGCGCTGACGTGGGCGCTCTACCTGCTCGCGCAGCACGACGAGGTCGACCGGCGGCTCGCAGCAGCGCTGCGCGACGGCGATCGCGCGTACCTCGAACGCGTCGTAAAAGAAGTGCTGCGCCTCTATCCGCCGGCGTGGATCATCGGACGCGAGGCGCTCCACGACGTCACGCTGGTCGACGGTACGTTCATTGCGCGCGGGACGACCGTCTTCGCCGCGCCGCTGCTCTTGCACCGGCAGGCGGCGAACTTTCCCGCCCCAGATCGCTTCGATCCCGACCGATGGCTGCGCACAGAGCCGCCGCCGTTTGCATACGTGCCGTTCGGCGGCGGCTCGCGCCGCTGTATCGGCGAGGAGTTCGCGTTGACCGAGGCCGCGATCGTCCTGGCCGCGATCGTCCGCCGTTACCGGTTCTCGCTCGAGCCCGGGCAGCGCGTTGGGCTCGCGCCGCTCGTCACGCTACGCCCCGACGGCCCGGTCATGCTGCGAGCAGCCGCGCGCGAGTCGTGACGCAGCGGCACCTCATTCGTAATCCGGCGCGAAGTAGTCGTCGGGGAGTTGGTGCATGAAGAACTTCGGGGGGAGCGGCGCTTTGATTTTGACGAACGGTTGCGGCTGCTGCGAGAAGTCGAAGCTGTCGGCCGGCGAGTTCGCGCGCTTATCGGCGTCCGCCAACTGACCGAGCCCGTAGAGATCCTCGGCGAAGCGCAGCACGCTGGCCGTCTCGTACTGCGTGTGCGAGACGTAGCCGTGCTTGACGTAGGGCGAGAGAATGATCAACGGCACTCGAAATCCCAGGCTGTCGCGATCGAGGTAGGGCGGCGGCACGTGATCGTAGAGACCGCCCCAATCGTCCCACTGGATGAAGATCGCGGTTGAGTTCCAGAACTTGCTCTTGCCGACCGCGTTGACGAGCGCGGCAACCCACGAGGGGCCGTAGCCGTTAGGGCAGTTGACGTGATCGGAGTCGTCGCAGACCGGCGTGATCCACGTGAAGTTCGCGAGCTTACCGGCCTTGACGTCGACGAGGAACTTCCAGTTCGGCGCGATCACGTCTTTCTTCCAATCTGGCCCTTTGAAGATGTGCTTGACCGCTTCGTAGCTCGACCACGTCCCGCCGTCGCCGCTCGACGCACTTCCGTAGCTGCTGGCGTAGAAGCGCCACGAAAGTTTGGCGTTGTCGAGCTCGTCGCCTAACGTCTGGTAGTTGAAACAGGCGGATTCCGCCGGGCCGTTGGGGTTGCGGTCGCGCGTGATCGTCGAGACTTGGATCTGCCCCTGGTCCTCGCAGCCCCAGTAGAAGCTGTAGGGGAGATCGACCGCCCAAGCGGCCTGCGCGGCGATGATGTACTGGTGTCCGACGAAGCTCTCGTCGAGCTGCGACTGGAACATCCGGTCGGCGAGCGCGCCCTCGTGTGCCATATCGAAGTACGGTTTCGATTCGTTGTGGGGGACGTAGACGTATTCGGGGTATTTGACGCCGGTCGGGCCGCCGCTGTGGAACTCTTTGTTGAATCCGTCCATCCGGCAATCAGTGCCGGGGAGTTTTCCCGTGCCGTGGCAAGCAGCGAACATGGCGTCAGCCGAGTGATCGATGACGTAAAAGGCCGCAAGACCTGCAGGCTTGAGCTTGACCGTCCGGCCATTGGAGATCTTTCCCTCGGAGACGGTATCGGCACCGGGATAGCCCTGGAAGAGATTATCGAAGCTGCGGTTCTCTTGCACGATGTAGACGACGTGCGTGATCTTACCGGCACCGGTGCCGGTCAGCATACGCATCGCCGTGTTGCTCTGCATGTAGGGCAGGCTCTGCGTGCCGCCGCAACCCGCGAGCAATGACGCGGCCGCACAAGCGCAAAGCGCAGAGCGAGTCAAGTAAAATAATTGCATGGGTCCCTCTCCGGAAGCGTTTTTGCCTCAGCGGTCTGGGAACGTTCTCCCAGGCCCGCTCGGTTCCATCGCGGCCGGGGAGGCTCGCCGGTCGAGAGGAGTCGAGCGGCTCGGCGGGCCAGCTAGGCGGCAGATCGGTTACGGAGGCCGTCCTGCTGGAGCCCTGGGGAGCCGGCTCTGGTACGACTTACTCGCTCTTTGGGGGTCGTCGCTATGTCTCTCGAGTTGATGAATACGGTCGCGACCGTCGGCACGTTTCTCGTTATCGCGGCGACGGCTTCAGCCGCCATCGTGCAGCTCCGCCACATGCGCGGCGGCAACCAGATTGCAGTGCTGACCGAGCTTCGAGCGAGTCAGCAAACCCCCGAGTACTTGAAGGCAGTCCATTACGTCTACAGCGAGTTGCCGGCGAGAATGCAAGATCCGGCATTCCGGTATCAACTCGCAAATCGGATTGCGCGAACGGTAGAAAACAACCAGGAGATATCGTACGTGGAAATCGTGGGCGATTTTTACGAAAATATGGGCGTGTTCGCCAAAACCGGTTTGGTGGATCGCCGACTCCTCATGGACATTCACGCCGCCGTGGTACTCGACGCGTGGAACGCGCTGATCGACGTAACCGCGCTCTTGCGAGCGCATTACGGGCAGGCGATTTACGAAAACTTCGAGTACTTGGCCGTGCTCGCCCAGGATTGGAATGCCGCGCACCCGGCGGGCAGCTATCCCAACGGCGTCCGCCGAATCGACGTTCCCAACAAGTGGCGCAGCGCCGACGAAAGCTACGCGTCAACGCTCGAGAAGTAGCGCGCGTGTGCCGCCTGCTACGAGCAGGCGTGCACGGCGCGCGGCAAGGCCTCGCGGTTCTGGAAGCTGTTCACCCAGCAGTTGCCGGTCAGCGAGCAGTAACAGAGCGAGACGTCGATGCGCGCGATGCCGGGGCGAAACGCCTGCACGCGCGGACTGCCCTCCATCCGAAAAATCGTGTGCTGGCTGTTTGCTGGAATGACCATGCCGATCGTGGGCGTGCTCGTCATCAGCTTCACCGGGAGGTGCGCTCGCGCGGCCTCGCTGCTCTCGGCGCGCGAGCGCGGCTCGCGCGCGAGGTCCGCGACGAGCGTCTCGAGCGAAGCCTCGCGCTTGCCGTTCCACGAAATCGTCACCGCTCGGATGATCGCCGGGCCGAGGCCGTCGTTTGCGATCGTGACTTCGAGCAGCGACGGCGAGTTGGTCTGATCGAAGCTCAGGTACGGCCAGACGGTCGCGCTGAACTGCTGCGCGATGACGCGCGTCTGATAGACCGAGGCCGCGGCCGCAACCGTGCTGATCAGCAGCGCGCCGATCGCAATCGCGAAGTCCAGACGAAAGCCCCGATCGTTCACTCGCGCCTACGCCAGGACGAGCTGCTCGTTGCCGACGCCCGCGCGGCGGACCGCCTCCTTGATCATCTCGTCTTGCAGGTCGCGCGAGGACCAGCGCACTTGCGCGGCCGGTGAGAGCCGGTCGACCGGATCGAAGTAGAGGAACGCCTTTCCGGGCTTGACGCTCGGTGCGGCGTAGACTGCGATGCCGTTCTCCCGGTCGTAGTACTCGTACGAATGCACGTCGCGCTTGCCCCCGCCTCCGGGTGCGTCGCAGACGAAGGTCGGCGTGTTGAAGCCGGCGGTGCTGCCTCGCACGAACTTCTCGGTGTCGGTCGCCGTGGCGATCGTCGTGCGCAGCTCCTCGACCCCCTTGACCATATCGTGCATGTAGACGTAATACGGGTGGACGTTGACGAACCCGAGCCGCTTGACCAGCAGCTGCATGCGTTCGCGGGTGTCGTTCACGCCGCGAATCAGCACCGACTGGTTGCGCGTGAAGATTCCACGCTCGAAGAGCACGCGCATCGCTTTTTGCGTGATCCACGTGATCTCTTCGGGCGCGTTGAAGTGGGTGTGGAGCACGACCTCCTTGCCGAGGCTGCGTCCGCGCTCGACGATCGCGGTCAGCGCGTCGAGCCACTCCGCGTGGGTGAGCAGCTTCATCGGCATGATCGCGGGCCCTTTGGTCGCAAAGCGCATCCGCCTCACGTGCGGGATGTCGAGCAGCGCGTTGCCGATAAACTCGAGGTTTTTTGGCGAGAGCTGATAGACGTCGCCGCCCGAGATCACGATATCTTCGAGCTCGGGGCGCTCGGTAATGTACTGGAACGCCTCTTGCCACTGCTTGGGAGTCTTGGCCAGCGCGACCTTGTCCACGTTCTCGGTATCCGGGCCGATCGCGTAACTGCGCGTGCAGAAACGGCAATAGACCGGGCAGACGTTGAGCGGAAGGAAGAGCGCCTTGTCGACGTAGCGATGCACCAGACCGGGAACCGGCGAGTCCTCTTGCTCGTGCAGCGAATCGAGGGTCAGGCAGGGATGGTCCGGCAGCGCGGTCGAGGCCAGCGGAATGAACTGCCGCCGAATCGGATCGCCGATCGGATCGTTCCAGTCCATCAACGAGATCGCGTACGGCGAGACGCGAACCGCCATCGGCGCATGCCGGAATCCGGCCTCGGCGTCTTGGTAGAACTCTGGCGAGCAGACGTCACGGATCGTCTCGAGCAGCTCCTCGGCGGTCTTGACCGACTGGCGCTGCTGCCACAGATGGTCGAGAAACGTCGCCTCGTCGATCTCGCGATAGGCCGGGATATGCCGCCAGAACTCGCCCTGTTTGAGATTCTTGTACGCGAAGTGATCCGGCGTTACCGGCGGCTTGTGCGCGTGCGAGGTGACCGTGCTCATGAGTCCATGCTTCCTTTGTACTTGGCGTTGAAATAAGCGTGCAGCTCGGGATGGTCGCGCAGCGTCTGCAGCGCCGTCTCCGCGTGGCCTTTGGTGTAGCCGTTGCCGATGACCATCGTCACGTCGCGGCCGGCACCCTCGGCGCCGAGCGCCGCGGCCGTGAACGACGTCGACATCGAAAAGAAATAAACCGTTCCGCCGTCACGCGCGCAGAGAATCGAGCCGAGCTCGGTCGAGGGGACGTTTACGCAGTTGACGACCAGGTCCGCGGGTCGCGGGGATGCGGCCGCGACGCGATCGCTCGAGTCGAGAGCGTTACGCGCGTCGGCGACGACCAGGGCGTCGACCAGGCCGGCGCTGCGCAAGAGCTGCGCCGACGGCGTCGAGGCGTCCGGCACGATGCCGATAACGCGACCCTCCGCGCCGACGCAGGCCTTTGCCTGCGCGCAGGAGAGCAGGCCGCTCTTTCCGTCGGCACCGACGACGACCACGACGTCGCCGCGCGAACAGAGCCGCCGCACTTGGGCGGGCGCGCCCGCGACGTCCAGGATCGCGAGCGCAACGCCCTCGTCGATATCGCGTGGAAGCCTGGCCCAGAGCGCGCTCTCGAAGAGAATCGCCTTGCCGCGCACCCAGACGCGTCCGGTCGCGACGTCGACGCCGGTGACGGCCTCGAGATGGAGCGGCGTCAACGTCAGAGAGACGAGCGAGGCGATGCGCTCGCCGGCCCGCAGGTCGATTTTCGCCTGCAGCGCCTCACCGATCTCGAGGACGCGCCCGACGAACATGCCGCCGCTGCCGGTAACCGGATTGTGCTGCTTGCCGCGCTGCGCGACGATATCGGAGACGTGCGCTGCGATGCGTTGCGGATCGGCGTCGCAGGCCGTGCAGATCTGCCGGAACGACGCCGAGTCGATGTTGAGCACCTCGACCTCGCAAAGGATCTCGTTCTCGGCTGCGACCGGCGTATTGTCGACGCGCCAGGCGTCCTGCGGCATCGCGCCGGCCGGTTCGAGGACGCGGTGGGCGCCCAGCGGATGCGACGGCGATTTCAACGCGGTCTTCATAACTGGCGAACCGTGACGCCGCCGCGGTCGAACGGGATGCTCAAGACGATCGTCGTGCGCGTGCGTGCCATGCCCGGGGTCGCCTTCAGACGAGCCAGGAGTTCGTCGAGATGCTCGGTCGAGCGGGTCACGACTTTGCAGACGAAGGTCTCCTCGCCGGCGACCGAGTGGACTTCGCAGATCTCCGGCATCTCGCTCAGCCTGCGCGTGAACTCGTCGTAAGCGCACTCGGGAGAGGTATAGCAGCTTACGAACGCGGTGAGATGCAGGCCGAGACGCTTGGCGTCGAGCTGCGCCGAATAGGCCCGGATGTAGCCGCGCTGTTCGAGCCGCTTGACGCGGTCGTGGACGGCCGGCGCCTTGAGACCAACGATCGAACCGAGCTCGGTGAAGGTCGAGCGCGCGTTGCGTTGCAAGGCGTCCAGGATTTGGAGGTCGAGGTCGTCCAGCTCTTCGGTTATCAGCACCATATTCGACACAGGAGGGTGATTTGCCGAACAATCTTCGGCGCTCATACAATAACACCGCTAATCCGTTCGGCGCAAGCCCGGTCTTTTGGACCACTATCCTCCTCGCCATCCTGGCTGGGGCCGGCTGCAGCCGGGGCGGCCACCCGCAGCCCGCGACAGCGGTGGTCCGCTTCGATCTCGCGGCCGACCCGCGGACGCTCGATCCGCTCTTTCTCACGCCCGATGCCGCCTCGGTAGAGCAACAAGTCGCTCGTTTGGTTTTCGAGCCGTTCATCGACCTGGACGCGCACGGACACGCGGTGCCGGCGCTGCTCGAGAAGCTCCCGGCCCGCGCCAACGGCGGCCTCTCGGCCGACGGGCGCACGATCCGGTACCGCCTTCGGCGGGTGCTCTGGAGCGACGGACGGCCGGTCACCGCGACCGACGTGCTCTTCACGCTGCGGGCGATCCTCGACCCGCGCAATCCGGTACGCTCGCACGAAGGCTACGACTTGATCGACCGGGCCTTTGCGGTCGACCCGCGGACGGTGGTCTTCCACCTTAGGCGCGCGTGGGCGCCGGCCGTGATGACGTACTTCTCGTACGGCTTCTCGCCGCAGTTCGTCTTGCCGGAGCACGTGCTCGCGCACCAAGCCCCGCTCGCCCAGGCGGCCTTCGGCGCCGCGCCGAGCGTCGGCGACGGACCCTATCGTTTCGTCTCGTGGAGGCGTGGCGAAGGCTTGCGCTATTCAGCCAACCCTCGCTATTGGCGCGGCCGCCCGGCGGTCGCAACGCTCGACGTCCGCTCGATCCCGGACCCGTCGACGAACCTGCTCTTACTGCAATCCGGCGAGCTCGATTGGAATTTGATCGCGCCGGCGCAGATCGCCGTGCTGCGGGGCAAGCCCGGCATCGAGTACGTGCGCGTGCCGACGGCCGTCGTCGCGGGCCTCGCGTTCAATACCACACACCGGCCGCTCGACGATCCGCGGGTGCGGCGCGCGCTCGCGCTGTCGATCGACCGCGACGCGATATCGCGGAAGATCACCCTGGGCGTCTACCCGGTTACCGACATGATTCAGCCGCGCTTCTCGTGGGCGTTCGACCCGGCGGTGCGCCAGCCCGGATACGATCCGGCGCGTGCCGATCGCCTCTTCGACGAGGCCGGCTGGCCGCGCGGCGCCGGCGGCTGGCGTCAACGTGGCGGCCGGACGCTGCAGCTGGTCTACGTGCAGTTTCCCGAGACGGCGACCGGCGTGCGGGTCGCGACCGCGGTCCAAGCGGCGCTGCGCCAGCGCGGCGTCGACGTCGCGATAAAGTCCGTAAGCAACGCGCAGCTCTTCTTACCGCACACTGGGCTGCTCGCGGCCGGTGGCTTCGACCTCGCCTACGTGCCGTGGACGATGGGCGCGGATCCCGACGACTCCGCCGTGCTCGGATGCGGCGGCGCGTCGAATTACATGCGCTGGTGCGATCCGCGCGTCGATCGACTCGAGCGAGCCGCGCTGGCCTCGACCGACCGCGCAACGCGCAAGCGCCTCTACGGCCGAATCGGGCGAATCGTCGCGGAGCAAGTCCCGATCCTCTATCTCTTCAACGCCGATTACGTCTATGCGTACCGCTCGAGGCTCCGCGGATTCGCGCCGAACGCGTTCTTGCCGACGTGGAACGCGTACCGGTGGCGCGTCGAGGCACGCTGACGGTACCCTCGCCGCTACAAGGAATTCCGCCGGGCTGCTTGCGAACGCCCGTTCTGCAATGAGGGCGGCCTCGCGGAGAGCGGCTACGTGATCGAGTTTTTCCTCAAGCGCCCGCACTTTGCCGCGGTAGCCAGCTTCGTGGTGCTGCTGGCGGGCCTGATCACGATTCCGACGCTGCCGATCTCGCAGTATCCGCAGATCTCGCCGCCGACCGTTACGGTCACGTCGCAGTATCCGGGCGCCACCGCCGAGATGGTGATGCGCTCGGTGACGACGCCGCTGGAGATTAACATCAACGGCGCCGACGGATTGCAGTACATGCAGTCGTACTCGAGCGCCAACGGCACCAGCGCGATCACGTGCACCTTCGCGCTCGGCACCAATCCGACGATCGACCAGGTCAACGTCCAGCACGGCGTCGACCTGACGCTCTCGCAGCTTCCGACGGCGGTCCAAAACGAGGGCGTGAGCGTCCAGAAAAGCGCCGGCAACATTACGATCGCGGTCGCGATGCTCTCGACCAGCTCGTCGGTCTCCGATGTGGCCGTGAGTAACTACGCCGACCTCAACGTGATCGAGGATCTCAAGCGCGTCCCGGGCGTGGGACAAGTCGAGGTTCTCGGCGACCGCACCTACGGCATGCGCATCTGGGTCGATCCGCACAAACTCCAAGGCAACAACGTCTCGCTCGACACCGTTCTCAACGTCATCAAGCAGAACAACGCCGACGTCGCGCCGGGAGCGATCGGCCAGCCCCCGACGACCGGCTCGCAGCCGTTTCAGATACCGATCCAGATCAACGGACGGCTGCAGACGCCCGAAGAGTTTCGAAAGATCGTCGTAGAGGCACAGCCCAACGGCGGGTATCTGCGGCTGGGAGACGTCGCGAAGATCGAGCTGGGAGCCCAGAACTACGTCACCTCGGCGCGCTACAACGGCCAGACCGCGGTCGTGCTGGCGATCGAGGGCGAGCCGACCGCCAACTCGTTGCAGATCTCGCAGAACGTCCGCGCGACGATGGCGCGAATCGCGCAGACGATGCCGGCCGGCATTTCCTATAAGATCGCTTTCGATACGTCCGACTTCGTGCGTGCCTCGATCAAGGAAGTGATCGTCACGCTCTTGATCGCGATCCTGCTGGTCGTGCTCGTCATCTTCATCTTCCTGCAGAACTGGCACAGCACCCTGATCCCGTCGATCACGATCCCGGTCTCGCTGATCGGGACGTTCGCGGCGATGAAGCTGCTCGGTTTTAGCATCAATACCCTGACGCTCTTCGGGCTGACGCTGGCGACCGGCCTGGTCGTCGACGACGCCATCGTGGTGCTCGAAAATATCGTGCGCCACATCGTCGACGACAAGACGACCCCGTTCGAAGCGACGGTGCGCGCGATGCACGAGATCGGCGGCGCGGTGATCGCGACCTCGCTGGTGCTGATGTCGGTCTTTATCCCGGTGGCGTTCCTTCCCGGGACAACCGGCCTGCTCTTCCAACAGTTCGCCCTGACGATGGCGGCGTCGATCGCCATATCGCTCTTCACCGCGCTGACGCTCGCACCGGTGCTGACCTATTATCTCGTCCACGGAGCCGAGCCGACCACCAACCGGTTCATGCTCTGGTTCAACGCGCGCATGCGCGCGCTGACGGCCTGGTATCAGGCGCTCGTCCCGCGGCTGATCCACCGCCGGGGACTGATGCTGGCGATCTTCGCCGGCGGCATCGTGCTTCTCGGCGTGATGTTCCGCATCACACCGACCGGATTTCTGCCCGACGAAGATCAGAGTCTGCTCTACGTCTTGGTGACGCTGCCGATTCAATCGTCGGTCGATCAGACCAAGGCGGCGGTGTCGAAGCTCGAAGGCATCATGCTGAAGATGCCGCAGGTCCAAGCGGTCACCTCGGGGATCGGCTTCGGCTTCGCCAACAACAGCTCGAATCAGGCGACCCTCTTCGTCCAGCTCAAACCGCTTTCGGAGCGGCACGGCGTGCAGAACGCCGCCCTCGCGCTGCGATACCAGCTCTACACGCAGTTCCAGAAGATTCCGAGCGTGACGGCGCTGCCGGCGAATCCGCCGGCGATTCCCGGTCTGGGCACCACCGGCGGCTTCTCGATTCAGATCAAAGACATCAACAATCTCGGCCTGCCGACGCTCAACAAGGTCGGTCAACAAGTCCTCGCTGCGGCCAGACAAGACCCGCACCTCTCGCAGGTGCGCGTGCCGACGATCCTTACCGGCACCTACTTGGTGACGAAGTTCAGCCGCTCTAAAGCGCTCGCGTTCGGCGTCTCGCCCTCGGCGTTTTTCGATACGATCAATGCCACGACCGGTTCGACGTTCGTGAACTTCTTCGATTACGGCACGCGCTCGTACCAAGTGATCGTGCAAGCCAAGAGCGGGCAGCGCACCTCGCCCAGCGATCTCTCGCGCATCTACGTGGCGAACTCGGCGGGTCAAATGATGCCGGTCAGCCAGTTCCTCGAGACGGGACTCCAGACGAACAACGTCGCGATCATGCGGTTCAACGAGTACAACGCCTTCGAAATCGACGGCTCTCCCGGCTCCGGCGCGAGCTCCGGCGACGCGCTGGCGGCGATCGCGCGGATCGTCGTCGCACACCTTCCCAAAGGGATGAACTACGAGTGGAGCGGCATCGCTCGCCAGCAAGTGCAGAGCGGGCCGCAGACGATCGCCGTCTTTGCGATGGGGCTGCTCTTCGTTTTCCTGGTCTTAGTCGCGCAGTACGAGAGCCTGAGTACGCCCTTCGTCATCATGCTTGCGGTGCCGCTCGCGCTGCTCGGCGCGATCGGCGCGATTTACGTTCGACGCGCATCCGAACTGCTCAGCCAGATCGTTCACTCGCTATTGGCCGGTCACCCGGTCCCGATTCCGATTACGTCGTCGGACATCTACGCGCAGATCGGCTACGTCATGCTGATCGGCCTAGCTGCGAAGAACGCGATCTTGATCGTCGAGTTCGCCAACCAGCTGCGCGAACAGGGGCGCGATCCGATCGACGCCGTCGCGCATGCCGCCGCGACGCGACTGCGCCCGATTCTCATGACGTCGATCGCATTCATCCTCGGCATCCTCCCGCTGGCGTTCGCGCACGGCGACGGCGCCCAATCGCGCATCTCGCTGGGCACCGCGGTGATGGGCGGGATGCTCGTGTCGACCGTGATGAACCTCGCGATCGTACCGGTGCTCTACGTGGCCGTCGTCGAGCTCACCGAACGCAAGAAAAAGAAACCGGGAGCGCCTCCGCCGATCGACACGCCCCCGGTCGTTGCTGCGCGGTAGTTACCGCCGAAGATTTCGCTAGGCCGTGCTTCGCTGCGGGTCCGCGGAGAAGAGCGCGTCGTAGAGCTTGCCTCCGATGGCGCCCCCGACGATCGGTGCGACCCAGAAGAGCCAGAGCTGCGCGATCGCCCACCCGCCGACGAAGACCGCGACGCCGGTCGAGCGAGCCGGATTGACCGACGTATTCGTGACCGGAATGCTGATGAGGTGGATGAGCGTCAGCGCGAGACCGATCGGAATCGGCGCGAATCCCGCGATGGCGCGCTTGTCGGTGCATGCGGCGATGATGAAGATGAAGACCAGCGTCATCACCACTTCGCAGACCGCGCAGGCGAGCAAGGAGTAGTTGCCCGGCGAGTGCTCGCCGTAACCGTTCGAGGCGAAACCGTTGGCGGTCGTAAAGCCCGCCTGTCCGCTCGCGATGAGGTAGAGCACGCCGCCCGCGATGATGCCGCCGATCACTTGCGCGATGATGTACGGAAGGACGTCGCGAGCCGGGAAGCGGCGAGCGGCCCACAAGCCGACCGTTACCGCCGGATTGATGTGGCATCCCGAGATGCCGCCGATCGCGAACGCCATCGTGAGCAGCGTGAGTCCGAAGGCGAGCGCGACGCCGGCGAAACCGATGCCGAGCTTCGGGAATCCCGCCGCCAGCACGGCGCTGCCGCAGCCGCCGAGCACGAGCCAAAACGTGCCGATCAGCTCGGCGGCAACTCGTTTGGAAAGGGGCATGGTGCGTCTCCTTGTCTGCTTCAAGCAGCAGTTTCAAGGGCCGTTCGCTCGCTCGCCCCGCCGAACCTCGCGGTTACAACGCTTTGACGGCTGCAGTCAGAGCGTCGATCGAAACCTTAGCGTCGCCGAAGAGCAGCGACGTATTCGGCAGCTCGTAGAGCGGGTTCTCGATGCCGGCGAAGCCGGAACGCATCGAGCGTTTGAGGACGACGGCGTTGGCCGACTTGTCGACGTCGAGGATCGGCATGCCGTAAATCGGAGAGCTGGCCACGCTGCGCGCAGCCGGGTTGGTGACGTCGTTGGCGCCGATCACCAGCGCAACGTCGGCGGTCGGAAACTCCGAGTTGACGTCTTCCATGTCGAGCAGCTGGTTATACGGAACGTTCGCCTCGGCGAGCAGAACGTTCATATGCCCCGGCATGCGTCCGGCGACCGGATGGATTGCGTAGAGCACCTTGACGCCGCGCTTTTCGAGCTGATCGGCCAGCGCCTTGACGCTGTGCTGCGCCTGCGCGACCGCCATGCCGTATCCGGGAACGAAGATCACCTTGCCGGCGTACGCCAGCATCACCGCGACGTCGTCGGCGGTCGCGCTGCGCACTTGCTGGGCGCCGCCCGAGCCGGACGCAACTTCGGTTCCGCCGGCCGAGCCGAACGCACCGAAGAGGACGTTCGTGAGCGGACGATTCATCGCGCGGCTCATCGCGACGGTCAAGATCGTGCCGCTCGCGCCGACCAGCGCGCCGCAGATGATCAGCAGGTCGGAGCCCAGCTCGAAGCCGGTGATCGCGACCGCTACGCCGGTAAACGAGTTGAGCAGCGAGATCACGACCGGCATGTCGGCGCCGCCGATCGGCAAGACGAAGAGCACCCCGAGCAGCAGCGCGGCGATCAGCAGGGCGACGAATCCCCACGCCGGCAGCGTTCCGAGCGTTGCGACCAGCCAGACGAAGAGCCCGGCGATGGCGAGCAGAACGAGCGCATTGACGATTTGCTGCCCCGGGTAGGTGACGGGCCGTCCCGTCATGACTTCTTGCAGCTTTAGGAACGCTACGATCGATCCCGAGAAGCTGATCGCACCGATGATCGCCGAGAGCGCGAGCGAGACGGCGACGACCGCGTCCATCCCCGTGCTGTGGTTCGCGATCGAAAATCCAACGGTCGAGATGAGCGCCGCCGCGCCACCGCCCGCGCCGTTGTAGAGCGCGACCATCTGCGGCATCGCGGTCATCTTCACTTTGAGCGCGGCATAGATACCGACCAGGGCTCCGATCGCGACGCCGACGGCGACCGCAGGCCAGCCGATGCCCTGCGTGCGCACCAGGATGCCGACCAGCGCGATCGCCATGCCGAGCATCGCGAGGCGATTGCCGCGGCGCGCGGTGGCCGGCGAGTTCAACTCGTGAAGGCCGTAAATGAAGAGCGCGATCGCGACCAGATCGGCGAGGTCGATCGCGACGTTCACTTGCGGTCCTCCTTGCGCCGGAACATCTGCAGCATCCGTTCGGTGACCGCAAAGCCGCCGAAGACGTTGATCGCCCCGAGCGTCACGGCCGCGACGGCGAGGATGGTCAGCAGCGGCCCGTGCTCGGCTCCGTAGAGCGACGCAACGATGACGATCGCGCCCGCGAGCACGATCCCGTGAATCGCGTTGGTCGCCGACATGAGCGGCGTATGCAGCGTCGTGGGCACCTTCGAGATCACTTCGAAGCCGACGAAGACGGCGAGCAACAGCACCGTCAGCGGCGCGACGAGGTGCGCGAGCTCGGTCACGATGAGCTTCCTCCGATCAGTATTTGGCCGTCGCGGGCGACGACCGCCCCTTTTGCGACGTCGTCCTCCATGTCGATTGCGAGGGTGCCCTCGCGGATCCAGGGCGAGAGCAGCGCGTAGACGTTACGCGAGTAGAGCCGGCTCGCATCGGCCGGCATCGTGCTCGGGAGATTCGTCGTGCCGACGATCGTGACGCCGTTGGGTGAAGTCACGACCTCGTCGGCGACGGTGAGCGCGCAGTTGCCTCCCGCCTCGGCCGCGAGGTCCACGATGACGCTTCCCGGCTTCATCGCCGCAACCGCGGCTTCGCTGACCAGGACCGGCGCCTTTCGCCCGGGGACGAGCGCGGTCGTGATCACGACGTCATTGGCCCCGATCTGCTCGACCATCCAGGCGCGCTGGCGATCCTGCTGCTCGGGGGTGAGCTCCTTGGCGTATCCGCCGGCGCCTTGCGCGTCGGCGCCCAGATCGAACTCGAGAAAGGTCGCGCCGAGCGAGAGCACCTGCTCTTTGACGACCGCGCGCACGTCGTAGCCGCTGACCACCGCGCCGAGCCG
>JBARBD010000204.1:0-3744 GCA_049792675.1 Vulcanimicrobiaceae bacterium | reverse complement strand
ACATGCTGCGCGCCGTCGCCGCCGGAATGGCGATCGTCTCGGCCTACCGCCGCCACGGCCACCTCGCCGCAAACCTGGATCCGCTCGGCGCGGAGCCGGTCGGAGACGCATCGCTCGAGCCGCAGACGTACGGGCTCACGCCCGCCCTGCAGAGCGCGATTCCCGCCGGCGTGCTGCGCGTCAAGGTTCCCGGGCGCACGCTCGCCGAGGTGCTGCCGCATCTGCGCGAGACCTACAGCTCGACGATCGCGTACGAGATCGAACACATCTCCAACGCCAATCAGCGCACCTGGCTGCGCGACTACATCGAGTCGGGGCGCAATAAGATCAAACAGTCGCCGCAGCGTCAAATCGAGTTTCTCGAGCGCCTCACGCGGGTCGAGACGTTCGATCGCTACGTGCGCAAGACGTTCCTCGGCCAGAAGACGTTCTCGGGCGAAGGGCTGGACGTGATGGTGCCGATGCTCGAGGAGATGCTGGACATGCTCGCCGACGACGGCATCGGCGACGCCGTCTTGGGGATGGCGCATCGCGGGCGGCTCAACGTGATCGCGCAGGTCGTCAACATGCCCTACGAAGAGGTGATGACCGAGTTCGAGGCCGCGCAGTACCGCGGCAATCTGGGCGACGACGACGTGATGGGCGACGTGAAGTACCACCACGGCGCGACCGGTACGTTTACGACCTCGAAGGACAAGACGATCCACGTGACGCTCGCGCACAATCCGAGCCATCTCGAAGCGGTCGATCCGGTCGTGGAAGGGAGCGCGCGCGCCCTGCAGACCGATCACGAACGCGGCGTACCCTCGCAAGACCGCAAGCGGGCGGTGCCGATCTTGATTCACGGCGACGCCGCATTCACCGGTCAAGGAATCGTCGCCGAAGTTTTCAACATGCAGTCGCTGCCGGGCTACGAGACCGGCGGGACGATCCATCTGATCGCAAACAATCAGATCGGCTTTACGACCGACGTCGCCGACGCGCGCTCGACGCGCTACGCCTCCGACCTCGCCAAGGGTTTCGACGTGCCGATCGTCCACGTCAACGCCGACGACGTCGACGCCTGCATCGCGGCCGTACACCTCGCGGTCGACTACCGGCGCGCCTTTAGCCGCGACGTCTTGATCGATCTGATCGGTTACCGGCGCTTCGGCCACAACGAGCAGGACGAACCGGCCTACACTCAGCCGCAGATGTCGGAGCGGATAAAGAACCATCCGACGGTGCGCGAACTCTTCGCCAACAAGCTGATCAATCAGGGAATTCTGACCGCCGAGCAGGCACGCGCGATGACCGAAGAGGCGACGGAGCGCTTACAAGAGGCGCGGCGCGCGGTCAAGGGCGCGCTCGCCTCGCACATCGCGGGCCGAAAGATGTCCGGCAGCAATACGTTCGACGGCACCGTGCTGCCGGCGGTCTCGCGCCCCGAGCTGGTCGCGTGGAGCGAGGCGCTGGTGGCAACGCCGCCGGGCTTCGCGATCAGCCGCAAACTTCGCGGCCAATTCGAACGGCGCACCGCGGCGATCGCCGAGCGAGGCGTCGTCGATTGGGGCACGGCGGAATCGTTGGCCTTCGCCTCGTTGCTGACTCAAGGCACGCCCGTCCGGCTGACCGGCCAAGATACCGAGCGCGGCACCTTCAGCCATCGTCACGCAGTCGTTCACGACACCGCCGCCCATGCGATCTGGATACCGCTGCAGCACGTCGACGAGCGGCAGGCGTCGTTCGAGATTCGTAACAGCCCGCTCTCCGAGTACGCCTGCATGGGCTTCGAGTACGGATACTCCACCCAGGTGCCCAACGCGCTGGTGCTCTGGGAGGCGCAGTACGGCGACTTCTTCAACGGCGCCGAGATCATCGTCGATCAGTTCATCGCGGCGGGCCAAGCAAAGTGGGGCCAGACCTCACGCCTGACGCTGCTGCTCCCGCACGGCTACGAGGGCGGGGGTCCGGAACATTCGAGCGCGCGTCTGGAGCGCTTTCTCCAGCTCGTCGCGGAGGGAAACTTGCGCGTCGCTTACCCGTCGGTCGCGAGCAACTATTACCATCTGCTGCGGATGCAGGCGCGCTCGCCGATCGCCGTGCCGCTGGTCATCATGACGCCGAAATCGCTCTTGCGCGCGGAGAGCGCGGCCGGCGCGCTCGACGAGATGGCCGGCGGCGCCTTCGCGCCGGTCATCGACGACCCACGCCGGCTCGATCGCGAGAAGATCGAGCGCCTAATCCTCTGCAGCGGAAAGATCTACCACGACCTCGTGCAGCACGCCGGCTATCCCGGACTGCAGAAGACCGCGATCGCCCGCATCGAGTTGCTCGCACCCTTGCCGGTCGGCGATATCAATCGCCTCATCGCCGGCTACCCGCGGCTGCGCAAGATCCTGTGGGTGCAAGAAGAGCCCAAGAACATGGGGGCGCGTGCCTTCGTCCGGCGGCGTCTGCTGGAAGGCAAGCGCGACGGCTTCGACATCGAGTACATCGGCCGCGGCTATCGCGCGAGCCCGAGCGAAGGGTACGCGGGCCAGCACGCCGTCGAGCAGGAGCGCATCGTCTCGACGGCGCTCTCCGAGTAGCGGTTCTCTACGGCAGCGCCTGTTCGGCGAACATCTTGACCAGCAGTTCCTGGATCGTCGGCGCGTCGGTAAAGAGCGCGCGCGTATGCGGACCGATGAAGCCTTCGAGCACCATCCGGTCGAAGAGCTCCAGCAGCGCGTCGTAGTAGCCTTTGTAGTTGAGCAATCCGATCGGTTTGTCGTGAATGCGAAGCTGCCGCCAGGTCAAGACCTCGCAGAACTCGTCCATCGTGCCGAAACCGCCGGGGAGCGCGATGAACGCGTCGCTGGCGCTCTCCATCAGCGCCTTGCGTTCGTGCATCGTGGCGACGACGTGAAGTTCGGTCAGCCTCTCGTGCGCGACTTCCGTGCGGGCGAGGAAGTCCGGGATCACGCCGATCACCTCGCCTCCTGCGAGCAAGGCCGCATCGGCGACGATCCCCATCAAGCCGATGCTTCCGCCGCCGTACACGATCCCGTAGCCGGCGCGAACGATCGCCTCGGCGGTTTCGCGCGCGAGGCGCGCGTAGGCGTCGTCGTTGCCGACGTGAGATCCACAGAAGACGCAGATGTGCTTCATCGTCACTCGCGCTTGGTCAAGCGGCTGCGGGGCGCCTGCCGATGAGGGTCTGGTTCTGGGCGGCGATCGAGTTCGCGGTGCTCGCGGCACTTGCCGTCGCCCGAGCGAAGCTCTGGACGTACGGTTCCGATACCGGGACGTTCGCGCAGATCGTTGCCGATGCGTTCGGCGGAATGCGCAACGGCGTCGAGGGCACGACGCATTTTCGTTACCACTGGTCGCCCTCGCTCGCGCTGCTGTGGCCGCTCGTCGCCGCGACGGGCAGCGCCCTGCCGCTGCAGTTGCTGCAGGCGGCGGCGACGGTTGCGTGCGCGCCGTTGATCGCCTACCTTGCAATCCCGTATGCGGGCCGGCGGCTGGCCGACCGGCTCGGAATCCTGACGCTGCTCTATCCGCCCCTGCTGGCGCTGGGATTCGACGAGTTTCACGAGCTCGGCCTCTTCACGGCGCTGGTGCTCGCGCTCTTTCTCGCCGCCGACCGCGCGCGCTGGATCTGGTTTGCGCTCTGCGCGATCGTCGCGATCGGCGTGCGGGAAGACGCGGCGCTCACGCTGCTCGCCCTCGGCATCGCGTTGTTTGCGATCGGGCGTGCCCCGGTCTCGCCGGGCCGCGGCC
>JBARBD010000203.1:0-2210 GCA_049792675.1 Vulcanimicrobiaceae bacterium | reverse complement strand
GCCTGTCCGAGGACCAGCGTGACGCGCGCGACGAGCGGTCCGAGCGCGCCGCTCCAACCGCGCACGACCTCGCGGCCGTCGCGGCTCAAGACGAACGGAACGTCGGGATCGCCGGTAATTTCGACCTCCCACCCCTCGCCGCGCGCGGTCTCGGCGAACCGGCCCGCATCCAGGCCCGGCGCAATCGAGAGCACGCCGCCCAACGCCGGCGATTCAGACGCGATCGCACGCGTCACGTCGAGCAGGAGGCCCGCATCGTCGTACGCGCTCTCGCGACTGCCGGGAAAGAGCGCCAACGCCGGCACGAAACCCGCGACGGCCTTCTCGATCTCTCCCGCGGCCGGCGAAGCGATCAGATCGACGATCACGTTGGCGGCCGGCTCCACCGGCACGCCGCGTTGGCGCAGGCGCACCTCCGTCGCTTCGTCGCGCACGAACGTGGCCGCGGCGCGGCGGAGCAGCCGCTCCTCGAACGGACCGTAGGGTGCGACCGCGACGCTCTTAGCGGTGCCGACGAAGACGCTCGGCGCGCGCGTTTGAAGCGTCATGGCGAGCGCGTACGCGTCGCCGACCGCAACCGCGACGTCGTACGAACCGCGAGCGCCGCGCAGAAACCGATATTGCGCGAGGGTCAACCCCGCCAAGCCGGCTCGCAAATCGCGGCCGATGTTGCGCAGGTTCCCCATCGCGATGAGGCCGCCGCTGGGCATCCGGCGGCGCGGACCGACGTCGCGCATGCGCTCGCTCGGCGTTCCGCTCACCAGCGCGAGATGGTCGAGCTGCGCGGCCGGTTCGATCGCCGCGAGCTCGCGCGCGATGCGGTCGGCGATCGCGACTTCTCCATGACCGTTGGTAACGAAGAGCAGGCGCATTACGACGCGAGCAGCGGCAACAGCGAAAAGTCGGCGAGCGCGAAGCGGCGGCGCTGCGCATCGTAGCGCAACTCGCTGCGCGAGACGAAGCGCCCGTACGGGCCCGCGTGGACGATCGGAACCTCGCCGACGTACTGCGGCCGCTCGAGCGTATCGTGGCTGTGACCGCCGAGCAGCAAGTCTATGCGCGGAACGCGCCGGGCCAATTCGGCGTCGAGCGAGAGGCCGATGTGCGAGAGCACGACCAGCAGCTCGCCTTCGGGCATCGCATCCGCGTACGGTGCGATCGCGTCCCACGGATCGAGAAAGCGCCACCCGAAGATGCGCTCCCACGGGCTGCCGCGCCGGTACTGCATGATCAGCAGCCCGAGCACGTGCACGCCCACCGGCGTCCCGAGGTCGCCGGCGGCTTCAAAACGGAGCGATCGCGCGAACGGCAGCGCGCGGTTCTTCGTATCCTCCAGGTTCGAGCAGACCAGCGGGTGACGCATGCGCGCGGCGCGGGCGCGCAGGAGCGGAAGGAGATAGTGAAATTCGCGGTTGCCGATCGCTTGGGCGTCGTATCCTGCGTCGTCGAGCTCGCGTACGATCGGCTCGTCGCGCCGGTAGAGGCTCTGACTTCCGCGCAGCGAGTCGCCGCAGTCGAAGAGCAGCCCCGGCCGATCTTCTCGTATGCGGCGCAACGGCGCAACGATGCCCCGCCGGTCGTGGAGATCCGACGTGTGGTAGATGCGAATCACAGGCTCACGTTCGCGTTCGCTGCGTTCCCGCGAGCGAGCTCGACCGCGAATCGCGCGCAGCGGGCGAGGGCGTCGGGTGGCCCCAGCGCTCGGCGCAGCTCGAGGAACTGTGCGTACTGCGCCGACGGATCTTTCATGAGCGCATC
Source organism: Vulcanimicrobiaceae bacterium (assembly GCA_049792675.1). GTDB lineage: Bacteria > Vulcanimicrobiota > Vulcanimicrobiia > Vulcanimicrobiales > Vulcanimicrobiaceae > Cybelea. The sequence continues at coordinate 452 of JBARBD010000203.1, read as the reverse complement.
GGCGCTCTCCGCGAGGCGCTCCGGCGTCGCCTGCTCTTGCAGCAGCTCCGGGACGACCTCTCGCCCCAAGACCAGGTTCGGCAGCGTGATGAAGCGATGGCGGATCATGCGCAGGCCGTAACGGATCAGAATCGGCGGAATCACGTAGATCGCAATCGCTGCAACACCGGAGAGAGCGGTTTCGAGCACGGCGGTCCCTGAAGCGACCCACGCGACGTCGGCGCGTGCAACGGCGGCCGAGACCCCGCGCTCGACCTCGACCTCCTGCAGCGCTTCGCCCTCGATCGCCCGCGCGATCGTCGCCGCGGCTGCATCGTCAGCGGCGCCGAAGATGCCGCGTAGGCGCGGACGAAGACGACGCAGCTCGCGATAGGCGGCCGTCAGAACGGGGAGATGGCGCCGCAGCTCGCCGCTGCGGCTTCCGGGAAGCATCGCGACGACGCCGGCGTCGG
>JBARBD010000202.1:0-2899 GCA_049792675.1 Vulcanimicrobiaceae bacterium | reverse complement strand
CCCGTGCTCGCACGAATCCGCGGTTACGGCTCGCTGGCGGACGCGCATCACATCACGTCGCCCGACCCCGCCGCGCGTTACGAGGTGCGCGCGATGCGCGATGCGATCGAGCGCGCCGGCGACGCCGGCACCGCGTGCGGCGTGGTCTACGCGCATGCGACGGCGACGATCGTCGGCGACGCAGCCGAGTCGAAGGCGATCGACGAAGTCTACGCGGAGCGCCCGGCGATCGTCACTTCGATCAAAGGCCACGTCGGACACAGCATGGCCAGCGCCGGCGCGATGTGCGTGGTCGCCGGCATAGCCGGCATGCACGAAGGCCGCATTCCGCCGACGCTCGGGACGCAACGCATGGATCCGCGGGCGCGCTTCGAGCTGGTCGTGGAGCGTCCGCGTTCGCACGCGTACTCGGTTTTTCAAGTCAACGCGTTCGGTTTCGGCGGACAGAACGCGTCGTTGGTCGTTTCGCGGTAGCAGGGCGCTCGCAGTCGAGCTGGGAACGTTGACGATGCTCACGAAGGCACGAGGGCGATGAACCTTCTCGTAAAGGGAACGACCGGACCGTTGACCGGCGAGGTGGCGGTTCCCAACTCGAAGTACCACGCGCATCGCGCGCTGATCCTGGCGTCGCTCGCGCCCGGTACCAGTCGAATTCTCGGCCTCTCCGACGCGCGCCATGTGGAGTTTACGATGGACGTGCTGCGCGCGCTCGGCACGAAGATCGAGGTCGACGGCGAAACGCTGATCGTCGGCGGCGGTCCCTATCGCGTGAAGCGTAAAGTCGTCTCGGTCGGCAGCTCCGGATCGACGCTCTACTTCATGATCGGTCTCGCGTCGCTCGCAGACGGGCCGATCACGCTGACCGCACAGAAATATTTTCGGCGCCGCCCGGTCGGCCCGCTGCTCGACGCGCTCGCGGCGCTGGGCGTCCGCTTCGAATCGTCCGACGGCTGCCCGCCGATCTCGATCGAGCCGGGGCAACCGCACGGCGGGACGATCGCGATTCCGGGAACGCTCTCGCAATGGATTTCCGGCCTTCTGCTGCTCGCGCCGTTCGCGCGCGAACGCACGGTCATCGACGTCGAAGGCGAGTTGAACGAGCGTCCGTACATCCAGCTGACGGTCGAAATGATGCGCGCCTTCGACCTGCACGTGCGCGTCGCACCCGATTGGCGGCGCTTCGAAGTCGAGCCCGGTCAGCGCGCCCGCCCGACGACGTTCGAGCTCCCGCCCGATATCGGCTCGGCGGCGTTCGGGCTGGCGGCGACGGCGATCCACCCCTCCGACGTCCTCTTTCGCGGCCTCCAGAAGCTCCCCGGCGAGTTCTTCGACCACCCGGAGGGAGCGTTCATGGAGATCGTTCGTGAGATGGGCCTGCCGATGACGTACGATCGGAGCGCGCACGCGCTGCGCGTCAAGCACGACGGCGTCGAGCTGCGCGGGGTCCGCGTCGATTGCCGCGACATCCCCGACATGCTGCCAATCCTCGCGACACTCGGCACGTTCGCAAAGGGCGAGACGATCCTCGAAAATATCCGGCACGTCCGGCTCAAGGAGTCGGACCGGGTCGCCGCGATGCTCCAGCTCAATCGCATGGGTGGGCGCATCGAGCTGCACGACGACCGGCTCGTCGCGCACGGCGTGCGGCGACTCTTCGGCGCGCGCCTCTCCTCGTTCAACGACCACCGCATCTTGATGTCGCTCGCGGTCGCGGCCTCGCGCGCCGAAGGACAGAGCAGCCTGACGTACCCGCACGCATACCGCATCTCGTATCCGCTCTTTCTCGAAGGAATGCGCGGCATCGGCGTGCCGATGTCGATTTCGGACGCACCGGCGAAGAGCGGCGGCGAGCGCCCCAAGCCGGTTCGACCGATGCTCAAGCCCGATCGCGCTGCGAAGTTGACGCCCGACGAACTCCTGCGCGCCCGCGCAGCCGACGCGCCGCTCGAGCTCGCCGTCGTCGAGATGCGCGACGGGCAAGACGAGACGCTAACCTGGCAGGCGCTGCACGATCGAGTCGACGCGACCGCGATGCTGCTGCTCAATCTCGGCGTCCGGCGGGGCGAGCGCGTTGCGTTTCAGCTGCCGAACGGTATCGAGTTCGTCGTCGTCACGCTGGCGACGCTGCGTGTCGGCGCGGTCTGCTGCCCGCTGATGCCGATCTTCCGCGAACGCGAGGTCTTATTCTCTCTCCGCCGCTCGGGAGCGCGCGTGCTCTTCGTCCCCGACGAAGCACGCGGCCGCCTTCACGCGGCCGAGGTGGCGCGGATGCTCACCGAAGCCCCGGTCTTTAGCGGCGAGCTTCCGTTGCGGCTCGAGCACGTCGTCGTTTCGTCGAGCGGGCGCAAACGCCACTCGCTTCCGGCCGCCGATAACGAGAACGGATCGGTACACTGGCTGCGCTACGAAGAGGCCGTTCGAGATATCCGAATCGATAACGCGGCTCTCGAGATCCGCCGCCCGGAGGCCACCGCGATCGCCCAGCTGCTCTTTACCTCGGGAACCTCGGGCGAGCCGAAGGGCGTCTTGCACCGCAACGACGTCTTGATGCGCGCCGCAGCGATGGAGGTCGAACATCTGGGGCTGCGCGGCGACGATCGCGTCTTCGTCCCATCGCCGCTCGCGCACCAGACCGGCTTTCTCTATGGAATGTGGCTGGCGATCGTGATGGGCGTGCCGCAGATATTGCAGCCCGTCTGGAACGCATCGCGCGCGTTGCGCGCGCTCAACGATTGGGACGGAACCTTCGTGCAGGCGGCAACGCCCTTCTTGGCCGACCTGGTCAAAGCGGTGGATGAGGGCGAGCGTCCGCCGGCCGCGCTGCGCATCTTCGTCGCGACCGGCGCTGCGGTGCCGCGCGGCCTGGCCGAACGCGCGACGCGCATACTCGGCACCGCCG
>JBARBD010000201.1:0-2465 GCA_049792675.1 Vulcanimicrobiaceae bacterium | reverse complement strand
CGAGTGCCTAGAACGTTTTCTCCAATCTTCAAACGTGGAAAACCGACGCGAGTCGCTGCTAGCTTTGATTTGGGACACGACATTCATAGGTTACGCTATTGACGCGCTTCTCGTGCATATCATGGGCGTTTGCGAGCAGTCAGACGCCATGTTTACTGGGGCCGCTGCATTGCTATTGCTCCGAGAACGAGGCGATAAACAAGCTGACACTATTCTAAGCTCTCTTGAAAGGAACGACAAATGGCGCCGGACGTTTATGGAGGTTCATATCAAGGGTGGCGATGGCAAATATCACGATTGACCAACGGAGGCGGCTACGAACCGCGTCCGCGATGTACGAAGTAAAGCAAATGAGAACTCAGGTCCTTAGGCGCGCGTCCGCTGCAATGCTCGCCGGCTGCGGCGGATCGCAGCAGCCGATCGGCACGCCGGGCGCGATGCCTCTTATGGCCCGGTGTCGATCCTTAGCTAAATCGCCGCTTCGAGTGCACTAATCACTTCCGCGTTTACATCAGGATAATATCATACCGAAGAAGTTTTCTTGGCGCGCGGCATTGTGGTGGTTGGCAGGCGCATTTCTCACCATAGGTTTGTCTATCTTCGCCCTCGGGGCAAAGTCGTGTGGTGATATTCTTTGGGGTATATATGCCGTGCTGTACTTCACGGGCTTTTACTATCTCAAGTTTCCTTGGGCGGTCGCGCTGTTAGCCGTAGCATTTCTGTTGGGTGGTATGATGTATCCACGCATTGAACGGCACCGCAACCTTATACTCGTGGGATGGACCATTTTCACGGTGATCTTAGCATTGCTCATAGTAGCCCATACTCCGACAGGGACGGACCCGTGCACGGCGGTCTGAGAACGTCGGCCGTTGTCGAGGGGCGTAGAATGTATCACCCGCGAGGCACCTCGCACCACGGAATCACGCCACGCTACAGTGTCTCCAGCATACCTTCGATTTTTGCCGCCACGTTCAAGAGGAACGTCTGATCCTGTTCAATGTTGAATGTCAGTCTCGGCGATGGATGATCGGTGCTTTCTAGGGCGACTTTCCAAACAACGTGACCTAGCCGATCAATCGAAGCCTCCACGTTCAGGCGTCGATCCGTAGACGTTAGAGAGGCCGCTCCGCTCAATGCCTTATGCACTGATCGAATCTCGTCGGCGAAGATCTTAAGCGGCCTGAGGAACGTCTCGCACTCGAACTTCGCCTGGAACCCCGGCGCTTCAGCATCTACTCGGAACCGGTGCCAGTCTTCTGCCGGGATGATGGTCGGTCCTAAATGCGTGACGGACAGGCCCAGCGTCGGCTCGTGACCGATCGAAAAGCCCAGCCGGCCATCCTTATGTTCATTCACGCGCCGACGATTCTTCGTCGCCCGAGGTAGGCCCCGCGCCCCCGCGTCGAGCTCCGCGCTTGTGACGCTCAGCACCTTGCGCTCTGCGTGCATTCCCGCTGCGAGGCACCTCGCACCACGCAGCCACGCCTCGCAGCGACCTCGCAGGTTAGGGGCTTCGATCGCAGCGCTTAGCCCGTAGCAGCATTGCAGCCGCGCCGCATAGCGCGCCGATCGGCATGGCGGCGTCATGGCATAGCGGTAGAGCAGCCAAGCAGGTGTCTCGTCTTACCGGCTCTGTCTCCTATCCCGGTAGGCTGCGGCACCGTGGCATTTCTTATACTTGCGACCCAGCGCGGAACGGGCCACCGGAACTACGGAAGCCCGTTTCTGGTTCGCTCGACCTAACTGCCCGAACAATGAAAAGGGAAGCCGAACGTCGGAGCCGGAGAAAAGGCGCGCTGGCTTTGCATGGTCCCTTCGACTTCGGTGCTTCGCACCTGCGTTCAGGATGACAAGGCTAGTGCCGGCTTTTCTGCTTCACGTACGATCCGCGACGCCATGTTGCCGAAGATCAGGCCGTGGAACGGGAGCACGGCATACCAGTAAAGATAGCCGAAGACGCCGCGGGGCTCGAAGAATGCCGTCTGTCGCAGCGACGTCCGGCCATTCTTGCTTAGCGAGGTCTCGAATTCGAGCCATGCGTAGCCCGGCAACCGCATTTCTGCTCGCAAGCGCAAGAGATGGTCAGGCTCGTAAGCCTCAACACGCCAGAAGTCGACCGCGTCGCCGACGCGGAGTTCGGTGGCGGAGCGTCGTCCGCGACGGATCCCGATTCCGCCCACCAGACGGTCGATGGCGCCGCGCAGCGCCCACAGTTTATCCGCGTAAAGCCAGCCGCGCCGGCCGCCGAGCGTCGTGAAGACGGCGCATACCGCGTGCGGCGACGCGGAGGTTAGGCGCTCGCGGCGGTCGATCAGCATGCCTTCCGTCGCACCCGTGAAGTTACCGGGCAGCCGGCGAACGTCGTACGCATCGAACCATGTGGTCTCGGGCCCGACCGTCGAGTAGCGGTCGAGCGCACGACGGACGGCTTCCTCGAACCCCACCGGATGGATCGCCGGGAA
>JBARBD010000200.1:0-1536 GCA_049792675.1 Vulcanimicrobiaceae bacterium | reverse complement strand
GGGTGGAGCGACGCGTTGGGCGCGGCGCTGCGCGGCGACGGCGACGCGCAGGCAGCCGGCGCTCGAGGACGCTCGATCGATCGTTTCTCCTGGGATGCGAGCGCGCGGCTCGTGCGCGGCGTCTACGAGCGCGCGAGCGGCGGTTAGTAGATCGGCGAGCCGGAAGCGCCGGGCGCGACGCTGCCGTCGTCGGGCGCGAAGACCAGCCGCAACGGAAGGCTCGAACCCGCTTCGGGCATCGTAACGATCGTGACGCGCACGAACCCGTGCGCCGGCACGACGTATTGGCGCACTTTATAGCGCGAGAACGGCGGGACTTGATGCGACTGCACGAGGACGCCGTCGATCAGGTAGGTTGCCGTCGTTCTACCGCCCCGCGGATTCTCGTAGATAGCCACGGATTGCGGGGTCGAGAGCGGGTTCTCCAAGTTGACGACAAAGGATTGCAGCACGCCGTAGTCACCGGCCAGCGCTTGTCCTTGCAAATGATTCGGCAGCGGGAGCTGACCGATCGGCAGCTCGAGATAATCGTCGTTGACGCGCCACTGTGACGCAAAGTGGAACTCGGCGATCGGATAGATGCCGCGCGCGTGCTTGTGTTCGGCTTCGAGCAGGCCGGCATCGGTGATTGGAACGTCGGGGCTCTGATCGGCATTCTGCGCGAAGAGCGTCAGATGCACGTTCGCTCCCGAGAGCACGCGTAGCTGCAGGAGGTCGCAGACGATCGTGCCGGCGGGCAGATCCTGCTGCACGATTGCGATCGACGAGTTCCCGGCGATCGTGAGTAGCCGTCCTTGATTTTGGATCACGTTGGTCAGAAAGCGTTTGGTCGCCGCGTGCCCGACCTCCATCTCGTTGCGCGATGGACCGCCGTGCCCGCTGATGAACTGGACGATCGACGGCTCTCGCGAGAGGTTTTCGGCGCGAAGCACGATCCGCCGGTCCGGCTGGCCGGGCGGGTTGTAATGGAAGTAAAGGAATCGCGACGGCTGCTCGGAGCGGAGATCTGCGGTAAAGAGCGTCCCGTTCTCGGTCAAGCGCTCGGGGTAGTCGCTGACCATCAGCGAGTCGGGTGAGATGCGCGGCACGGCGACGTTCTGCACGTCAACGTGGGTCGAGCCGTCGACCTCGAAGAGGCTGGTGCCTTGAATGAGCACCGGCACGTCGAACGAGGCGACGCGGTCTTGTAAGAGCGCGCCGCGGAACGGAACGTCGTCGGACGAGACGACGACCTGTGCGCCGGGGCGCGCTTGCGCCGCCCGCTGTACCGCCTGCGCGACCTGCTCGCGCACGAAGGCGCCCGACGCCGGATCGCCGGTCAGCGGAAAGGTGAGGTGCGGCGCGATCGTGCCGGCGTAGTATTCGACCCGCACCGGCACGTCGCGCGTGACGCCGCGCGCGTCGGTCAACGTGATGACGGTGGTGCCGGGCGTCTTCCCGGTCAAGCTAACCTTTTGCGTCGTCTGGTCGACGGCGGCGCCGACGATCGAGGGGTCGTGCACGACCGCCGTGATCGGGCTGATCGCGGAACTGACC
>JBARBD010000199.1:0-2695 GCA_049792675.1 Vulcanimicrobiaceae bacterium | reverse complement strand
CCGTAGTAGGTCAAGGCGTTGGTGAGCGCGAGCAGTACCATCGCTAGACCGTACGTGGCGAGCAGAGGGAGCGCCGCATCGAACGCATGGCCGACGAGCGCGTGCAGCACCTGCGTGCCGAAGAAATGAAAGATCGAGAGCCCGCAGAACGCGACGACCGCGAACATGAGCAGGCTTCCCATGAGAACTTCGCGCGTCTGCGCACCGCGCGCGTGACGGTCGGCGGCCTGCGGCAGCAGCACGGTCGGCACGAAGCCCACGAGGTAGAGGAGCATCTTCCCTCCGAGCGAGGCGGCCGCGTAGAGCCCCGCTTCGTGCGGATCGAAGAAGTGCTTCACCAACACGACGTCGGCCGAGCCCATCAGCGCCGTCGCCATCGTTGCGGCGGCGGCCCCGGCGCCCGCGTTGACGATGCGCCGCCAATCGTAGCGCACGCGCTGCGGCGGCGAGGCGGCATAACGCCGAGTCAGCCGGATAGCCAGGTAGATCAGCGCGCAAAGCGGACCCAAGAAGAAGCCAAAGATACCGCCGAAGAGTTTGAGTCCGATCGCAACCAGGATGCCGATCCCCAAAACCTTGGCGACGCCCTCGACCGCGTTGGAGAGCGCGTAACCTCCGAAGTCTTGCGTTCCCTGCGCGATCGCGCGCAGCGCGCTGACGAAAAGCGTCACCCCGGCCAGCAGCCCGACGAACGGAACCGACCAGACCGGCACGTGGAGGAAGCGCGCGAAGGGCAGCGCTCCCAGCACCGCTACTATAAGGTAGACGAAAGCGAGCTTAGCGAATCCGCCGGCGACGCTGTCGGTCAGTCCACGCAGGTGCCCGTCGTCGTGGAGCGCGCGGAACTCGGCGGCCAGCTGCGCGACCACCGGAGCGATGAAGGCAACCGGCAGGGCCGCGATCACGGCCGCGTTGATCAGCGCGTACAGGCCCCCGTAGACGGCGACGCCGAGTTGCCGGCTCGCGACCGCGTGCGCGATGAATCCGCAGAGATTGAGGACCATGCTGGCAGTAAAGACGAGCATGCCTTGCTTGAGCATCGCGCTCGTGCGAAGCCGCTCGAGTCCGCGCCGGAGCATGACGATGCCCGGTGGACTCACGCTGCCGTTCATAGTACCCTCGTTCTCATGGAGATCGAGCAATTACCTCTCGGCGGCGCTCTGATCGTTACGCCGCGCATCTTTAGCGACGATCGCGGTTTCTTTAAGGAAACGTATTCGCTCGATCGCTATCGCGCCGCGGGCATCGAAGAAACGTTCGTGCAGGACAACCTCTCACTTTCGCGCCGCGACGTTTTGCGCGGTCTTCACGGCGACGCTCGCATGGCCAAGCTGGTCTGCGTGCTTAGGGGCAGGGCGTACGACGTCATCGTCGACGTACGCGCGCACAGCCCGACCTATCGCCGCTGGCACGCCACCTCGCTGGACGCCGCGGGGGGCCGCCAACTCTACGTTCCGCGCGGATTTCTTCACGGCTTCCTCGCCCTCGAAGACGACACGCTCCTGGCCTATAAGCAGAGCGCAGCTTACGATCCGGCCCGGGAGCTCGGGGTCGCCTGGGACGACGCCGAACTGGGAATCGAGTGGCCGCTGCACGGGCGCCACCCGATCCTCTCGCCCCGGGATGCGACCAACCCCACCCTGCGCCGGCTGGGCGGGGCGTAACAAACGTGACCGACCCGAGGTAAGAGCCGCCAGAGGAACCGAAACGAGGGGGGATGGCATTCCGTGATCAGAGCGACGAAGCTCTGGTGCATCGAGTGCGCTCCGGGGAAAGGGAGGTCTTCGGCGTGCTCGTCGATCGCTACAAACGCGGCATTGCGAACTTTATCGGCGCGACGGTGCGCAACCCGACCGAGACGGCGGATCTCTCCCAAGAGACCTTTCTTCGGGCGTACGCGCACCTCGGAACGTTCAACCCGCAACTCGGGAAGTTCTCGACCTGGATCTATCAGATTGCGCGGAACGTGATTCGAACCCATCTAGCAAAGTCGCTGCGCAGCCCCCAGCTGCAGGAACTCTCGCAGGAGCAGACGCTCGAGAGCGCGCTGCCCGATACGTCGCGCGACGCCGACCCAGCCGGCGGCGTGCTGCGCGAGGAGGCCGAGCGCGAGCTGCGCGCTGCGCTGGCGGAACTGCCGGAGCGCACCCGCACGGTCCTGGCGCTGCGCTACTTCGATAGCATGGAGTATCAGACGATCGCGAGCACGTTGGGACTCTCGCTGGGCAACGTCAAGACGTTGATCCATCGCGGGAAGATCGCGCTCACGAAGAAGATGCGCGAACGCGAAGCGCGTGCCCTCGGGACGCTGCCGAACGCCGCCGCGAAGGGAGGGTCGAATGCGCTGCTCCTCGTTTGAGCCGTTGCTCGATGCCTACATCGAGACGACCCTGACGCCCAGGCGAATGCGCCAGGTCGCCGAGCATCTTCACGGTTGTTCCGGCTGCGAAGCGCTTCTGAGCGAGCTCCGTGTGATCGACGCGTTGCTTGCGACCGCACGCTCGCCGGGCAGCGTCACGCCCGATTTCACTACCGCCGTCGTCAAGGCGACCCGCGCGACGCAGCCGCGCGCCCGTCGGCGAATTCCGCTCTGGCTGCCGCTGCTTGGATACCTCGCGATCGCGTGGGCGCTGGTCGCGTTCGTGCAAATCCGCTCGCACGACGTCACGCGCCTCTCCGCGAGCCTCTTCGAAAC
>JBARBD010000198.1:0-3622 GCA_049792675.1 Vulcanimicrobiaceae bacterium | reverse complement strand
AGTCTCGTGACCGCAAGCAGGCTGGTCTCTTTCGCCGTGTCGGCGCTCCTGCTGGGGAGCGCTCCGAGCGACCTCTACGCCGAGCTGCAGCAGACCGCTCAGACCTACCGCGCGCACATCGCGGCGGTCGCCCCGGTCGCCGGCCGCGATACGACCTACGATTACTACCAGCGCCTGCTCGACGACACCGATCTGGTCCAGCAGAAAACCCCTCCCCCGCCGTATACGCAAGCGCAGTGGACGCAACTCGTCGAGAACACGGCGAGCTTGGACATCAGCCTGGCGACGCAGCTGCTGAGCGGCGAGTATCGCTCGATGGCCTCGATCCGCGGATTGGGGGAGACTTTGGTGCGCTCGTCGCGTGACGGTACGATGCAGCCGGTCGCGGTCTACGTTCCGTCGAGCTACGTGCCCGGAAGCCCGGCACCGCTGGTCGTCTTCCTGCACGGGCATGGACAGGCGGAGACCTCGCTGCTCGCGCCGTTCTACATCACCCAGCTCGCCGAGCAGAGCGGCGCGATCTTGATCGCGCCGTGGGGGCACGGCTACTACGATTACCGGGCTTCGCAGGCCGAAGTCTACGACGCGCTGCAGGCCGCGGAGCAAGCCTTCACCATCGATTCCCGCCAGCGATATCTCGCGGGCTACTCGATGGGCGGATTTTCGGTCTTCGTCGTCGCGCCGGTTCACCCCGAGGATTGGGCCGGGGTGATGTGCATCGCGGGCGGACTCCTGGGCTCCGACTCACGCCGCCTCGTGACGTACATGCGCACAAAACCCTTCTACGTGCTGACCGGGAGCCAGGACGAGGTCATTCCCACGTACTATCCGACGACGACCACGGCGTATCTGCAGGCTGCGGGGTTCGAGGTCTCGTTCTACTCGCAACCCGGCGGTACGCACCGTCTCGTTTCGCTCATGCCGATCCTCACGCAGGCGTGGAGCGACATGTTCCATCACGTCATCCGCGCACCGCCGCCCCAGTTCGGGGCACTCGAGCTCCCGGCGGCGATTCCAACGATGGCGCTCAAGCCGTAGAGTGCGCGCCGCGAGGGGCGGCGAAGAGGCGCACCATGCCGAACTTGCGAGCGTCGATCCTTGGCGTGGTTGCCGCGCTCTCGCTGCCGATTGCCGCGGCGACGGCGCCGCCGGCGGAGAACTTTCTGCCCGCTCTACCCGGTACCGTCGTGCAGGCTCAGGTCGTCTTTCTGCAAGGCGATGGAAATCACGCTCGATGGAAGGCGGTCACGAGCAAGAAGCTGATCGGGTCGGGAAACGGGCGCGACTTCTACCAGTGGTGGCTCTCGATTTACCAAATGCGCGGCGAGGCATACCGGCTGCGATACCAGTCGCCCGGCAGCGGCGGCCCGCTCTCGAAAGTCACGCAGGCGAGCGGCGCCAAGATGTGGTTTCCGGTGCAAGACGTAAAGATTGTCGGCCAGGCCTCGATGATGCGGCCCGGCGTGCAGCAGCTCGTCGTGCAATCGCACGAGATGGCCGCCGATTGCGGCAGCGCGACGGTCTCGGTCTTCGCCAGCGGCCCCGGCAGCAATGCCGCGCGCGCGATTTCGGTCACCAATGCGTGCGAGTTGAGCGCGACCATCGTGCACGGCGAGACCGGCGACACCCTGCAGCTCACCGGCCCATACTACGCAGCGAACGCGCCGCTTTGCTGTCCGACTAAAGCGCACGCGACCGCGATGCTGAGCCATCTCAGCGGCAAGTGGACGATAACGCCGAGCTACTTCAAGATCAAATAGGTAGCGGCTCCAGGCATAGGAGAGCCTACATCCGGAAGACGCCGAAGTGCGTGCGCGGCTGCGGCGCGTGCGCGGCCGCGTCGAGCCCGATCGCGATCACGCGGCGCGTATCGAGCGGATCGATGATGCCGTCGTCCCACAGGCGCGCGGTCGAGTAGTACGGGTTGCCTTCGCGCTCGTACTTCTCGAGGATCGGCGCTTCAAACTCGGCCTTTTGCTCGTGCGTCATCTCGCCTTTGACCGTCGAGAGCACGCTCGCCGCCTGCGGGCCGCCCATCACGCTGATCCGTGCGTTCGGCCACATCCAGAGCTGACGTGGCGCGTAGGCGCGTCCGCACATGCCGTAGTTGCCCGCGCCGAAGCTTCCGCCGATCACGACGGTGAACTTCGGCACTTCGGCACAGGCGACCGCGGTGACGAGTTTGGCGCCGTCCTTGGCGATTCCACGGTTTTCGTATTCTTTGCCGACCATGAACCCGGTGATGTTCTGCAGGAAGAGCAGCGGCGTCCCTCGCTGCGCACAGAGTTCGATGAAGTGCGCGCCCTTGAGCGCGCTCTCGCTGAAGAGGATGCCGTTGTTGGCGAGGATGCCGATCGGGTGGCCTTCGATGTGAGCGAAGCCGCAGACCAGCGTCGCGCCGTAGCGCGATTTGAACTCGTGAAACTCCGACGCGTCAACCATGCGCGAGATGACCTCGCGCACGTCGTAGCCGGTGCGGCTGTCGGCCGGGATCAGGCCGTAGATGTCGCGCGGCTCGTACTTAGGCGGCTGCGGCTCGAGGCGGTCCCACTGGCGCGGCAGCTCGAGGTGCAGGTTGCGCACGATCTCGCGCACGATCCCGAGCGCGTGCGGGTCGTCGTCGGCGAAATGATCGGCGACCCCCGAGATGCGCGTGTGTACGTCGGCCCCGCCCAGCTCTTCGGCCGTCACCACCTCGCCGGTCGCCGCTTTGACCAGCGGCGGGCCGCCGAGAAAGATCGTTCCCTCACCTTTGACGATCACGGTCTCGTCGCTCATCGCCGGCACGTACGCGCCGCCGGCGGTGCACGAGCCCATCACCGCCGCGATCTGCGCGATGCGTTTGCCGGACATGCGTGCCTGATTATAAAAGATGCGGCCGAAGTGGTCGCGGTCGGGAAAGACGTCCGCCTGCAGCGGCAAGAACGCGCCGCCCGAATCGACCAAGTAGATGCACGGCAAGTGGTTTTGTTCGGCGATCTCCTGCGCGCGCAGGTGCTTCTTCACGGTCATCGGGTAGTAGGTGCCGCCTTTGACTGTGGCGTCGTTGGCGACGATGACCATGTGCTGCCCTTCGACGATTCCGATCCCGGTGACGATGCCGGCCGCCGCCGACGCGCCCGAGTACATCTCGAAGGCGGCGAGCGCGGAGAACTCGAGAAAATCCGACCCGGGGTCGATCAAGCGCTCGATGCGTTCGCGCGCCGTGAGCTTGTTGCGCCTGCGGTGCTTCTCCACCGCCTCGGGGCCCCCGCCGGCGCGCACGGCGACCAGCCGCTCGCGCAGCTCCGTGACGAGCCCTTCCATCCGCGCCGCGTTTGCTTGAAAACTCGCCGAACTCCGATCGAGCCTCGATTCTAAGAGGGCCATCGCCGCGGCCTTCGTCACCGCGCTCTTAGAGCCCGGTTAGGGTTCTTCAAAAAGGCGAGGGCCGCGCCCCGGCCGACGCGTAGGTATGCCGTAGATGGCGGCACAAGCTCAGGTCGACTTCGGCGGTATCGTGCGCCCGCAGGGGAGCCTCGATCTCGCTACGGCGTTGCAGCCGCATCCGGGCGCGCTCGGCGAACGCGCCGCGGCGCATCTGCTGCGCCGCGCCGGCTTCGGCGGGACGCCGGAACAGATT
>JBARBD010000197.1:0-3412 GCA_049792675.1 Vulcanimicrobiaceae bacterium | reverse complement strand
CTCCCCGGACTAGAACGCGCCCCTGCGTGGCCGCGTCTCCAACTACGCCTGGTCGGCCGATTACCATCGCCGCCTGCGCGCGCGGGTGAGTGAGGTCGCGCGCGCGATCGATGCGGCCGCCGGCGGGCCGGTCACGGCGGTCGCGTGCGATACGCGTCCGTTGGCCGAACGGGCCTACGCCGCGCGGTCGGGCCTGGGCTGGATCGGCAAGCACACGAACCTCATCACACCGTCGCTGGGATCGTTCGTCTTCCTGGGCGAGATCGTGACGACGCTTGCGTTGCCGCCCGACGAGCCGCTGCGCAAATCGTGCGGGGAGTGCGCGCGCTGCGTGGTTGCCTGTCCGACGCGAGCGTTGCGCGGCGACTACACGATCGACGCGACGCGCTGCATCTCGGATCTCACCCAGCGCACCGATTCGATCCCGCCGGCGATGCGGCCGCTGGTCGGCGATTGGGTGTGGGGTTGCGACATTTGCCAGCTGGTCTGTCCTCCGACGACGGCTGCCGGTCCGCGCGGGGACGCGGCTTCGGCTGCGCTCGATCGCGCGAACGCCTACCCGGAACTGGTCAAGCTTCTGCGCTTGCGCAGCGGCGAGTTCAAACGGCGATTCGGGCGAACGGCGATGGGCTGGCGAGGCGCCGCGGTCCTGCGGCGAAATGCGGCGGTCGCGCTCGGCAACGCGATCGACCGCTCCACCGTCGGGCCATTGACCCAGAGCCTCGAGCAAGATCCCCATCCAATGGTTCGAGGCCATGCCGCCTGGGCGCTGGGACGCATCGGGTCGCCCAGCGCCCTCTCGGCATTGCGCCGGCGGCATGGCGTCGAAGAAGACGAAGGGGTCCGTGCCGAGATTTGCGCGGCGTTGGAACCCTTTGGGCGCAATACGTGGTAGGAAGCTGCACATAGATGAATCTACGACCGATCGCTCCGCCGGCAGCGCTGCTCGCCTTGGCACTGGTCTTATGCGCAACGGCTCGGGTTGCTTGCGCCGAGGACCTGCTCGCTCGGATGGCAGCGGTCAACCCGAACTTGCGCACTTTTACGGCAACGCTTCACGCCGACGTCGCGATGCGATCGTTTCCCTTCCTTTCGGTCGCGCTGGTCGGGACGTACTATCACCAGGAGCCCGACAAAAGTAAGGTCGTCTTCACGTCTGGCCTGCCCGCCGTCGCGCAGCAGTTCGACAAGCTTTACGCGCACGTCGAAAGCCCCTCGCAGTGGCGCGCGCTCTACGTCGTGACCAAGGTCTCGGACGACGGCAAGGCGACTGCTTTCAAGCTGGTGCCGCGCAAACGCGGCAATGTGGAGAGCATTGACGCGAGCGTCGACGACGCGACCGCGACGGTGAGCTCGATGCGGTGGAACTACGTCAACGGCGGCTACGCCGAGATGGCGAATCGCTACGCCCACATCGACGGTAATCTGCTCGTTTCGTCGCAGACCGGCCACGTGCAGGAGCCCGGCTATACCGCCGACATCACGTCGACGATCGACGGCTACAAGATCAACCCCACGCTGCCCGACGGCGTCTTCTCCGAGCAGTAGCGATGGCGATCTCGCTGATTGACGGATTTAGCCGCCCGATCACCTATCTTCGGATCTCGGTTACCGACAAGTGTAATCTTCGCTGCGTCTACTGCATGCCCGAGAGCGGCTTACCGTGGCTTCGTCGCGACGAGATTCTGAGCTACGAAGAGATCGCCGCGATCGTTGCGGCGGGCGCGTCGATCGGCGTGCGAGCGATTCGCTTGACGGGCGGCGAGCCGTTGGCGAGGCGCGATCTCAGCCGGTTGGTTGCCTCGATCTCCGCGATCGACGGCGTCGAGGACGTCGCCCTCTCGACCAACGGTCTGCTGCTGGAAGAGCAGCTCCCCGAACTCGTCGCCGCCGGCTTGCGGCGGGTCAACCTGTCCCTCGATACGCTGCGCGCCGATCGCTTCGAGGCGATCGCGCGCCGTCCCGGGCTCGAGTCGGTGCTGCGGGGAATCGAGGCAACGGTCGCGGCCGGGCTGACGCCGCTCAAGATCAACTGCGTCGTGATGCGCGGCCGTAACGACGACGAGTTGGCGGCCTTCGCGGGGCTGACGCGCGAGTGGCCGGTCTTCGTGCGTTTCATCGAGCTCATGCCGGTGCACGACAATCTCGAGATGCAGCGCGACGCGTACGTTTCGGCCGACGAGGTGCTCGAGCGTATCTCGGCGATCGGCGCGTTGCGGCCGGTACCCGGCCCGGCGGGAAATGGGCCGGCGCGCTACTTTGCCTTCCCGGGCGCGCCCGGCGCGATCGGCGTCATCAGCCCGCTCTCGCACGATTACTGCGAGCGATGCAACCGGGTGCGCCTGACGGCCGACGGGCATTTACGTCTCTGCCTCTTCGGGGATCACGCGCTCGACCTGCGTACACCGCTGCGGGCCGGCGCGACCACCCAGGAGCTCGCCGGCCTGCTCGGCTCCGCGATGCTGATCAAGCCCGAGCGGCACCATCTGCGCCTTGGCGAGGCGGCCTCGCGGATGCGCGCCTTCTCCGAGATCGGCGGGTGAGTCACACGGGGGAGCGGCCAACCGTTGAGGAGTCGAGAAGCGCTTTAGGGGGTTAGACGAGCTAGATCGTGGATGAGACCTGCGTTGGCGCCGATGCTACGGCGGCGGCGCAAGCCCGAGCCGAGGCGATGGTGCTCCAGTACCAGACCAAGCTCGCACGCTATCTGCGCCGTATGGTCGGGGACGCCGAAGTCGCCATCGACCTGACGCAGGACGTCTTTCTATCGGCTTACCGCATGCTGCAGGCCGATCCAAACCGGACGTTGACGGCGGGATGGCTCTACCGGGCGGCGACAAACGGCGCGATCTCCTACATGCGTCGCAGGAAGATCCTGCGAATGGTGCCGCTCGATCGCGAGCTCGACCGCAGCGAGTGGCGCATCGACGAGCGCAGTGCCGCGTCGGTGGATCTGCAGAGCGCGCTGGCGCGTCTGCCGGCGGAGCAATCGGCGGCATTGCTCTTAACTAGCTACGCCGGGTATTCGTCGTCGGAAGCGGCGGCGATCTTGGGGACGAGCGCCGACGCGGTGCGGCAGCGCGTCTGCCGCGCGATGCGCGTCTTGCGCGATGTAATGAAAGAGGGGATGGAGTGATGACGAGCAGCGCAGCGTGCGCGCGAGCCGAGGTCTTGGCTGGCGCGATCGCGTTGAACGAAGCCGGCGACGCGGAGCGCGAGGAGTACCGGCGCCATCTCGCCGGTTGCGCCAACTGCCTCGCGAGCCTAGGCGGCGAACGCGCGATCGAACGCGTGATGAGCGTCGTCGGCGAGGCGCGCGATGCGGAGCGATGGGAACCGGATCTGCGTGGAGGCGTGCGGCGCCTGCGACGGCCGGCGATCGGCCGACGCGTTGCCTTCGCCGCGGCGGCAG
>JBARBD010000196.1:0-8636 GCA_049792675.1 Vulcanimicrobiaceae bacterium | reverse complement strand
TCGCGTTGACGATGCTCGCGACCCACGACGGACCTTTGTCGGTGCTTCCGAAGCCGGAGTGATCCGAGTTAACCCCGTCGGGAACGATCCAAGAGACCGGGGCCAGCGAGCCCGCGGAAATGTCGTTAAAGATGTTCGTCTCGGGCGAGGAGATGTTCGTCGTCCACTCCGAGCCGTTACGAACCGCGCTGATCGCGTCGTAGGCGTCCCAGTACGCACCGGCGAGGCTCCCCTGAAGCGCCGGCGTGTAATACTTCCAGCCGACCTGGTTCGCGTCGAGCAGGTCGCGCAGCGTATTGTAGGTCAGGCACGGATACGGCCCCTTCTGAATGTACTTCCCGGTACTCGTCAGCTCCGGCGTCGTTGTGCCCGGCGGCGCGTCGCAGCCCCACGGCCCGTGCGACGGAAAGTCGATCAGACTCTGGGTGCTGCTGATCGCAGTGTCGCCGCGAATCAGATCTTGATGGCCGTTGAAGCTGCCGCTGGTCTCGGTGGTGAACATGTGGTCGGCGAGCGCGTACTGCTGGGCCATCGTCCAGTAGGGCTTGATCTGCCCCGGCTCGACGTACTTGTACGCGCACTTCGGACATGGAACGGAGCTCACGTAGACCGCGTTCCAGCCGTCCATCTTTCCGTTGTCGTAATCCACCACGAAAGCTTGGTGGCTGTTATCCAAGTCTTTGGGGCTATAGAGCTTGGTTTGCTCCAGTTTGATCGTTTGGCCGGTGTTCATCTTGCCGTGCGTCGCCCCGTCGGCGCCCGGAAACTTGGCGAAGAGATTGTCGAAGCTTCGATTCTCCTGAACGACGATCACGACGTGCTTGATGTAGTTGCCTTCGGACCCCGATCCGGATCCGCTCATATGCCGTTCGGTCGTTGCCGGAACGAACGGCGCATTGATCGGGGAGAGATTGTTGGAAGAGCAAGCCGTGAGAATCGCTACGAGAGAAAATGAAAAAAGATAGCGATGCATCATAATGAGGCCAAGGTTCGCGTCACGCGTGCCCGCGTGCTCCTGCTCGCCCTGCTGCAAAGCCAAAATTGAGGCATAGGCCTCGGGCGCGCGGGACCTCCGCCGGCGCGCCGGGTGGAGCCAACGAACCAGCCGGCTCGCGGCCGGGCTGACCCGCAGCGCGACGCTGCGATCTCGGGCGGCGTAGCTCGCCTCGCCTCGCGGTTAGCAAGTAAGCGCTCAATAAGTTAGATCGACAAATGACCGGGCCCCGAGGGGGACTGCATGGGCCGAAAGAACCTTTTAATAGGTCTTTAGACCCATGAGACCTAATGTGCCGGCCGTCGAAGACCTAGGCTGCCACGTTTTGAACGAGGCGTTTGGAGACGACCACCTTGGAAAAGCGGCCCGACCCCATACGATTCCTCGCGGCCTGGACGGCGTTGCCGCTCCTGGCCGCGTGCGCCGGGCCAGGCACCGCGAGCCTGCCCTCGGCCGGCGTCACCCGGAGCGTAGCCGCCGGCAAGGAGCCCGGGAAGGGCGTGATCTACCAGGGTTGCCCCGTCTTCGGGCACGGCGGAGCCTACAACGGCGTCGTGACCAAGGCTGCGATCGACCCCAATAGCGCGCAGTACATCAGCTCGGTGATCCAGGCCGGGGACACGATGGGCTTCTACGCCTCGACCGGCGTCGAGCAGGTCAATCTCGCAAACGATCAGACGCCGCTGCTGACCGTGCAGCCGAAGGTGAAGTACCACCAGTTTCCGGTCGCCTACCCTTGGCAGAGCTACTTCTACATCGAGCCGCTCGGCGACGCTCACGCGATCGTCGTGCAGACGCAGAAGTGCCACCTCTTCGAGGCTTACGGAACGTCGTACGCTTACCCCACGCTGAGCGCGTACTGCGGAGCGAACTGGAGCTTGAGGGATCACTTCGTGCCGCTGCCGCCCGGGACGCCGTCGGGGATGGCGTCGGGCCTGCCGCTGATGGCAGGGATGGTGCGATGGGAAGATTACCAAGCCGGCTCGATCGATCACGCGCTCAACTGGGACGGCATCGCGAACACGGTCTCGCAGTACAGCTTCGTACGGCCGGCAAGCGATACGGATTGGCTGCCCTTCGGCGGCAGCAGCTCGTATCAGATTCCGTATGGAGCGCACCTGCGCCTGAAAGCCTCGTTTAGCACGTCAGGCTGGGGCCCGCAAGCGACGATGGTCGCCAATGCGATGAAGACGTACGGCGTTTACCTCGCCGATACAGGCTCGGGCGGCAACGCGATCTACTTTGCGAACGCCTCCGACGGCACCAACCCGTGGAGCTCGTCGGATCTCTCCGCGCTCTCGCAGATCACCATGAGCGATTTCGACGTGCTCAAGCTCAAGAACGTCGAGCAGGTGCCCGGCCACTAGGTGGTGGTACCGGTATTGGCGCTCGTAGCGCAGCTTTTCAACTGCCCCGAGTTTGCAGCCGGCGACTACTATAGCCGCCCGGTTGCGAGCGCGCCGGTCGATCCGAATAGCGATCGGTATATCCAAGCAGCGATCGCCGCGGGGAACACCAGCGAGTTTTGGATCGCCGCAAAGCCGGCCCATTACATCAACGTCGCGCAGACCAGCACGCGGATGTACCGCGTGCGGCCGAAGGTTTCGTACCACGCGTTCGACGTGCCCTATCCGTGGAGCCCCGATTTCAAGATCGAACCGCTCAGCGACGCGCACGCGATCGTCGTGCAAGACGGCACGTGCGACCTCTACGAAACCTACGACACGACGTTTGCCGCCGGCGTGCTCTCGGCGTATAGCGGGGCGCACTGGAACCTCTACCGCGCCTTCGCGCCGCTGGCGCCGGGAAACCCGTCGGCGATGGCGTCGGGCCTCTCGCTCTACGCGGGCATGGTTCGCTGGGAGGAAGTCGCGTCGGGCACGGTCGACCACGCGTTGAACTGGGCGGCACCGGCGGGCAGCGTTTCGCAATGGAGCTTCGTGCGCCCGGCGAGCGATGCCGAAGGCATCCCGTTCAAAGGGAGCAGCCCCTACCGGCTGCCGTACGGCGCGCATCTCCGCCTGAAAGCGTCTTTCGACATCTCGCGCTTCGGGCCGCAGAGCCGAGCGATCGCGCGGGCGATGAAGACGTACGGCATCTTTCTCGCCGACACGGCGAAGCAGAACTCGCTCTACAACGCGATGCCGCTGAAAGGCTCGAACGCTTGGAAGTCGTCGGATCTGGCGTCGCTCGGCTCGATCCATATCTCCGACTTCGAGGTACTGTCGCTCGGAAAGACCCAGCAAGTACCGGGCCACTAGAGACCGGAGGGCTTCCTAGTGCCCCGTAATCAGCTTGGCGCCAAGCATGATCAACTGCGCGCCGGGCACCAGGAGCAGCTGCGAGAGGAAGAGCCCGAGCACGGCGGTGAGCGAAAGCCCGGCGACGAGCGCGCGCACGTCTTGGATCGTTCGCTCGCCGCGCACCGCACGGTCGGTGATCATCGCCGACATCGGGTCGACGACGATGTTGTAGGCGATTGTCGCGAAGCCGTTCACCAAGCCGCTCGAGAGCACGGCGGTGCGCGCGGCCTGCGGATAGAGCACGCTGGCGTAGGCCGCCGCGACGATGCCGATGCCATAGACGGCGGTCACCAGCACGTTGAGGACGAGAATATCCTTGGGCACGTTACGGAATGGAATGTCGCGCAGCCGCGTCGCGACGCCGAACTTGACCTCGTTGAAGATCGCGACGATCGTGGCCGGGCGAAAGAGCCCGAGCGCCGCCTTCGGCACGCTTCCGTTGCGCTCGAGCGAATGGATCGCGCGTAAGTAGAGCATCACGAACGTCGGAACCGCGAGCGTTCCCAAGATCGCGCCGGCCGCCCCCGAGAAGACGATCAGGCGCAGCTGCCATTGAAAGCCGGCCAGCGACGTAAGCGCTGCGCGATCGGAGAGCGCGCCGAGCATCGGCGAATAGAGCATTTGCGCGAAGCGACTGCTCGTCGCAAAGATGTTGAAAAGCGAGATCGCCGTGGCGACTCGCCCCGAGCGCGCGCCGGCGAGGCGAGCGGCATAGGCTGAGATCGCCAGCGCTTGGACGATGAAGTTGAGGACTATGGCGAGCACGAGCTGCCATTGCCAAAATCCGTGACCCGACAAGGTTTCGCCAGCATATCATCGCGGCGCGCCCCCGATGAGGGGCGAAGGCCCCGGCCGGTGAGACCTTCGCTTCTGGACCCTGCGGGCGCCCGCGCATATAGTTTTCGGAGGGCATGGCCATCACTTCGATACCCTCTTTTGCGCCTCGAGCGGCACTGGGCGTACTAGCCGCGCTGGCAGGCGTTAGCGTCATCTTTCTCCTCGTTTTCGGCGTCAGCCCGGCAGCGCTGGCCCTCGCATGCTTGGCGTTAGCGCCGATCGGACTCTACGTCGCCCTCAAACGCCCGCTCGATTTTCCCCTCGGCCTCTACGTACTGCTCGTTCCGTTCGACAATCTGCTCGGAACCGGTTCGTTCGGAACGTTAACGAAGTTGCTCGGCATGGCGGCCGGGGCGTTCCTGCTGCTCTGGGTCGTGCGCCATCGGCGTCTTGCGATTACCGGGCGCGCCGTCGTCGTCTTGCTCGCGCTGGCCACCTGGATGCTCGCCAGCATTTTCTGGGCGATCGACCAAGGCGCCGCGCTGCAGATCATGGCGACGTACGCCGGCCTCATGATCCTCTACGCCGTCCTCACGATGACGCCCGTATCGCCGGCAGAGTTCCAACGGTTGCTGCTGCTGGTGGCCGCGGGCGGCGTCTGCGCGGCCATCTACGGCATCCACGCGTTCTATCAAGACCCGGCGCTGGTTGCTCAAGCGAGCCCCCTGCGTCTGGTCCTCAAAGCCGGCCAAACCTACATCGATCCCAACCACTTTGCCGACGCGTTGCTCTTCCCGATCGCGATCGTAACGATGTGGGGCCTGCGCGCGCGCAGAATCGTCGCAAAGCTCGCCTGCCTAGGCGCTGTGGGCGTCTTGGTCGCAGCGATCCTCTACAGCGGGTCGCGTGAAGCCTTGACCGCGCTGCTGGTCATCGCCGGCTACTATCTCTGGCGCTCGCGCTATCGCTTCCAACTCGGGCTCGCGAGTATCGCGATCGTCATCTCTGCGACGACGACCCAGACGTCGGTCTGGGAACGCTTTTCAACCGCGATGCAGACGGGTGGATCCGGGCGCACCTCGATTTGGGCGGTCGCGGTCGAGGCCGCAAAGCACCGCTTACTGCAAGGATACGGCATCGGGAACTTCCAGCAGGCCTTCGATCTCTTCTATCTCGGCGTCCATCAGCCGTATCCGTTCGGTTGGGACAGCCCGGCGCACAACCTCATCCTGCACTATTTGGTCGAGATCGGGCTCGTCGGGTTGCTGCTGATCGCGTGGTTCTTCTTCGAATCGTTTCGCTCGCTGCGTACGATTAAGCGCGACAGCGCGCTCTACGATTACCGCGTCATGATGGAGGCGGCGCTCCTAGCCACCATCGCGGTCTCGATGACGATCGACCTTTTTACGTACAAGTATGCCTGGCTGGTCTTCTCGATGGCCGCGCTACTGCGCAACGTCGCGGCCGGACCTCAGAGCGTGCCGATGCGGGCGACGAGTTCGTCCATGATATCGGCTCTATCGGCGCGTTTCTCGACGCGCGACCTTCCCGACTCGCCGAGCGCGCGAAGCTCGGCCTTGCCCAACAGCGCGAGCTGACGCAGCGTCGCCGCCAGCGCCGGCGCGTCGCCGGGCGGCGTGCAGAACGCGCCCAGCGAGGCGCCTTCCTTCTTCGCTTCGCCCTCGCCGACGATGACGACCGGACAGCCGACCGAGAGCGAATCGTAGAGCTTGGTCGGAACGCTCTCCTGGATACCCTTGCGCAACGGGATAATCGAAACGTCGGCCTGCGCAACCATCGTCATCGCGTCGCGACGCGGCACGCTTCCCTTGACCACGACGTTGCCGACGCTTTCGTTGCGCACGCGCTCGTCGAGGCGGCCGCGCTGCGCGCCGTCGCCGACGATTTCGATGGTGATCGCATCGGTCGCGACCAGCGCGGCGGCGTCGACCAGGACGTCGACGTCGGTCGTCAGCCCGAGGTTGCCGGCATAGATCGCCGTGAAGCCGTGGCTTGCGTTGCCGTTTCCGTTGCTCCGCGAAGGCACCGCGTCGAAACGTTCCGCGGCATTGCGCGCGAGGACGAGGCGCGACGGGTCAACGCCGCGGCTTGCGATCTGCTCGATCGCCGTCGGCGTGACTGCGACGATCAGGTCGGCGCGGCGATAGAGCCGGCGCACGAATCGCTCGAGCGCGCGGACGGCCAAGCTATTCTCCTTCCAGACGCCCATCTGCACGGCGATGTCGGGGAAGACGTCGCGCACGTCGACCACCAGCTTGGCGCGGTGCGCCCAGGCTGCGACGAGCCCCGGGATCGCGACCGAGATCGGCGGCGAGCTGATCAGGACGACGTCGTAGCGTTCCTTCGACGTCATCGCGTAGAGCGACGCGGCGAACGCGGCCGAAGCCCAGTGCAGCGCCCGGCTTCCGGGCATGCCCGGCACCAGGATCGAGAAGAGGCGCACGACACGCACGTTCGCCTCGCGCTCGACGCGCACGAACGCGCGGTTGGCGTCGGCGAAACGCCCCCGTGGAAACGACGGGAAGCTCGTGAGCACGGTGACGTCGTGCCCGGCCTTGGCAAGCGCGGTGACGAGCGACGCGACGCGCGCCGCCGCGGCGCCCGGCTCGGGCGGATAGAAGTGCGCGACGACTAAGGCTTTCAGGTGTGGGCGCCTCCCAGCACCGTGTCGCGTCCGAAGAAGCGCTCGGGTAAGCTCTGCAGCGCCGCGCCGACGACGCGCGCGCGGGACTGCGGCCGCTCGATATACGAATCCCATCGGCGAGCGGCGTGCTCGAAGGCCCGCTCGTCGAACATCTCGGCGAGCACGCGCATCTGCGCGATATGGAACTGATGGTACTTCAGGGTCGCGATGTGAGGCTGATCGCCCGCGCTCACCATGAGGCTGTAGCGCGTCCACCAGCCGGTGTCGAAGCGGTCTAACCAGCGCCGCAAGGTATCGGCGCAGTCCTCGACGTTTCGTTCCAGCCATCGGTCGCCGCTCGTACGCCAGAGTTCCCAAATGCCCCACAGCGCAAAGATGCAGCCGTTGAGGACGTGCGGCGCGTGTTCGTTGGCGATCTCCTCGAAGAAGACGTCCCGACCGTCGCGCCAGACGACGCCGCCATGGGCGATGTCGTGGCGGAACGGCTGCGCGGCGCGCTGCGCGGCGTCGGCGTACCCCTGCGACGGTTCCAAACGATGCGCGCGCAGGAGGACCGAGATCGCTTCGCCCTGCGCCATCGCCGACGTCCAGCCGGCTTGGGCGCCGTATTTCGTCCAAGGAAACTCGAAACGGTAGAGCCCCGGGGAATCTCCGTCCTGCTGATGATCGCGCAGCCACGCGGCCTGCGCGAGCACGTCGGCGCGGGCGGCTGCGTCGCCGCGGTCAAGCCACACGCCGTAGCGATGCAGCGCAAACTGTGCGATGCGAATGGGATGGTAGGCCCGCGACGGATTGCTCAACAGGACGCCGCGCGCGTCGAACGGCGCGCCGGCCCAATCCTCGCCATAGACGCCGTGCCCGGGATCCCACTCGACGAAGTACCGGCCTTCACCCGGATGTTCGAGGCCGGAGACCGAGTAGGGGCGCCGGTGCGTCCACGTCAGCGGAAAGCCCAGCGCGAACCGGCGCAGCTTCATTACGCTACCGCGGCGCTCATCACGCGCGAGCGGAACGGGCGGCCGAGCACGTAACACTCGAAGCCGCGTCGCTCCCAATCCTGCGTATCGAAGAACTTCCGCGTGTCGACCAGGCGCGGCCGGCGCATCAGCCGGGCTATCTCGCTCGGACGAATCGTCCGGAACGCGGCGTGCGGCGTGATCAACACGAGCGCGTCGGCGCCGGAGACTGCCTCTTCGAGCGACTCGCAGAGCGGGCGCGCGAAGCGCGTGACTAGCGGGTCGTAAATGGCGGTCGTGTATCCGCGCTGGCGCAGCAGCGCGTCGATCGCCGCCGTCGGGCTCTCGCGCGCGTCGTCGACGTCGGCCTGATAGGCCGCGCCGAGCAGCGCGATCTTGCTTCCGCGCGGGGGGTCGACGAGCTCGGAGATGCGCCGCACGATGCGGTACGGCATGCGGTCGTTCACGCGCCGCGCCGATTGAATCAGCTCGGTGGCGACCGGGTTGGCGTCGGAGAGAAAGTGCGGATCCACCGGGATGCAGTGTCCGCCCACGCCCGGACCCGGCTGGAGAATATCGACGCGCGGGTGCTTGTTCGCAATCGCGATCGTCTCCCAGACGTCGACGCCAAGCTCTTCGGCGAAGACGGCCAACTCGTTGGCAAAGGCGATGTTGACGTCGCGGAACGTATTCTCGACGACCTTCACGAACTCGGCGACCGGCGTCGAGGTCAGCGCGATCTCGCCCTCGCAGAACGACTCGTAGAGCGCGCGCACGATCTCGGCGTCGCGCGGCGTGCGCCCGCCGACGACGCGCGCGTTGGTCCGCAACTCGGTCATGATCGCGCCCGGAATGACGCGTTCGGGGCAATGCGCGATGTGGAACTCGTCGATCGATTTGCCGGCGTCGTCGAGCGCGCGCTCGAGGATGCGTTCGGTGGC
>JBARBD010000195.1:0-6834 GCA_049792675.1 Vulcanimicrobiaceae bacterium | reverse complement strand
GCTCTGCCTCGCGCGCGAACGGCTCGCGCAGCGTTCCGCGCTCGCCGACTTTGCGTTTGCGATGCAAGGGCTCGGGGCCGGGCCGCTCGTCCTCTTCGGCAGCGCCGAGCTTGCGCGCCGCTATCTGCCGAAAATCGCCGACGGCAGCGTCATCGCGGCTTTTGCGCTCTCCGAGCGCGAGGCCGGCTCCGACGTGGCGGCGCTTGCGACGCGCGCCGTGCGCGAAGGCGACCACTACGTGCTCGACGGCGAGAAGACGTGGATCTCCAACGCCGGTTTGGCCGACCTCTACGTGGTCTTCGCGCGCACCGGCGCCGGCGGCGCCAAGGGGTTGAGCGCCTTTGCCGTCGACGCAGACACGCCGGGTTGCAGCGTCGCGGCGCGCATCGAGACCATCTCGCCGCATCCGCTCGGCACGCTGCGCTTCGAGCGCGCCCGCATTCCAGCCAGCGCTCGCATCGGCGACGAAGGGGCGGGCTTCAAGATCGCGATGGCGACGCTCGACGTCTTTCGCAGCAGCGTCGGCGCGGCCGCGCTCGGCTTCGCCGAACGCGCGCTCGCCGAAAGCATCGCGCACGCCAATTCGCGCAAACTCTTCGACGCGCCGCTTGCGGCGCTGCAGCTCACGCAGGCGGCGATAGCCGCAATGGCGACCGACGTAGATGCGAGCGCCCTGCTCGTCTACCGCGCTGCCTGGGCGAAAGACACCGGCACGGCGCGCGTCACGCGCGAAGCCGCGATGGCGAAGTGGTTTGCGACCGAGGCGGCCGGGCGCGTCTGCGATCGTGCCGTGCAGCTCTTCGGCGGCCGCGGCGTCACGCGCGGCGAGATCGTCGAACGTCTCTACCGCGACGTGCGCGCGCTGCGCATCTACGAGGGCGCAAGCGAAATCCAGCAGCTCGTAATCGCCAAGCAGAGCTTAGCGGATTGACGACCCGCTCGACGGCTTACGTGGACACGTTCGCTCAGGAACGTCTTCCGCTGCCCGAAGCGATGCCTGAAGTGCGCTGCGAAGGCGTCACGCTCGCCTATCCGCAGCGGATCAACGCCGCGGCCATGCTGCTCGACCGCCACGCCGGCGGCGAGAACGGCGATCGGCGCTGCGTCCTCGCGCCGGGGCTCGAATGGACCTACCGCAATCTGCAGCACGCGGCCAATCGCATCGCCGGCGTGCTGGTCGAAGATCTCGGCCTCGAGCCGGGCAACCGCGTGCTGCTGCTTGCGCCGAACACGCCGATGCTGGCGGCTTGCTGGTTCGGCGTGCTCAAGGCCGGCGGGATCGCCGTGACCGCGATGCCGCTCTACCGCGCCGGCGAGCTGCGCTTCATTATGGAGAAGGCGCAGGTCAAGCACGCGCTCTGCGACGCGCGACTGCGCGCGGAGCTCGATCGCGCTTGCCAGGAGTACGGCGGCGTGCGCGCCGCCTACTTCGGCGGCGACCCAAACGGCGATCCGCTCGAAGCCAAGATGGGGCGCAAGAGCGAGCGGTTTGAGAACGTCGAGACCTACGCCGAAGACGTTGCGCTCGTCGCCTTTACCTCGGGCACGACCGGTACGCCGAAGGCGGCGATGCACTTCCACCGCGATCTGCTGGCGACGTGCGACACGTACGGCGCGCGTGTGCTGCAGCCGCGGCGAGACGATCTGTTCTGCGGCAGTCCCCCGCTCGCGTTTACCTTCGGCCTGGGCGGATTGCTGCTCTTTCCACTCTGGGCGGGCGCCGCGACGCTGCTGCTCGAGAAGGCCGGCCCGAACGAACTGCTCGACGCGATCGGCCGCTACGGCGTGACCACGCTCTTCACCGCGCCGATTGCGTATCGCGCGATGGCGACCGCGTCGGAGGCGCGCGATCTCTCGACGCTGCGGACCTGCGTCTCAGCCGGCGAGCCGCTTCCCAAGGCCGTCTGGGAGGGCTGGCGCGCGCGTACCGGCGTGAAGATTCTCGACGGCATCGGCAGCACCGAGATGCTGCACATCTTCGTCGGATCGCCCGAAGGCGACGTACGCGCGGGGTCGACCGGCCGCGCCGTGCCGGGCTACGTCGCGGAGGTCCACGACGACGATGGGCGACCGCTCCCCGACGGCACGATCGGACGCCTCGCGGTGAAAGGGCCGACCGGCTGCAAATATTTGCAAGACGAACGCCAGGCGATCTACGTTCAGAACGGCTGGAACTATCCGGGCGACGCCTACCGTCGCGACGCCGAGGGATATTTTTGGTACGTCGCGCGCACCGACGACATGATCGTCTCGGCCGGCTACAACATCTCGGGCCCCGAGGTCGAGCAAGCGCTCATCGCGCACGCCGACGTCAAGGAGGTGGCCGTCGTCGGCAAAGCCGACCGCCAGAAAGAGACGCACTTCGTCAAAGCCTTCATCGTGCTCGCCGACGGCTGCGATCCCAACGACGCGAAGGCCGAAGAGCTGCGCGAGTTCTGCAAAGCCCAGATCGCGCCGTTCAAAGCGCCGCGCGAGATCGAGTTCGTCGCCGAGCTGCCGCGGACGCAAACCGGCAAGCTGCAGCGCTACAAGCTCAGAGAGCTCGCTTAGGGAAGGATCGCGGTCGCCTCGATCTCGACCTTCGCCCCGTCTTCGAGCAGATCCGCGACCTGGACGAGCGCCATCGCCGGATACTGGTCGCCGACGATCTCGCGATAGGCTGCGCCCAGCGCGCGCAGGTTGGCGCGATACTCGGTCTTGTCGGTGATGTACCAGGTGAGGCGCACGATATGCTCGGCGCTTCCGCCGGCGGCGGTCAGCACCGCCATAACGTTGCGCAGCGCTTGGCGCGCTTGCTCGAGGAAGTCGCCGGAGACCAGCTCGCCGCGCTCGTTCCAGCCGATCTGTCCCGAGATCGCCAGGTAGCGCCCCTGCGCGAGAACGCCGTTGGCGTAGCCGCTCGGGCGCGGCCAACCCGGCGGATTGATCTTCTCGCTCATGCGAAGTCCGCCGCCGTGGTGCGGTCGATCCCGGCATGCACGCGCATCGCGTTGAGGACCGGCGTCAGCGCGGTGCTTACCGCGAGGTTGAGCGCGAGCGAGTAGAGGGCGATGAAGCCGGTCAGCTGGCCGCCGAAGGCGTGGATCGTAAAGTTGGGCGCGAACCCGTTCGCGTAGGCCATCGCGGCGCTGGCGGTCAGGCCGGCGGCCCAGCCGATCAAGAGCGCCCGCGGATGGAACCACCGCGTCCACAAGCCGATCGCAAAGGCCGGAAACGTCTGCAGGATCAGTGCGCCGCCCAGCAGCTGGAAGTCGATCGCGTACGGGACCGGGACGAAGAAGATGAAGAGCAGCGCGAAGGCGCTGACCGAGAGCGTGAGCATCTTGACGGTCGGCGTCTCGACGTGCGAGCGCTGCTGCGAGTACTCGCGCAAGACGTTGCTGGCGAAGAGGTTCGCGGCGCTGATGCACATGATCGCGGCCGGAACGAGCGCGCCGATGACGATCGCCGCGTCGGCGACGCCCGCGAACCAGCCGGGGAAGAAGCGCGCGAAGAGCAGCGGCATGACGTTGGTCGCATCTTTAGGGGCGATCGTTGCGGCGATCGCGCAGTACCCCAGAATCGCAAGCAGGCCGAGCAGCACCGAGTAGATCGGCAAGAGCGCCGCGTTGCGCCGCACGACCTCTTTGCTCCCGGCCGCGAGCACGGTCGTGATCGAGTGCGGGTAGATGAAGAGCGCTAGCCCCGACCCGAACGCCATCGTCGCATAGGCGAAGTATTGGTGCGGGAGCAGCAGGGTCGCGGTCGGATGCGGCCGGGTCGCGAGTACCCGGTCGGCGACGGCGAAGATGTGCGGCCACCCGCCGAGGGCCGGCGGAATCACGACGATGGCCGCGATCACGGTGATATAGATGAGCGTATCCTTGACGAACGCGATCAGCGCCGGTGCGCGCAGACCGCTGGTGTACGTGTAGGCGACGAGCAAGACGAAGGCCACCGTGAGCGCGGCGAAGCCGTTGCCGGCTCCCAGGGGGCCCAGCTGGCGGAAGACGGCGCGCATCCCGACCAGCTGGAGCGCGATGTACGGCATCAAGGCGAGAATCCCGGTCAGCGCGATCGCAACCTCGAGGGCGCGGTCGCCGAAGCGGTCGCGGACGAAATCGGCGCCGGTTAGATAGCCGCGCCGCCGCGCGACCGGCCAGAAGCGCGTCATCACGATGAAGGCGGTGGGATAGGCGACGCTCGTGATCGAGACGGCGAAGAAGCCCAGCGCACCGACGCCGTAGACCAGCGCCGGCACCGCAACGAAGGTATACGCGGTGTAGATGTCGCCGCCGAGTAAGAACCACGAGACGATCGTGCCGAAGCGCTGTCCGCCCAGCGCCCACTCTTCGAGGCTGTCGAGATTCGCGTGTCCCCAGCGGGCCGCGAAGAAGCCGAGAATGGTAACGGCGGCCAGCAGCACCGCGAGCACGACGGCGGCGCTAGACATCGCGGCGTTCCCGCGTCAATATGACGACTATCCCGAGCACGACGCCGGTGCCGATCGCCCACGCCAGCTGGTACCAATAGAAGAATGGCAAGCCGAAAAGCGTCGGCCAGGCGTGGTTGTAGAGCGGCGGCAGTAGGGTGCCGACGATGGGCAGGATGAGCAGCAGGTACCAGAAGTGCCGGTTCATCGCGCATCGGCTCCTTTTTGCGAAGTAGGAGAGACCCCCTCGTAAAGCAAAGCAACCGTCAATCGGAGTGGGTCAAGCTACGAAAGGGCGTGCCAATGTCGGTTACCCAACCTCCCTCGGATGCACCGTTCGGACTTCAGCCGAACCTTGCCGCCGGCCTCGCATATTTGCTCGGCATCATCGGCGGCATCATCATGCTCGTCGGTGGTGGAACCAATAAGTTCGTCAAGTGGTCCGCCGCACAGTCGATCACGATGTGGGGGCTGTACATCGTAATCTGGGTCGCCTGGTCGTTCGCATCGAGCCTCATTCACATCTTGCTGATTCTCTTCCCGGTGATGTGGCTGCTCGGGCTCGTCTGGTTCGTCTTGTGGATTTGGACCTTCGTTACCGCCTTTCAGGGTAAGGAAGTTCGAGTTCCGGTGATCGAAGGGCTGACGCAGAGCATCTTCAAGGCTCAACTCTCTTAGATATCCGCAACAGCGGGCGTTCGAAGGCGTAGGTGACGAGCGTCGCCTGCGCGATCGTGACGGCAAAGACTACCACGGTATAGCGTTCCTGCCATGCGGCGTCGTCGTGCGGATCGCCGGCGTATGGTGGGATATGCCATGCCAGCAGTTCGCGCGCGAGCATCTGGTGGTAGAGGTAGAGATTGTACGAAATGGTCGCGAGGAATCGCAGCGGCGGATTATCGAGGAGCACCTGCCACCAGCGCGGGCTGACGAGCGAACCGAGCGCGATCAGGGCGAATGCGGCGCCCAGCCACGGGCGATTGGTGATCTGCCAGACGCCCGACCACTGCGGCAAGAGGCGCTGCGCGTAGAGATTCTCCAACAGGGCTACGAAGAGGACGAACCCCGCGATCGCGACCAGCGGCGCCGCGTAGCGAAGGCGTGAGTCGCGCCAGGCAGCGCCGAAACGCGTAAAGACGTACGCGCTGAGCATCCCAAAGGCGAAGATGTCGAGATAACCGGGCAGGTTCTCTTCGTACTGCGCGAAGAGCGTCGTGAAGCAGCATTTCGCCATCCACGCGCGCCAGAGCCAAGCGATCGCGATCATCCCGCCTGCGGTCAGCCACGGCCGCCGCTTGAAGCACCACCACAGCAGCGGAAAGATGAGATAGAACTCGACCTCGACGGCGAGCGTCCAGAGCACGCCGTCGATCGTCCCGTATCGCTGCGGAAACCAGGTGTGAATGAAGAGCAGGTGCGTCACGAGATCGGGAATCGGCGAGGCGTAGGGCTGCGCGGCGGCATAGCCGATCGCATAGGCGACCGCGATCGCGAGCAGATACGACGGAACGATCTTTGCGAAGCGCCGCCACGCGAACTCGGTCCACGTCGGCTGTCGCGCGCCGGCCAACGCAGCCCGCACGAACGGGTACGCGATCACGAAGCCGCTCAAGAAAAAGAAGAGGTGCACGCCGACGAAGCCGGTCGCCGGCAAGAACTCCAACCAGTCCGGCGGCGCGAGCCACGAGATCTCCCAGACGTGATACCAGAGGACCAGCAAAACGGCGAGGCCGCGCAGCCCGTCTAAGACTCCGAGCCGCCGGCTCTCGTGGAGCTCCCCGCTCGCCGCCATTGCGCTGCGAGATACGGGCCCAGCCGTGAGCGCCCTGTTCGGGCTCTCGTGGTTTTGAACCAAGGCCTTGACACAAAACGGGGTATTGTATTAGGCTCTTAATACAATGACGTTCTTCCACACGCTCCTTGGTGATCCGGCCCGCCTGGTGATGGCCGGGGCGGTCTTCGTCGTCGGGCTCTGGGCATTTCTCTCGCCCGGCTATTTCTGGGGCGTAGCGCAATACGTCAAATGTTCGACCGGCGATCTCTCCCCGGATCAACGCGAACGCTTGCAGCGCGTGCTGATCGCGCGCCAGGATGCCGAAGGCATTTCCCGCACCTACGGGCGATGGTTCGGCCTCTGCGGCATGGCGATCGCGGCGCTCGCGTTGTTTCCCGCCCTGCCGTTCATCGTGCCGTACACGCTCTTCTCGCTCGGCGTCGCCTCCATCATGCTGCTCGCGTACTTGCAGTTTCAACGCGCGTCGGAACGGCGCGTCGCGCCGCTCGTGCGCCGCTCGCCGCTTGGGGCGCTGCCTCCCGCGGCGATCGCTGCGATGGCCTGCTGTTTCCTGGCAACGTTGAGCTTTGCGCTCTCTCCGCCGCTGCGCCTCGGCGCGATCGTCGGCGCGCTCGCAACACTGGTGCTC
>JBARBD010000194.1:0-19666 GCA_049792675.1 Vulcanimicrobiaceae bacterium | reverse complement strand
CTCGTAGAGCCGGGGGTTCGCGACCAGGCGCGGGCGCGCGACCACGCGCCAGGCCAGATGTGCGCGGTTGCGCCGCAGAAACCCCGAGATGGCGGTCGGGAAGATGCCGCCGAAGCAGAAGCCGGCGAGCCGGCCGTCGAGGCTCGCCGAAAACGGGTAGGCCTCGTGCGGGCCGCGGAGCTGCCAGTCGTAGTAGCGCTCGATCGTGGCCGGTCCGAGCGCGGTCAGCCAGCTCTCCGGAAACGCCGCGGCGTGGATTGCCGCGACTGCCGGCAGCTCTGCCGGCCTGAGCGGGCGTAGTAGCGGGCGGTCCACCTCCGTCCGGACCTCGCGATTCTCGGTGTGGTGCGCCCGCATTAGGCCGAGTAGCCCCACCGCCCCCGGTACCCCGGGTAGGCGGTATGGGTCTTTTTGGGGTGAGTCTGAGTAAAAATCCTCATTTGCGGGGATGCGAGAGGCCTCGACCATAGTATATTTGTACTACTATTCGCCTTGGAACGAAATAACCGCTCAACCGAAGGTGCACCGTGATAGCAGCCGTCAGCAAGGTTATCCGTTTATACGTAATCGAAGTGCAGGTGCTCTTCGGCAAGGCGCTGTGCCAGGTTTTTGCCCTGGAGCCGGACGTCTCGATCGTGGGAGACTCGGAGTCGGTCTCCCCGACGGCCCTGGTCAAGGCGCGACCCGACCTGATTCTCCTGGACGTCGATGGCAGCGTCATCGAGCTAACCGAGGCGTTGCGCCTCTGCCGCGAGGCGGTCCCGCACGCCCGCATCTGCGTCCTCTCGATGCGTCCGCTGGCCGAGCTGATGCAGCGCTGCCTGGCGGCCGGGGCGGAGGGGTACATCATCAAGGACGTCACGCCGGCCGAGCTGATGCGGGCCGTCAAGATGGTGGCCGCGGGCGATACATACGTCGACCCGCGCGTCGCGGGCGGCCTCCTACGCCGGCGGTCCATGTCGCACGGGCGTCCGGACCTCGACGAGCTCTCGGTCCGCGAGACCGAGGTCATCCGGCTGATCGCTGAGGGCCTCTCGAACAAGGAGATCAGCGCGAGGCTCAATCTTTCGGAGAAGACGGTCAAAAACCACATCAGCCGGATCTTCTCCAAGCTGAACATTTACGCGCGGGCGCAAGCCGCCGTTCACGCGATCAAGATGGGACTCGCCTAGAGAGTTCATTTTTAGGCGACAGTTGCGGCGTCGCCGCGCGCGAGAACCGCGTCGACTGCGTCGAGGACGTCCTCGACGTCCACGTCGGTCATCTGCGGATAGAGCGGAAGCGAGAGAATGCAACGCGCGATCGCGTCGGTTGCGGGCAGCGGCTTGACGGCAAGCCCGCCGTACGCGCTAAAAGCGTGCGTCGGAATGTAGTGGACGCTCGTGCCGACGTTCCGCCGGCGCAGCTCCTCGACGAACGCGTCGCGGCTTATGCCGGCCGCCGGCTCGTCGACGAGCAGCGCGAACATGCACCAGCTGTGGCGATCGTCGGGATGATCGGGCCGACGCTGGCACGCGATGCCCGGCAGGCCGGCGAGGCCCGCGACGTACCGCGCCGCGATCTGGTCGCGCCGTCGCTGTAACGCCGGCAGGCGCTGCAGCTGTACGATCCCGATGCTGGCAGCGAGATCCGGCATGTTGTACTTGTAGCCCGGCTCGAGGACGTCGTAGCGCCACGTACCGCGCCCGCCGTAGCGCTGCCAGGCGTCGCGGCTCATGCCGTGGAGCGAGAGCCGCCGGACGCGCTCGGCGAGCGTCCCATCGTTGGCGAGGAGCATGCCGCCTTCGCCCGTCGTCAGATTCTTGGTCGCGTAGAAGCTGAAGACCGCGGCGTCGCTATGCGTGCCGGGCCATCGGCCGCGGTCGAGCGTCCCGGCGCCGTGCGCGGCGTCTTCGATGACCGCGATGCCGCGCTGTCGCGCGAAGGCGCATATCTCGGCGATGCCGACCGGGCGGCCGGCGTACGGCATCGTGACGATCGCTTTGGTGCGGGGCGTGACCGCCGGTGCGATCGTGGCGAGGGTCGCGCCGAACGTCTCCGGATCCACGTCGCATAAGACCGGGCGCGCGCCGAGCTCGATCGCGCATTGCGCGCCGGCGACGAACGTCAGCGACGGCATGACGACCTCGTCGCCCGGTCCGACACCGAGTGCAACCATCGCCAGGTGCAGGCCGGCGGTACAGCTGTTGAGCGCAACGGCGTGCGAGACGCCGCTTTCGCGGGCGAACGCCTCCTCGAAGGCCGCAGTTTGTGGCCCCGTCGTGAGCCAGCCGCGCAACAGCGCGGCCGTGACCGCGTTGGCCTCGGCCTCGCCGACGGCGGGCTTGCAGTACGGCAAGAACGCGCTGCGCCGGCTCATGACGGGCACCGCAAAGAAGCGTTGCGAATCAGCGCGATCAGCATGAACGTCAGCCAGAGATATTTGGCGATCATGACATCCAGAAAGAGTGCGGCGACAAAGGTGGCGAGCACGGCGCTTTCGAGCGCGAGACGGAGGGGATACTCGGGGCTGGTTGCCGGTACGTTGCGAAGCATGCGAAACTGGGCAACCCATCCGGCGATCACCAAGGCGACGCCGACGATGCCGAGCTCGACGCCGGTACCGATCAGGAGGTCGTGCGGTGCGCGGTGCCAGTTCGCGAACTGGGTCTGATGCGTCTGGAGAAACGCCTGATCGTACGCGAAGCCGAAGTTGTTGTACCCGGCGCCCAGCAGCCAGTGCGATTTGAGGGTCGTGAGCCCGACTTTCCAGATCGGAAGCCGGTTGGAGCCGCCGCTCGAGAGGGTCTGGGCGAAGCGCGCCCAGATGGAGGTGTGCAGGCTCAAGATCGCAAGACCCGCGGCGGCAGGGAGTGCGCCGAGCGCGAGGCGCAAGCGCCGGTCGCTGCGCACGAAGAGGTAGAGTGCCATGACGGCGATGCCGATCGCTGCGCCGCGCGAGCCGCTCTCGGCAACGCCGACCAGCATGATCGCTAGCGCCGCCGTGGCGCCGACGGCCGGCACCACGCGCCGGGTGTAGAGCGCGGTTCCGGCACAGAGCGAAATCGGCAGGAGTAACGCCGCCGCGAAGTGGTTCGGATCGATCTCGCTCGAGTCGGTCATGATCCAGAGGCGATTGCTGCGCGCCGCGATGTCGATGCCGCTATGGAAGAGATAGGCGCCGTAGAGGGCGGCAGCCACGCCGCCTGCGACGGTCGCGATGACGCAAGCGCTTACCGCTTTACGATCGCTTGGAAAGACGGAGACCGCCGCAAAGAGGACGACGAGCTCGCAGGCGGTGGGGAGCAGCGCAAAGACCGATTGCTGATCGATTGCCCAGAACGCGGTCGCGGCGAGCCAGACGACGAGCGCGCTCCAGATGAAGAGCGCCTTGGGTGGCGAGACGGCGCGGCGCGTACGCAGCATGAAGGCCAGGAACGCGACGCCGGTGAGGATGCCGAGGATTTTCGTCAGCGTGCCGAACGCCGCGACGTCGAGCAAGTTGTCGAAGGGAACGAGCGCGGCATAGGAGCCGAACGGAAAGATCGCCGGCGCCACGATCGCCAAGTAGGCGAAGGCGGGGCCGCCCACGGCGATGGTCGCGAGCGCGATGCCGCTCTTGGTTCCCGCCAAGAGGGTGAGCGCCACCGCGGCAGAGGCCGCGGTGGCGGCGAGCAGCGCGGCCGCGAGAGCCGGCGCGAGCGCACGGGCAGAGACCGAGCGGACGATCACGGCGTCTTCGCCCCGGGGTCGAGTCGTGGCGCAAAGAAGCGCGCGCCGTCGCGATAGAGTTGGTGCAGAAAGGTCCCGTAGAGCCGAACGTCGTCGTAGGTCGGTACGAGGATCGTCCGCATCGCGATCCCGGTGCTGCGCGCGAAGTAGATCAGGCCGAGCGCTTGTCCGACGATATAGGCGGCCGTCGACGCGAGCGCCGCACCCTGGATACCGATGCGCGGAACCAGGACGAGGCTCGCGGCGATGCAGATCGCAGCGGACGCACCCGCTAGGATCAACGGCACTTCGGGTTTGGCAAGTTTCAACGTGTAGTAGGTCGAGACCGGGCTGCCGAGTGCCAGCGCCACGACGCCGATCAAGAGGATGCGCAGCGCCGGCACGAGCGGCAGGAACGCGGCACCGTAAAAGAGTTCGATCAGGAACGGAGCAAAGACGAAGAGCGCGGCCGAGAGCAGCAGGGCTGCAAGCAGGTTGTTGCGGACGCATCGGGCCGCGAGCCGGCCGGCGGCGCCGCGCTCGAGGCTTCCGATGTGCGGCGTCGTCACCGTTGCCGCCACCTGCGTCGGCAAGAGCAGGCTTTGCGGCACCGACGTCGCGACGCTGTATAAGCCGAGTTCGGCCGGCGGCAACAGGATCGCAACGATATAAAGATCGGCGCGGTAGTTCAACAAGGTCACGAGGCTCGTCGCCCCGACCTTCAGCGCCATGCGCGCGTACGCTCCGACCGGCACCGGGCTTCCGCGTTCGAGACGTCGCGCATCGCGGAGCACGATCGCCCACGCCCCCGCGGCAACGAGCGTCGTCGAGGCGATCCAGGCGGCGATCGCCACGAACGGCGCGCGGGTCACGAGGACGAAACCGGCTACCGTAAAGACGAACGTGGCTGCCGTCGTCACCAGCGCCAGCGTTGCCGCGGCACGGACGCGCTTGGTGCCGACGACGTATCCGGTGACGACGTTGACGAGCGCGGTCGCCGGCAGCGACGCGATCGCCGCCGGAGCCGCCCAGAACGCGTGGCCGAGGACGGCGATCGGAACGACCGCGATCGCAGAGGCGAGGACGAAGAGCAGCATCGCGATGGTCGACGGCGCGATCACGTTTCGTCCCGCCTTACCGGTGAGGAGATAATAGGACGTCGCCGATGATAGGCCGGCAAAGATCGTCGAAACGATGCCGGCCTGCACGACGGGTAGCGCGTAGAGGCCTTTCCCGGCGGGGCCGAGCGCGCGAGCGGTCAGGACGCCGACGGCAAGCAGCCCGAGCACGTTGAACATTCGCGCGGCAAGGGTAAAGAGCGCGTCGTAGAGCACGCCGTGCGCGACCGGGGTTAACACCGCAGGCGATTGTGGATTATACCGCACGTTGGAAGAGAAACTCCGCGGCAGTCTTGAGGATGACGATTGCGTCGAGCACCGGCGACGCATGCTCGACGTAGAAGAGGTCGTAGGGCGCGACGCGCGGCACGTCATCGGGCGCGAGATTCCGCTCGAGCTGAACTTGCGCCCAGCCGGTCAGCCCTGGGCGCAGCAGATGGCGCTCGTCGTAGTGTGGAATCGTCTTCGAAAAGCGCCGCGCGTATTCGAGCATCTCGGGGCGGGGCCCGACCAGCGACATCTCGCCGCGGATCACGTTGAGCAGTTGGGGAATCTCGTCGATACTGCTCCGTCGCAGGAAGGCTCCCACCCGCGTGATCCGCGCGTCGCCCGATCGCGCCCAAGCGCCGCCGGCGTCGAGACGCATCGTGCGAAGCTTGATCAGCGTGAAGGGAGCGCCCGCGCGGCCGGCACGCCGCTGCGTGAAGAAGACCGGTCCGCTCGACTCGAGCGCAATTCCGATCGCCGCGACCGCGAGGACCGGCGAAAGCAGCAGCAGGCCGGCCGACGCCAGCGTGACGTCGAGGCCCGATTTCCAAGCAGCAAAAGCGCGCCGGCGCGCGCGCCACTGTGCTTGCGGCGAGACGAATGCGGCTCCGCCGGTGGGAGGATCGTCGTCGAGATGGCGCGCCGCGTGCAGCAGGCCGCGAACGAGCGCGATTGCTGCCAGCGCGAGCGCGAGCGTTGCGAGCACGACGAACGAGGCGAGACCCGCGACGAGGTGGAGAAGCGCCCAGAACGGCAGGGCCGCAAGCGCGCCGGTGGCGCCCACGTGATAGGCTTCGTCGCGCGGCCGTGCGGCAAAGGACGTGCCATACGCGCCGCAGAGCGCGAGCGCGCCGCAGACGACGAGGCAAGCCGCCGGCCCGGCCGAGGCCGGAAGGCCGAGTGCGTACGCAGCCGCGAGAACGGCGAGGACGTCGGTGAAGAGCAACGCGATCGTCCAGACGACCGCAAGGCGCTCCGGCAGGGCGCGCGCTGCCGCTCGCTCGAGCGAAGCCGGCGAGGCCTCGACCAGCTCAGGCAGGCTCGCGTGCACCATCGGCGACCTCAGCGGGGAGTGCGGCCCTTCGCGTGGCGCGCCGGCGCAGCGAAGATCCGAGCCGCGAGTAAACGGAAAAGGCGAAGCGGTCGCGCTGCAGCTCGTGGTACGGCACGATGCGCGCGCCGAGGCCGCGCTTGAAACGCTCGACGCCGGGGAGACCTTCGCTCGCGCCGAGGTTATACCAACGCTTCTTGCGGGAGACGGCGGCTTCGATCAACGCGACGTTGAGCGCGTTGCTCGGCCGCAGGCGCGCGAACGCGTCTTTCATCGCGGCGCTATAGAAGAAGAGCTCGTCGCCGCCGTACAGCACGACGCCGCCGGCGATGGGATGGCCGTCGCAGTGCGCGAGCCAGATCTCGACGTCCTCTCCGCCATGCGTGACGAGCGCTTCGAGCAGCTCTTTGGGAAGCGTCGGCTTGCGAAGTCCCCAACGCCGCGAGGCCTCTTGCAGGATCGAATGATAGGTGGTAATCGCGAGCGCCGGCGAGCCGCAAGGCGCGCACTCGACGCCGTTACGCCGCGCCTGGCCGGCCATCCGCCGGCTCACGCCGGTCATCGCGCGCAGCGCGCCTTCGGCGCCGTCGCGCAGATCGATGACGGACGTCTCGTGACGCCGCGCCGTCCAGGCTGCAGGATGTTGCCAATCGGCAAGCGGCCACGGCGTGACGGTCAGCGCATCGCACGAGCGTCCGAGCACCGCGAGCGCTCGCGCAAACTCCTGGGGCGACGCGATCGAACCGTCCATGCGCAACGCGCAGGTGTACGAGCCGAGCGGCATCCCGACGAAAGCCTTCCAGCCGAGCCGTCCGCCGGAGACCTGCATGAGCGGCACGAGTACGCCGCCGTCGTCGAGGCCGACGTGGACCGGCGTCGGGCGAAGGTGCGGAAAGGCTGACGCCAAGGCGAGCGACCACGCCGGACGCGCGAAGAACGTCGGCGCGGGATGCGCCGCGTCGAAACTCTTCCACTGCGCGATCGAGAGTTGATGGATCACCGCGCCTCCTCCCAGGAGCGCAGAATCTGATCTACCGCTCGTTCGGGCGCGTACTCTCTGGCGATCGCCTCGGCGACGGCGTAGCGCGCCAGGAGCTCGCCGCGCCGGT
The DNA here is from genome assembly GCA_049792675.1 of Vulcanimicrobiaceae bacterium. GTDB lineage: Bacteria > Vulcanimicrobiota > Vulcanimicrobiia > Vulcanimicrobiales > Vulcanimicrobiaceae > Cybelea. The sequence continues at coordinate 12,431 of JBARBD010000194.1, read as the reverse complement.
GGCGCGTGAGAAGCGCGCGCAATCCCGCGCAGACGTCTTGGCGATGGCGCACGTGCAGCGCGTGCGCAAAGGGCTTCGACCACATCACATAGCGCCCAAACGAAAGCGCCTCGAGCACCATGAGGGAGAGTCCGTCCCCGCGCGTCAGCCGGATCAGAACGGTCGCCTGCTCGTAGACGTCGCGCAGATTGTCGCGCCAACCGAGATTGACGACCTCGACGCCGGCCGGGACGTCGAGGCTGCCGCCGCCGACGATTACGACGCGCAGCGAATCGCCGGCGAACTCGCGCAGCAGCGATTCGTAGTCGCTCTTGCCATAAAACTCGGTACGCGCTTTGGGCAGGTAGAGCATGACCGTAAACCGTTGCGGCAACGGCTTGACCGTGCCGGCCCGATGACGCAGCGGAAGCGGAACGATCCGCGAAGGCAGCCCGAGCCCGCGCAGTTCGTCGGCCGTCCAGGAGACCTCGGTCAGGTGGGTGATGGCCCGCGCGCGCAGCAGCTTCTGCAGCAGCGACGATCGCTTGAGGTATTCGATATCCGACCCGACCCAGTGAATGACGTGCGGCTTTCGCAACGCGCGCGAGCAGAGATAGACCCAGCGGTCGGTGACCGGGCTCCCAATCGAGTACCAGATCCGCGATCGCATCAGCGTCAACAATGCCGCGATCACTTCGAGCCGCGAAGCCGTCGAGAGCACCGCAACTTCCCACTCGGGGTGGAGGCGCTCGATCTCTTTGGCGACTTCGGCCGAGAAGAGACCGAGGCCGGAGATCGCTGCACGCTTGACGAGGCGCTCGCGCCGTTGCGGGCGCGGGGCCGTGACGCGCTCGAGCTCGGACTCGAAGCGCCGCGCGATCTCGGGGGGTGAGAACTCGTCGCGCACGTGGACACGCCCCGCGTGATTGAGTTCGAGCGAGCCGACGCGGTGGGCGCGATAGAGCCCGTGCAGCGCCGCGAGCGCATCGTCGACGCCGCACACGCGGTGCACGCCGGGGAAGCCGTGCGTCCAGACGACGTGGCGAGCGCGCGCGAGCGTTTCGAGCACGAGCATGGACTTGCCGTCATGGTCGGGCAGGCGCAGTAGCACGGTCGCCGCGTCGATCCGCGCCGGCACGTCGTCAACGTACCCGCAAAAGGTGACGTTGGGTGGCGCCTCCGGATTCGGCTTGCCGGCGCCGATCGCGACGAACTCAACGTCCGGCATCGCGCGCGCCACGTCGTAGACGCGGCTCTCGCCGTAGAACGCCCGGCGCGGTTCGGGCAGATAGGTGAGTACCCGGAAGCGCCGTGGAAAAGGCGCGACCGCGGGCGAGACGGCGACGGAGGTAACCGGGCGATATGCGGCGTCGATGCCCAAATTGCGCAGCTCGTCGACGAGCCACGCGCCGTCGGCGAGATTGGTGAACCCGCGGCGTTTGATGACCGCGAGGTCGAACGGGTTTTCGGCAGCGGTCAGCACGTCGCTCCCGGCCCAGATGACGATGACCGGAATGCGGCGCGCGCGGGCGACCTCGGCGAGCGCCAGGCTCGGCCCCGGGCCGCCGAACGAGATCAACGCGTCGGCTTTGCGCAGCGACCAGAGCGCCTGGACCGTCCCCAGGCGCGAGCTTGGGTACGCCTGCAGCCGCCAGCGCTCGGAGTACTCGTTGAGCAGACGCGCGAGATAGCGAGCGTAATAGTCGAACCCGATGACGATTCCGCGGTGCCGGGCGTTCACGGCTGCCGCCGTTGCGCCAGCGCGAGAAACTCCGGCGCGGCGAGTGGGCCGACGTGAACGATGCGCACGATGCCGGCCGCGTCGACGTAGAGCGTGGTCGGAATAACCCGCGCGCCGAGGGCGTATTTATTCGCGTCTCCGTCGTCGATATAGAGCGGATAGTCGAGCCCGTACTCGCGCGCAAAGCGCTCGACCTGAGGGCTGCTCTCGGCTTGATCGATACCGACGACGTCGATCCCGGCCCGCGCCAGGCGCGGGGCCGCGCGAGCCAGCGCCGGCATCTCGTCGCGGCAGGGCGGGCACCAGGTCGCGAAGACGTTGACCACCAGCGGATGTCCGGTGCGCGGGGCGAGCCAAGCCGGCGAGCCGTCCAGCCGCGTGAACGAGAGGCGGGCAAGCGGTACTCCGGGGCGTACCGGCTGGGCTCGCGCGAGCGGCCGAGCGTGGTGCGCGAGCGCAACGAAAAGCAATACCGCTACGAACAGCCCGGCGAGACGGACTCGGCCAGCGATCATACTGTCGTTGTATCAGACGCGCGCGGCGCGTACGTGGCCCACCTTACCCGAACCGGAGAGGACTCCTGAACTAAGCGGTCTGCGCTGGCCGGACATTCTCAGCGCCTCGCGGGCGTCATAACATATCTTCCATGGGACGCACCGCCGTCACGCTTGCCTTTGCCTTGGTCGGCGCGAGCGCCGCGAGGGCCGCCGGCACGTCGCCGGCCGCCACGCTGGCACAGCACCAAACGCTCATCCATCCAGGCGATCAGCTCAACGTCCAAGTCTACGGTGATCAGACGCTCACGCAGAGCGTGATCGTGCTGACCGACGGAACGATCGACTACCCCTTGATCGGAAGCGTCCAGGTCCAGGGAAGGACCCCAGCGCAGGCTGCCGTGGCGATCGCGGCCCGGCTGCACGAGTACGTGCGCCATCCGGTCGTCAACGTCTCGATCACGCAACTCGGCCAGCCCAACGTCCTGGTGCTCGGCGACGTCAAGACGCCCGGCAAGTACCAGTTGCGCTCCGATGCCAAGCTTACCGATGCAATCGCCGCGGCGGGCGGCCTCGCAAGCGTCAACGGCGCTTTCCCCGATGCGCGCATCGCCGATTCAAACGGAAAAGTGACGGTCGTGTCGCTGCAGGGCCTCTTGCAGCGAGGCGACACCGCGCTCGACACCGTCTTGAGCGAAGGCTCCGTCGTCTACGTTCCTGGCCCGATCGCCTTTACCGTCGACGTCGCCGGTGCCGTCGATCATCCGGGCGACGTGCAGGTCAACGAAGGCGACCACCTCTCGGTCGCTATCGCGCGAGCGGGTGACAGCCAGGGCGCCCAATCGGATCTCGACCACATCCGCCTGATTCGTACCGGTCCGGACGGCCACCAGACGACCCAGCAGATCGATCTCTATCAGGCGCTCAATGCCGGCAATCAGAGCGCCGACGTCGCGCTCCAAAAGGGCGACGTGATCTACGTTCCGCAGGCGGGGAAGCACTCGGATCTCTTCGGCGGGCTCGGAACCGGCTTGCTCTATATCCTCACGCGTCTCATCCCATAGCGTCGGTGGAGGTCGCATCTTGATTCAGCTTCCCAGCAACACCGCGCCGTTGCCCGCCGCGCAGCCGGAGGGCCCGCAGACCGATCTCTCGGGGTTGGGACGGGTCTTCTCGAGGCGCTGGCGGCCGATGCTCGTTATCTTCTTCGGCTTCGTCGGACTCGTCATCATCCTATCGCTCGTACTGCCGAAGACGTACACGACGACCGTCAAGCTGATGGCCGGGAACTCGGGAACCAACCCGAGCGGGAGCGAGAACGCGCCGCAGAGCGGCGGCGCCGCAGGGAATAGCAATATTCCCGCCCTCAACGCGCTCCTCGTCCTCTCCGGGATGCAGAGCGCCGAGACGTACGTCGAGCTCTTTCAAGAAACGCCGGTCGCCGAGCAGGTGATCTCGGCGCTGAAGCTCGGAGTTTCGGTTCCGCAACTCTTCCGGCGCGTCAGCGTCAAGCCCGTCACCAACACGTCGATCATCGCGCTCTCGGTGGCGTGGCCGAATCGAACAATGTCGGCCGAGATCGCCAACGCGTTCGGCAGCGTCGTGGTCGACCGCGAACGCCAGATCGTGGCGGGGCAGGCCGAGACCGCGATCGGCTTCTTGAACCGCAAACTTCCACAGGCCCAGCGCGCCATGACCGACGCGCAAGAGCGCCTCGCGAGTTACGAAACCCAACACCACATCGTCGACATCAACAGCCAGACCCAGTCGGTGATCGCGGCGCTCGCCGCGCTCGACGCGAAGATCGGTCAGGTCGGCGCCGATCGCCAGCAATCCAAGGCCCAGCTCGGGAGCGCGGCCGCTCAGCTCGCGCGCACGCCGCCCACGATCAAAGGCGGCGAGGAAGACGCGCAAAACCCGGTGCTGACGCAGTTGGAGACTTCACTTTCACAGATCGACGTCCAGCTCCAGACGGCGCTGCAACAGTATACGCCGCGCCATCCGGCGGTGATTGCCCTACGCAATCAGGAGCAGCAGATAAAGCGCGAGATCGCGCGCCAGCAAGCAACGGTCGTCGCGAATACCAACACGATTCCGAATCCGCTCTACGAGCAGCTGCAGCAGCAAGCCGCGCAGTATTCGACGCAGATCGCGTCGGATGGCGGGCAACTTGCGGCGCTGGCCAAGGAGAAGAAGGAGCTCGATCCGCAGCTGGCGGGTCTGCCGGCCGAGGCGCAGACGCTCGCCGACCTTCAAGCGCAGACGCAGTCGGCGCAGAGCGTTTACACGGCGCTCGCGCAGAAGTATAACGATGCGTCGATCGCGCGCGATACCGCGCTGAGCGACGTTACCATCACGCAGCCGGCCGATCCGCGGTTCGCCGAAGTTCGGCCAAACCTGCTGCTCAATGCGGCTCTCGGCGTCGTGCTCGGCGCGATCTTGGCCGTCCTCGGTGCGTTCGCGATCGACTACCTGGACAACACGATCAAGGACGATCGGGAGGTAGAGGACGAGCTCGCGATCCCATCACTTGGCATGATTCCGCTCGTCAAGATGCGCAACGGCGCTCCCGAGCTGCCGTGGGTGCGCACGATGCTGATCGAGGCGTTCCTGCAGGTCGTCACGTCCATCAAGTATGCCTCCGATACGCGGCTCGCCACGCTGGTCGTTACGAGCCCGACGCAGAGCGACGGCAAATCCACGGTGGCGCTCAACGTCGCGCTGGCGATGGGCGAGCTCGAGCCGCCCGTCCTGCTCGTGGACGCCGATCTGCGGCGGGCCTCGCTGCACACCAAACTGCGCATGAAGAACGCGCGCGGTCTCTCCGATATCCTGGTGGGGCGCACGACCTTCGACGAAGTCGTCCAAACCACGCGCTACCCCGGGCTCGACATTTTGACGTCGGGGACGCCGGCGCCCAATCCGATCAAGCTGCTCGAATCGCGGCGAATGGACGAGTTTCTCGAAGAGGCCCAGAAGCGCTATCGCTGCGTCGTGATCGATGGAAGCGCGCTCTCGGTAAACGTCGATTCGGCAGTGGTCGCGCGCAAGGCGGACGGAACCGTGATCGTGCTCTCGGCGAATCGAACCGACATGCGTGCCGCCAAGCGCGCCCTGCGGCGGATGCAGCAGGTCGGCGTGCACAACGTGCTGGGCTACGTGCTCAACCGGGTCTCTCCGCGGAAAGAGGATTATCAAGCGTACGAGCTGCGCGCCGGCTCGGAGCTGAACTCGAGCGAAGAGGCAATGATTACGGCGTAACGGCGGGCCTGGCGATCGGCTGAGGAAGGAGTGCGGGGCGATCTATTTGGGAAGTCTATCGATACACTTGATCGAGGCGCAAGAGTTGTTCGTGCCGACTCTCGCCGAGATCTTTTTGGAGTTGGGATTGGACCTGCGTGGGGTCTCTTCCGACGTCGACATGCTGCAGATGCTCGACGACCAGCCCGACGTGTTCTTCGTCGATGCCGATTTCCTCGAACGCGATCCGCTGCACCTCGTCAACACCCTTCGCATGCTCGTTCCCGAGGCGGTGATTTGCGTCTACACCGGCGAGCGCCGGCCGGAATGGGCCGAGGCCTGTCACTTTGCCGGAGCGACCGCAATTTTCAGCAAGAACGCCAACCGCTACGAGATCGTCTCGGGAATGCGCGAGGCGCTTCGGCGGCGGCCATACACCGATATCCGCCTGCGCGGCGATGGGTAGGCCATTTGACTCAAGCGGCGCGGCCACCAGGAATCAAGCCGCGCCCCGAGCGCGGCACTACAATAAAGGCGCAAACGTCATGTTGAGGGAGAGGGTCATGCGAAATCCCATCGATTGCCGGTTAGTCTGGATCGGAGCCGCGGCCGCCTTGGCACTCGCGGCGTGTAACGGCGCGGGTATGTCCGGCGCGGGTGCCGGCCTCCCCGCCACGAGCGCGCAGGCGCCCGTGGCGCTGGGGATATCCCGCCTCAACCTGGGGCCGATCACGACCTATCCCGGTGCCGTTAACGGCGAGCCGAACCTGTTCCATCCGCCTACCGGAGACACACCGCGCGGAGGCCACGGACAGCGCGTCGACGGCATCGGCTGCTACACGACCATGGTCGATGACAAGTACCACATCCACGTCTTCGTAGGATTCATCTACAACCAGGCCGAGGTCGCGATACCGACGACGATCGGCATGGAGGATCCGGGAGCGCCCAAGGATGGCTTCACGAATCACGCCAAGTGCTTCTATCGCATCCACACCCACGATTCGTCGGGGATCGTGCACCTGGAGTTCAACAAGAGCCTTCCGCCGAGCGCCGCGGTCGTCCGCTTAAAGCAAGTCATGGACGTCTGGGGCGTCCGCTACAACTCCGAGCACTTCGGCCCGTTCAAAGGGCCGGTGCACATCTTCTATGGGAAGGAGCAGACGCTCGGGCAACTGACGATCGACTCGTATAAGCCCTTCTACGATTCGTTCGACAAACTCGAGCTGCACTCGCACGAGGTCGTCTGGATCGAAATCGGCGATCCGTACTACAAGGCCAGCGAACTACCGTCGGTTACGTTCTATACAGAATACTAGGGCGTCGGCGCTTTCCCGTCGGTGGCGACGATTGAGGAGCTCATCACGGCATCGGTCATGCCGTGAATGAGCTTCTTGTCGGCCGGGGCGATCGTTGCGAGGATTCCGCCGAGCACGACGCTCTCTTCGCCGGTCACGAAGTAGTACGGGCAGAGGCGCACGCGGCCGTCGTACTCTCGGATCTCGTCGCGATCGCGGTCGAAGTACCGCTGGCGGACGCGTTGCCCTTTGTGGAAGCGCTGGAGAATGTAAGGCGTGCTATCGTACGACGCGAGGGCGGTCTCGATCGTGGCGGTCCACTCCTCGCGCGTCAGGTCGTCTCCGATCTTCACGCCGCGCGAGCCCCACGCCAGCGATGAGAAACCCGAAGGTTTGACCACGTAGGCGCGCTCGCTTTTCGGGAGCGTAATGAGTTGGCGGAAATCGGAGATCGCTCGCCCGCCGATCTCGAGCGCATCGATCACGCCTTGCGGCGGAAGGGGCCGCGGATCGATCACCCAGGTCTGGGGGAAGAGCAGGCTCAGGCGCTCGAAGCGTTCGTCCCCGAGCTCGCCGCGCCAGAGCGGCGCGAGCGCTCGATGGTGGAAAAGCGCGAATCCGAGCTTCTCCTCGAGCGTCGCCTTCGGCGGCGGCGTCATTTTGACGCGATTGTGTCGCGCCGCGTAGAGCATGAGCTCTTGCTTGGACACGTTGAAGAGGTCGAAGAGCTCGAAGTTACGGTAGAGCGCGTCGAGCCGCGCCTCGCGGCCGTCGTCGTGGCGGATGAAGAGGCCGTCCTCGGTAAACGTCACCTCGTGCGGCCGCCGCAGCCATGCATCCGCCAAGCCTAGGCGCCGCAACGTCGAGGCGAGCCAATCCATCTCGGGGCGGTAATCGGCCGACTCGTCGGAGACGACGATTGCGACCGTCGGATGCTCGATGCCGGTCGTATACCGCAACATTGCCGCGAAGCCGGCCGGGATGCCGTGGTCGCCGCCGATGCTCTCTAAGCCGAGCTCGCAGTACGCTTCGGTCATCGCGCCGAGGAAACCCATACCTCCGGGGATGCTGTCGAGCTCGGTCGCAGCAAAGCCGTCGGGGGTGAGAATCAAGTCGGGGCGTATGACGCCCGGCAGTTCTTGCTTGAAACGGTTCTGCCGGCTGAGCTTGACGATCTGCTCGGGCTTGCCGTGGTCGAGATACTCCGAAATGAAGGCCGGGGCGGTTCCGCGAGCGCTGCGATTATAAAGGTTGTTGAGCGCTCGGTAGAAAGCGAGAAGGTCGCCGCCGAGGCGTTCGATCGCGTTGACCTGTTCGACGGACAATGCGAACGGCTCGGGGCTGACGCGCCAGGCGATACGCTCTTTCTCGTCGTTGACCCGGAAGAGTCCGGGTGGTATCGCTTCGTACAGGTGGTGCGCTTGCTCTCGAGCCGTCAGGTTCGGAATCGTCGCCGTACAAGGCATAAAGAAGGAACCGTCTCCTCTATCGACAGCCGTCGGGGATCTTCGAGTTACTAAAGGCGATGTAGCGCCGCCGCATACTACCTTCTAAATCGGCGCCGCCGCGGGTAGGTTGCAAGGGGCGCCGGCGCCTTCATTTTATCGTGATCGCCCCGGGGGTCAGGAGCGCCCCTTCGACCCGGACCGTGCCCCGCGAATAGAGCAGGGTAAGGTGAAGCGTGCCGGCCAGGCCGAGCGGCGCGAGGTCGAGGCTCTCCAGCACTCGAGAGGCGCCTTCCCCGGCGACGAAGTGGAGCTCGGTCAAACCTCGCTGCGAGCCTCCCGGGGCCGAGTACGAAGCGTTTACGGGGACGATCACTTCGTCGCTGCCGCTCGCTCGCGGCGAGCCTGCGATGCAGTAGCCGATCGTCACCGGCGCACCCTCAACGGTTAGGGTCTCTTGCGTGCACGGCGACGCCGCGGCCGCGCCCTGGGCGGTCGCGACCGAGAGGCAGACGATTGCCAGCACTCTTCTCATCGCTGCAGCATCCGCAATTCAAATTCGGTACGAATCTCGACCGGACCCGTCGAAGGGGAGGGCGATGCGGATCGAGGTACGAGCCTTTGCGGGCCTGCGCGAACTCTTGGAAGGCTCCGAGCGAAGCCTCGAGCTGATGGAAGGCGCGCGCGTTCGCGATGCCTGGGCGGTGCTGGTAAAGGCCCATCCGGGTTTGGACGAAGCGAGTGGCTCGACTCGCGTCGCACGCAACGGCCGGCTCACGGCCCTCGACGAGCCGCTCGCCGACGGCGACGAGCTCGCGCTGCTGCCGCCGGTCGGAGGCGGGTAGCGTCGTGTTTGCGATCCAGCGCGAGCCGATCGACGCGCGCGCACTCGAGCGCGCGGTGCGTGCCGGCGACGGCGGCGTCGTTACGTTTCTTGGCGTGGTGCGCGATCGCAGCGACGACGGGCGCACCGTGCGCGGTCTCTCGTACGAAGCCTTCGAGCCGATGGCGGTGGCCGAGTTCGAAGCGATCGACGGCGAAGCGCGCGAACGGTTCGGCCCGGTTCGTCTGGCGATCGTCCATCGCGTCGGCGAGCTTGCGGTCGGCGAGATCGCGGTGGCCGTGCTCGCGGCCGCGCCGCATCGGGGGGCTGCGTTCGACGCCTGCGAGTATGCGATCGATCAGCTCAAGCGCCGCGCCCCGATTTGGAAGAAGGAGCATTACGCGGACGGCAGCGACGTTTGGAGAGCGAACGTGCCGGCGTGAGTGCGGTCGAGCTGGTTCGCATCTCGGCGCGGCACAACCCCGTCAATCTGCTCTGGTACAGGCCGCGACGCGCTCGCGGCGTCTGCGCGGTCGCCGGGCACGGTTACTCTTCGAGCAAACACAATGTGGATTTTCTCTGCTCGTTTTTGGCCAGCCACGGGTACAGCGTCTACAGTCTCGACTTCCCCGGCCATAAGCTCGGGGCGACCGGAGGCGAGCTGCGCGGCATCGACGACTGCATCGACGCGATGGCAGCGGTCGTCGCATTCGCGCGCGAGCGCGGCGAGGGGCGCATCTATACGTTGGGCCATAGCATGGGCGGCATGACGGCAATCTTCACCGCGGCGCTCGACGAGAAGGTGGCGGGCGTCGTCGCGATCGCGACCGGCTACGGCCGGCCGACGTCGCTCGAGGCCTTGAGCAAAGTCGGCATGACAGATTTTCGTGCGTCGTACGTCGTGGGCGTCACGCTTCCACAGCTCGTCGCCGACGTCGACAAACGCTACGACGAGCTGCTGGGACGGCTCGCCGGGCGGCCCGCGCTCTACGTTGCGGCGGATCGGGACGGGATGGTGAGCCCGCGGAGCGTGCTCGAGCTCTACGAGCGAGCGCCCGAGCCGAAGACGTTCGCGACGATCGAGAGCGATCACACCTATGCGGCCGAGCGATCGCGCGCGGTCGTGCTCGAGTGGCTGAACGAGCGCCACCCCGCCGGCGTGGCGGAACGAGTGTAGGCCTTGGACGCGCGCGCGTTGCGTCGCTATAGCCGTCACCTCTTGATTCCCGAGGTCGGTCTGGCTGGACAGGAGCGTCTCTCTGCGTCGCGAGTGCTCGTGATCGGTGCCGGCGGCTTGGGTTCGCCGGCGCTGCAGTACCTAGCGGCAGCCGGCGTCGGGCGCATCGGGGTGATCGACGACGACGCGGTGGACGAGACGAACCTGCAGCGTCAAACGATCTTTTCCGCCACCGACGTCGGCCGCAAGAAGGTGCTCGTCGCCGCGGAGCGGATGAGCGCGCTCAATCCGCTCGTCGCAATCGACGCGCTCCCGGTGCGCTTCGACGCGAGCAACGCGCGCGAACTCGTGCGTCTCTACGACGTGGTGCTCGATTGCACCGATCGCTTCCCGACGCGCTATCTGATCAACGACGCGTGCTTTTTGGAGGGACGTCCGGACGTCTACGGCTCGATCTTTCGCTTCGACGGCCAGGTGAGCGTTTTTCGCGCGCCCGGCCCGTGCTATCGGTGCCTCTATCCCGAGCCGCCTCCCCGCGAGAGTACGCCGACGTGCGCGGAGGGCGGCGTGCTCGGCGCGCTCGCCGGGATCGTCGGCGCGTGGCAGGCGAGCGAAGCGCTGAAGGTGCTGCTCGGCATCGGCGAACCGCTCGTCGGACGGCTGATGCTGATCGAGAGCCTCTCCGCGCGCGTGCGCGAAGTGCGATTCGATCGCGAGCCGCACTGTGCGCTCTGCGGCGAGAGTCCGGCGATCCGGTCGGCGACGCTTGCCTTCGACGAGGATGCTCCGACGGCAGCGGTCGCGCGGGTCGAAGCGCGCGAGCTGGATGCGGCGCTGCGCGACGCAGTCCTCTTGGACGTGCGGGAGCCGCACGAGGCGGTCCTGGGTTCGATCGAAGGCGCGCTCTGCATTCCGGCATCGCAGCTCGAAGCGCGCATGCACGAGCTGGACAGCGCGACGCCGTATGTGGTTGCCTGTCGGGTTGGCGCCAAGTCGCTGTGGGCGGTCGGGCGCCTGCGCGATGCCGGATTCACGCGTCTACAGCACTTAGACGGCGGCTTACTTGCGTACGCCGCCCAGCACGACGAGTTCGCGTTCTTCTAAAATGAGACGAAAGCTCTTCGGAAAAACCGGCGTCGAGGTTGCGACCATCGGTCAAGGGACGTGGAACATGCCCGAGAGCGGCGCGCGGCTCGACGAGGCGAAACGCGCGTTGCGGCGCGGAATCGAGCTCGGCATGACCCACCTCGATACGGCCGAGATGTACGGCGGCGGAAGGGTCGAGGAGCTGCTCGGCGAGGCGATCCGTGGTCTCGATCGGGGCCGGCTCTTCATTACGAGCAAAGTGCTTCCGAGCAACGCCAGCTATCGCGGCACGCTGGCCGCGGCGGAGCGGAGCCTGGAGAGGCTAGGATGCGATTATCTCGATCTCTACCTGCTGCACTGGCCCGGAACACATCCCCTGGAAGGTACGATGCAGGCGCTCGAGGAGCTGGTCAAGCGGGGGAAGATCCGATTCGTCGGGGTGAGCAACTTCGAAGCGGGCGAGATGATGGAGGCGGCGTCGTATCTGCGAGAGACGCCGTTGCAGTGCAACCAACTCCTCTATCATCTCGGCGAGCGCGGCATCGAGCACGAGCTGATTCCGCTCGCCGCGCAGCACGGCATCGCAATCGTCGCCTACACGCCATTTGGCCGCGGTAGGCCTGCGAGCGCCGGCAAGGGAGGCGCCGCGCTCGAGCGCGTGGCGGGCAAACACGGGGCGACCGCGCGGCAAGTAACGCTGGCATTTCTCACGCGTCATCCCAACGTTTTTGCGATTCCGAAAGCCGCGCGCGTGGACCACGTTGAAGAGAACGCCGCCGCCGCCGAGGTGGAGCTCGACGAAGAAGACGTAGCGGCAATCGAGGCAGCCTTCCAGCGTGGAAGCGCCGGACCGCTGGCGACGCTGTGACCGTTACCGCCCCGCATCCGAGTTCTATCAAAGAGCTTGCCGTTCGCAGGGCGCTCGAGCTCGGCGCGGGCGACGTGCGCGTCGCGCCGGCCTTCGCCGACGACCAGACGCGCCGGCGCATGGTCGCGTCCTTCGCGCGCGGCGATCTGGCTTCGTGGGGGTACACGTCCGCGTACGCGCGACGCGCCAGCGATCCGGGCGACGTGCTGCGGGGCGCGCGCAGCGTCATTTGCGTGGCGTTGCCGTACGCGACGCCCGCCCCGGCCGAGCACGCGCCGCT
>JBARBD010000193.1:0-1528 GCA_049792675.1 Vulcanimicrobiaceae bacterium | reverse complement strand
GCCGTGCCCAGTACCGCCACATTCCGAGCCAAAGGAAGAGAACAGAAAAAGCTCCTCCAACTCCCACGATTCCCCAAAAAACATTGGCTGATGGTTTATCAGAAGGCTCGATTCGTCCTAAGAAGACTGGCAACAGACCGAGGACGAATAGCGAAGCAACGAAGAATAATTGCGCAGCGCGGCGGGTCCCAATCCATCGTTCATCGAACCTGTTCCAGAGTCCCAGCGGTCCTATGCGGTCGAAGCGCATATTGGTTTTAGCTCGTACTCGGCCATACGGATTGTAACAACCCACTCTCGAAACGCAAGTTGTCAACATGGTTGTTGTTAAATCCCCATTACGCTCAAATACCCTGGCAGTGGGAACTTGAGTGAAATCGCCTGATTTCGTCAGTTGAGAATCGATTCAAGACAGGGAGCCGCTCATTTTCCATTATGAGCGATCAAGCTCAGACAGTCCCCTTGGGGGAAGGCTACCCCTTCCGGGGAGCTTCGCGTGAGGCTTTCTTTTGAGCGGATCGAACAGCGCGGGCTTTCGCGACAGAAGCCTTGGCGCGGGTGATTGTAATTGTTTTGTAGACCTCTCGTTTCCGTTTCGTCATGGCTCGGGCAGTCCGATTGGCCTTCTTTCGCAAGCGGGCGAGGAGGAGGCTTCAATTTGAATCCGGCGCAGAGTTGGCAATGGGATCACGGTTCATTCGCAGTAACTGCACGTAGCAGTTCTCATGGATAGGCTGTCCGTGCTCGTTCGTTTTCGCGGACTCAATCGGAACGGGCGTATTGCAGAACGCACATTTGATTTTCGGGTAAGTCTCTTCCACAAAACACCTCCTGAGCTTGCCGAAGAGGGCATGAAATTTAACCGATTTTCAGAACAAAATACCCAAAGAGGTCATTTTTCGTCAAGTGAAAATTTCGCAATTATGCACTTACAAACCCACTGACTTTGTATTCGCTTCATCCATTTGATGAGCGCCCCGGCTTGATCTCAACGATCTGATCGAGCCCAGGGCCAGAAGGTGCACTGACCCTCAGTTGGCGTAACATCCCCATTACACGCATTGACGAGCAGCCCCCTTTCTGAACCCTAGCTCTGTCGCATTACCAGGATCGGAACAGCCAAACAACAAACCTGCCGACCTCCAGCATGAAACACCCGAAGATAATGGTCCTGATCGTAATTTTCTCGCACAAGGCGTAGAACGTGTCCACGCGCCTGTCGAGCTGTGCGAGCCTGATTTTGTTGGGCACTTGATGTTAGGTCTATCGCAATCATCCCGCTAGCATAAGCGAAGAAACAGCGAACCGCCAAATGATTTGTGGAGAAGCTGTGAACTGGCCTCCATACATAACTTAGATTTTATCTAGCTTGGCCCGATTCAGCGTTGCGGGTCAATTCAGTATTTTTGGTGCAGGTGAGGAAAATAGTTGCCACGGATTTTTGCGGATTGGCACGGATCAAGGTGGGTGTACACAACTTTTTCAATCAATTCTTCGATGGTCCAAACGTGATCGCTTAATCCTGCTT
>JBARBD010000192.1:0-5168 GCA_049792675.1 Vulcanimicrobiaceae bacterium | reverse complement strand
CTCGTAGAGCGCGTCGGGAAACGCCGCGGCGTCGCCCGCGCCTCGCAGCACGGAAACGGCGACGTTGGACTTGACGAATCGGGCGACGGTTTCGGGCACGAGCGCCACTCTGCGCTCCTTCAACGCGGCCTCGCGCGGAACGGCAACGATCATAGGCCGGGCATACGGCTTCTCGCCGACGCCGCCCTTCGTCTACAGCGCGGAGCTACGCGATCTCCACGGTATTGCGCAGGACCCCGATCCGTTCGATCTCGACGTCGAGCACGTCGCCGTCGGCGAGAAACTCGGGCGGATTGCGCGCGAAGCCGACGCCCTCGGGCGTGCCGGTTGCGATCACGTCGCCCGGCAAGAGCGTCATCCCCTTGGAGAGCTCGGCGATCAGCCGGCCGATCGGGAAAATCATCTTCGAGGTGTTGCTGTGCTGTTTCTCGATGCCGTTGACGAGGAGACGGAGCTCGAGCGCCTGCGGGTCTCCGAGCTCCTCGGGCGTGACGATCCACGGTCCGATCGGGCACGAATCGTCGAGGCTCTTTCCTTTGAACCATTGACCGTGCTCGCGCTGCAGATCGCGCGCCGTGAGGTCGTTGAGCGCGGTATATCCGAAGACGACGTGGAGTGCCTCGCTCTCTGCTACGTCTTTGCACTGCGCGCCGATCACGATCGCCAGCTCGGCTTCGAAGTCGTACTCGCGGGAGAGGCGTGCGTCGAAATGGAGCGTCGCGCCGGGCGCAGCGATCGAGTTGGGCGCCTTGGTGAAGAAGGTTGGGACGCTGGGCATCTTCAGCTCGCGTCCGGCGGCGCGAGCACCCTCTTTGGCGTGTTCGAGATAGTTGCGGCCGACGCAGAAGACGTTACGCCCCGGTCGCACCGGGGCTTCGAGCTCGACGTCGGCGAGCGGGATCAGGTCGTCGGCGGCATGCCACGCGATGCGTTCGTGCGGCGCGAGCGCGACGTACTCGCGCAGCGTGGGGGTTGCGATCGGACGAATCATATCGTCCTCGAGGATGCCGGGGCGTGCCTGGCCGCCGGCCGGCCTGTACGTTACGAACTTCAGAGCGGTGGAAGCGTCGCGGCCGGCGTCGGCTTCGGGGTCGGCTTCGGCGTCGGGGCTCCGCGAATCTGATTGAGCGACGGGAGCTTGGCATTCTGTTTCTGCAGCTCCTGCTGCATCTCGAGCGCTTGTTTCTTCACCTGCTGCATCATGACGTTGGCCGCGCCCTCGTCGTTCGCCCAACTGCCGCCGGACGAGACCAACGAGACGTTGCGGGTGATCTTCTCCGTCTTTGGATCGTAGTCGTAGGTAACGCGGTAGAGGCCGACCTCCGCGGTTCCGTCGGGACGACGGATCCACATCTGCAGTGCGTTACCGAACGTCTGGAGGTTATACATCCGCACTTTCGACTGCTTCGTGGACTTGATTCGCACGACCTGACCTTTGCTGTTCACCTCGACGACGGCCTCGGTGTGCAACGGTACCTTCGGGTAGGGAACGTGCGGCGGCGGCTGGCTGCTCGACGGCGGTGGCGTCGAGGCGGCGACGGTCGGCGGCGCCCACGCGAGGAACGCGGTCAGCGCGCAGAGCGCGGTGAGTCTAGCCCGCATTAGTTGCGCGAAAGGACGGCGAATGGATGCCCGCACGAGCCGCACGCAACCACCACTTGAAAGTGCGACTTCTCCCGAACGGCTTGTGCGTCGTCGGGACCCTCGTCGAAGCCGCAGAAACGACATCGCGTCGAGGTCGGGCGCTCTCCTGCCGCTTGTTCGTCCACCATACGCGGTTTACGCGGGCTTCGCGCTTCGACCTGCCGAAGCAGCCCCGACGCATGCGGCCGGCTCGTCTCTTCGCCATCATTCTGATCGCTTTTGCCCTCAACGCCCAACCCGTTGCAGCTGAGCGGCCGATCGTCGATCTCCACCGCCTCGACGCATACTTCGCGCTCTTCGCCGGCGATTCGAACGTGCCGTGGAAGCCGACGACAGTTCGGCTGGATACCTATTCGAGCGCTCCGGTTGCATTTTCGATCTATCAAGTCGACCCCGCCGACGTCCTTACCGCCGGGTCGAACGCGCGGCCGCGCGCGATCGTTACCGCGCGCCGGCGTCCGATCGCATCGTTCAACTTCACGCCGCCGGGCGGTTACCAATTTCAATCGAACCAAGTCGACGTCCAGCTCGGATCCCGCGAGGGCTTTTTCGTCGTCGAAGCGCGGCGCGGCGACGTCGGCCAACAAGTCTGGATCAACCGGTCGCGGATCGGAATGCTCTCCAAGCAGACGCCGAGCGAGCTTTTGATCTACGGCGTCGACCTCGGCACCGGGATGCCGTTGGCGCGCATGCGCGTGCAACTCGTCGTCAACGGCTCGTTCGTCACGGGCATGACCGACACGCAAGGGATGTTCCGCTGGAACCGCTCGGTGCGCCCGGTCTTCGCGCTCGCGCAATGGGGGAGCAGTTATGCTTTCTTGAGCCTCTTACCCCAGGCGCCGCTCCCCGCGACGATCGTCGGCGTGCGCACCGATTCCGCCGTCGTCCATGCCGGCGACGTGGTGCGGGTCGTCGGTTTTGCGCGCACCCGCCTCCGCGGCGTCCTGCGGCCGAGCACGGGAATCGCGACCGTGTCGATTCGCGCCGGCGCGAAGGCGATCGCCGAGCGGCGCGTGCAGCTCGACGATGCCGGAGCGTTCAGCGCCGAGTTCCCGCTGCCGTCCGACGCTTCGGCCGGCGATTACGCCGTCCTCGCGCAAGTCGCCGGCGGCGCCGGCGGCGCGAGCGTTCACGTGGATGCCAACGCCGGCGGTCTCTCGCTCAACGTAAGCGCGGCCTGCGGCGTATCGTGCGATCCGCATCAGGACGTCCCGCTGCAGGTGCACTCGTCGCAAGGCGGCGCAACGGTGCGCGTGACGGTCGTGCGCTCGCCGCATGTCTACGTCGGGTCGGCACCGGAGACCACGCCCTGGGCGACGACCGCGTGGTTCGACGGCCTCGCCCGTACCGACGCAAACGGGAACGCAAGCGTGGCGATTCCGCACCCGACCGACGAGCTCGCCTCGACCTACGGCGTCCACATCGAATCGGGCGGCGCGACCGCCGATACGCGCGTGGTCGTGCCCACCGCCCAGGCCGCTATCCGGTTGAAAGTCGATCGCGACGTGCAGAGCCCGGGTACGCCGCTCGGCTTCGACGTGTACGCCGATCAGATCGACGGAAAGCCGCTCGCCGGCGCAAGCGTCACCGTTCGGCTCGTTCACGGGGCGTCGATCGCGCAGCAGCAACTCACGCTCGGCAACGACGGCCACGCGCGCGGAAGCTTCAGCTCGCCGCCGCTCGGAACGAACCTGATCTACGCCAGCGTCGATCGCAGCGGCCGCGCGATGGACGCGGCGCAGGTGCAGATCGATCCGCAAGCCGCCGGCGCGCAGACCGACGGGCGCAGCGAAAACCTCCACATCGCGCTCGACAAAGGTTCGTATCGCGCCGGCGAGGAGGTGATCGTCGACGCGCAGGCACCCGGTTCCCAAGGCGAGGCGCTGATCACCTTTGAGAGCGCGCTCGGCTTGCAGGTGAGCGCCGTTCGCGCCGGCGGGGGACGCGCGGTCGCTCGCGTGCACGCCTCCGACGCAGCCGGCGATCTGCTCGTCGGCGCCGCCTTCGTGCGCGACGGAGCGATCGAGTGGAACACCGTGCCGGTGTCGCTCTCGGCGCCGGGGCGCCCGCACTTCTCGGCGCTAACGCTTTCCAGCGCGCGCATGGGGCCGGGCGAGCCGGCCAAGGTCGCGCTCGACGGCGCGCCGGACGGCCCGGGGACCTTCATCGTGCTCGTCAGCCGCGGCATGCCGTCTGGCAGCGCGCTCTTCGCCTCCGCGCCTTCGCTGCTTTCGATCGGCGTGAGCACGACGCAGAACAGCGCGCCCGAGACGGTGACGTGGCATCCGGGGGTGGATTCGACCGGCGATCACGCGCAAGTGCTCGGCTTCGTGCGGCGCACCGAGCCGCCGCCCGAGACGACGCTCGCGCAAGCCGAGACCGAAGCGGTTTCGTGGAGCATCGCGCGCGCCGGTGCCGGTGCGATCTCGATTCAACTGCCGCCGCGCAGCGGAGACTACACGCTCTCCGTGCTCGGCATCTCCGACGATGGAAGCGTCAGTGCCGGCGACTCCACGATCGTGGTACCCTAGGCTCCGATCATGGCACTGATGCTGCTCGACACCTACGGCTTAGTCTACCGCGCCTTCTTCGCGCTACCGGGATTGACGACGAGCAAGGGGATGCCGATCAACGCCGTCTACGGCTTCACGATGATGCTCAACAAGCTCGTGAGCGAGGAGCGCCCGACGCACATCATCGCCGCGTTCGACAAAGGCATGCCGGCCGATCGCGTCGCGCTCTTCGCGGAGTACAAAGCGCAGCGCCGCGCGATGCCCGACGAGCTGCGCGGTCAGTTCGCCCTGGTGCGCCGCGTACTCGATACGTACGGCATACCGATCGTCGAGGTCGAGGGTCAGGAGGCCGACGACGTCATCGCGACGCTCGCGCGTCAGGCCGAGGAGGCCGGCGAACAGAGCGTCGTCGTCACCGGGGATCTCGACTTGCTGCAGATCGTCGACGAACGCACGACGGTCTTGACGACGCGTCGCGGGATCACCGAACTCGGCCGCTACGATCCGGCAGCGGTTCGCGAGCGCTTCGGCCTCGAACCCGAGCAGCTCCCCGACTTTCGCGGGCTCAAGGGAGATCCGTCCGATAATCTTCCCGGTATCCCCGGCGTGGGCGAGAAGACGGCGGCCAAACTCTTGCAGGCGGCGGGTTCGCTCGACGCGCTGGTTGCGGATCCGTCGCTGGCCGGCAATCCAAAGCTCGAACGCCTCGTCGAAGAGTACGGAGCGCAGGCGTGCCTCTGCCGCGCCGTCTCGATCGTTCGGCGCGACCTGCCGCTCACGGTGGACTGGGAGGCGAGCCGCTACCTGCCGCCCTCCGACGCAGAGCTCTTCCCGCTTTACAGCGACCTCGAGTTCAAGACGCTGCTCGCCAAACTCCAACCGCCGGCGGATCTGCCGCTCTTCCCGGCCGGCGCGCGACTAGAGGGAAGCTATCGCAGTTACGTTCCCTCGGTCGATCCGCCCGAGTTCGAACTGCTGGCAGGCGAGCTCGAAGCGCTCGCGGTGCGCGAT
>JBARBD010000191.1:0-35901 GCA_049792675.1 Vulcanimicrobiaceae bacterium | reverse complement strand
TCCTGTTCGAGGGGTCGACGCTGCTCGGCGAGGCGATGGCGAGCGGCGTCGCGATCGCCGAGCTCTATGCGACCCAGACGGCGTACGACGCCGAGCCGCTCGTACGGCGGGCCGAGGAGGCTGGAATCCCGACGTTCATCGTCGAGGCGGCGAGCGCGGCAGCGATCTCCGACCTCACGACCCCGAGCGGCATCGTCGCGGTCGCACCGATCCGCGCCGACGCCTTGGGCGAGCTCTTCGGCCGCGCAAGCCCGGTCCTGGCGCTCGCCGACGTCAGCGACCCGGCCAACGCCGGCAGCCTGGTGCGCTCGGCCGACGCCTTTGGCTGCTCCGCGATCGTCTTCGGAAGCCTGGGGGTCGATCCGTACCATCCGAAGGTCGTCCGTGGGTCGATGGGAGCGATCTTTCGCGTCCGGATAGCGATCGCGGATCCGTCCGAAATCGAGCGAGCGGCCGGCGCCGCCGGCTTCACGATCCTCGGGCTTGCGGCCGACGGAGAGCCGCTGGCAGGCGTGCGCTGGGACGCTCCCACCGCGATCGTCGTCGGCAACGAACGCGTGGGACTCGGCCGGTGGGCTCCGCTCTGCCGGCGTATCGTCGCAATCCCCATGGTTGGCCCAAGCGAGAGCCTCAGCGCGGCGGTCGCAGGCTCGATCGCGCTCTACGAAGCGAGCCTCCGCCGGAGCGCTTCTTGAGCGATCGAGTTACCGGCAGGTACGTCCTCCACAAGGGTTTGTCAAGTGAGTACTCCGGGGGTAAAAAGTCAAGACTACCGGTGCAAAAAGTCGCATGGTATACTCAGCGCATTCCGCGATGTGGGCCGCCCCGGAGCCGACGGCTCAGAAGGAGACTGCAAGCGTATGGCAACGTCAAATCTCTTCTGGAGGCTTTTCGCCCAAACGGGTTCGATCGATGCCTATCTCGCCTATCGCAGGCTGCACGCGGCGCCAAGTCCCAGTTAAGGCTTGGGGGAACCCGGCCGGAACGTTCGCACACGGAACGTTCGCATAGAGAAGTCAGCGCCGGTTTTGGAAGCGCCCGGTATAGTAGAAAGCCCGGGCGTTTTGCTTTTGGATGGCTATGACTGAACTCGCGACGACACTACAGGAGTTGCAACAGCGCTTTGCGGCGGCAGCCGACGCCGCGTCGAGCGAGCTGGAGCTCGACGGCGTGCGCATTGCCTACCTCGGAAGAAACGGCGAGGTTACGAAGGTACGGCGTTCGATCGGCGCGCTGCCGGCGCCGGAACGCCCAGACGCGGGCAAGGCAATCAACGACGCCGTCGCCGCGATGGAATCTCGCCTGCAAGAGGCGCAGGCCACGCTCGAATCGCGCAGCTTCGCAGCCGACCTCGCAGAGTCGATCGACGTTACCTTTCCGGCGATATGGCCGCAGACCGGCTCGATTCATCCGGTGCGCCGCATCGTCGAGGATACGTGCGCGTACTTCACGCGCCACGGCTTCGCGGTCGTCATCGGCGCCGAAGCCGAGCCCGACTACTATAACTTCGACGCGCTCAATATTCCGGGCGACCATCCGGCGCGCGAGAGCTTCGACTCGTTCTGGATCACCGATACGCTGCTGCTCCGTCCGCACACCTCGCCGATGCAGATCCGTACGATGCAGGAGCATCGTCCTCCGATCGCGATCGTCGCTCCCGGAAAGTGTTACCGGCGCGACGCGACCGACGCGCGCCACCTCTTTCAGTTTCATCAAGTCGAGGGGCTGCTCGTCGCGGAAGGCATCCACTTCGGCCACTTAAAGGGGATGCTCACCGGGATGTGCCGCGAGCTCTTCGGAAGCGAGCAGAACGTGCGCTTCCGGCCCTCATTCTTTCCGTTCACCGAGCCGAGCGCCGAAGTCGACACGACCTGTCCGCGCTGTGCCGGCAAGGCGGTTGCATGCGGCATGTGCGGCGGCTCGGGTTGGATCGAGCTCGGCGGATCGGGGATGGTGCACCCGAACGTGCTTCGCGAGGCGGGCTACGACCCCGACGTTTATTCGGGCTGGGCGTTCGGCTTCGGCGTCGAGCGGCTCGGGCTGGCGCGCTACGACGTCGACGACGTCCGGCGCTTCGTCGATAGCGATCTCGACTTTCTCGAGCAGTTGAGCTGACGTGCGCGTACCGCTAAGCTGGCTGCGCGAGTACGTCGCTCTGCCGAACGACGCCGGCCAGATCGCCGATCGCTTGGCGATGCTCGGTTTCCCGGTCGCCGAGATCGAGCGGCGCCCGCAGATCACCGGCGTGGTCATCGGCCGGATCGCCGCGCTCGAAAAGCATCCCAACGCCGACCGTCTGCAGGTCGCGCGCGTGGACGTCGCGCGCGACGCTCCGCTCACGATTGCAACCGCCGCCACGAACGTCGCGGCCGGGCAGACGATCGCGGTCGCGACGATCGGGGCGCGGCTTCCCGAGCTGACGATCGCGCCGCGCACGATGCGCGGCATCGCCTCGGAGGGCATGATGATCTCGGCCGAGGAGCTGGCTCTGCCGGGCGAGTGGTTCGAAGACGGCATCATGCAGCTCGAGGCGACCGAGCAGCTCGGCAGCGACGCGGTCGAGCGTTTCGGCCTGGATACGGCGGTGCTCGACGTCGAGGTGACGAGCAATCGCCCTGACGCGATGTCGGTGATCGGCTTGGCGCGCGAGCTCGCCGCATCGTACGGCGTGCCGCTCCGGCTGCCATCGTTCGAGAACCCCGGTAACCGGGCCGAGCCGCCCGGCGAGGAGTCGAAGGTTTCGATCGACTCACCCGATTGCGATCGCTTCGTCGCGCAGCGCTTCGACGGCGTGCAGGTCGCGCCGGCGCCGGCATGGATGCGCGTCCGGCTCGCGCTGGCCGGGCAGCGGCCGATCAACAATCTCGTCGACGTCTCCAACTACGTAATGCTCGAGACCGGGCAGCCGCTCCACTTTTACGACGCCGGCCGCGTTCGCGGACTTCACCTGATCGTGCGCAGCGCGCGCGACGGCGAACGGCTCGTCACGCTCGACGGCGTCGAACGAACGCTGACGCCGCAAGCGCTGGTGATCGCCGGCGACGATGGGGTGCTCGGCCTTGCCGGCGTGATGGGTGGTGCGGCGAGCGAAGTGACGCCGCAGACCGGCGCGATCCTCCTCGAATCGGCGAACTTTAACGGCGCGCGCGTACGCCATACGAGCTACGCGTTGAATCTTCGCACCGAGGCGTCGGCGCGCCACGAGAAGTCGCTCGCGCCGTCGCTGGCGGATATTGGCGCGGCGCGGGCCGCGCAGCTGCTGGTCGAGCTCGGCGCGACGGCCTACCAGCCGCACGCAGCCGGCGCCGAGCCGGCCGCGCACAAACCGATTCCGTTGCGCGTACGCGACGTCGACCGGCTGCTCGGGCTGACCATTGCGCCGCAGCGCATCGAGCACGCGCTCACCGCACTCGGCTGCGATGTGACGCCCGGCGAGGAAACGCTGGCCGTGACGCCGCCGCCGTGGCGCCGCGATCTTACGATCGCCGCCGATCTGATCGAAGAGGTCGCGCGTATCGAAGGGTACGATCGGATCCCCTCGGTCGTGCCGTCGGTGCCGGCGCACGCGATTTCGAGCGCGCCGTTCGAGCTCGAGAACCACATCGCTCGCACGCTGGCGGCGCTGGGTTATCGCGAGGTCGTGACGCACTCGCTGCAGGGCGAAAAAATCCTCGAGCGGGCGAAGCGCGCCGCCCTCCCGCCTACCGCTCCACCGGTCGAGGTGCGCAACCCGCTCTCCGAGGAGCAGCGCTTTCTGCGCGACTCCCTGATCCCCGGATTGCTCGACTACGCGGCCTCGCCCGGCGCGCCGGCGCGCATCTTCGAGATCGGCCACACGTTCCATCGCGCAGACGGCGGCGTCGCCGAACGGTCGTTCGCTGCCTTCGGCTTCACCGCCGCGCGGCTCGACGAACCGGCGTGGCGCGACTCGCACTTCCTTCGCCTCAAAGGCGACTGCGAAGCGCTGCTGCGCGAGGTTGGCGGACGCGGCGTCGAAACCCAGCCGTCGTCGCAACGCGGTTTCCATCCCGGCAAGACCGGCTCGCTCGAAATCGACGGCCTCGCCGTCGGCACGATCGGCCGCATCGATCCACGCTTGGCGAAAGCCTTCGACGTCAAAGAGAGCGCGTATCTCTGCGAGCTCGACCTGGGAGCCTTACCGCCCTACGCATTACCGCGGTACTCGGCTCCGTCGAAATATCCGTCGACCTACCGCGATCTCGCGCTGATCGTCGACGTCGATCTCGGAGCGCGGAAGATCGAGCGCGCGATCGCGCGTACGCTCGGCCCGCTCTGCACGAACGTTGGGGTCTTCGACGAGTACCGAGGGCCCCAAGTCGACGCGGGACGGAAGAGCTTGGCCGTGCGGCTCACGCTTCAACGCCTCGACGCAACGATCACCGACGAAGAGGCCGACACTGCGGTCGCCCGGGTGCTTGCCGCGCTCGGCAACGAGTTCGGAGCGACGATTCGCGCATGATCGGCGGCTTCGCGTGGCCGGATGCGGTCATCGCGATCGTCCTGGCGATCGCCACGTACAAAGGCTACTCGCGCGGCTTCGTCTCCGAGCTCGGCGGCGCGGTCGCGGTGACGGCGGCGCTGGTAACGCCGTGGTTCTACAACGGGAGCCTGGATCCGCAGATCGAGCAGCTCACGCACCTTGGCCCGGGCTCGGCGCACGTGGTCGGCATGTTTGCGACCGGCCTGCTAACCTACGTCGCGATTTTGGTCGTCGCGCGCCTGCTCGGCGCGGTTGCGAAACTACCCGTCTTGGGGTGGGGCAACGCGATCGGCGGCGCGATCATCGGCTTCGCCAAAGGAGCGATCCTTTTGTGGCTGGTGCTCTTCGTTTCGCTCTTCTTTCCGCTCTCGCCCGATATCCGCGACGGGCTGCATCAATCCCGTTTCGCGCCGTATTTAGTTACGTACGACGCGCCGCTCGACGATGCAATCCTCTCGACGATCCCGTGGTTCGCGCGTCCGTTCGTTGCGCCGTACTTCAAGCGGCACCACTTGTAACGCGCACTTCTTCCCCGATCGCGTCGAGCGCGCTGCGGATGTCGCTTTCGTCGATCGCGCCCATCGTGCCGAAGCGAACGATCTTCCCCGCAAGTTCTCCTTGTCCGTCGGCCAGCACGATGCCGTGTTGCTCGCGCAACCGATCGAGCAGTGCCGCAGGCTCGATGCCCTGGGGCGGATAGGCCGCGACGACGGTGCACGAGTGCGCGCCGGGCTGCGAGACCAGCGTGAACCCGAGTTCCAGCAGGCCGTCGCGCACGATCTGGGCATGGCGCGCGTGGCGCGCGTAGGCGGCCGTCAGCCCTTCTTCGTGATAGCGCGTCAGTGCGACGTCGAGCGCGTAGAGCACCGAGATCGGCGGCGTCCACGGCGTCTGGCCGGCGGCGGCGGCGTCGCGCGCGCGTTTGAAATCGAAGTAAAAGCGCGGCGTTTTCGCCTGCTCGGCGCGCTTCCACGCCCGATCGCTCAGCGCGACCATCGCGACGCCGGGAACAGCTCCAAAGGCCTTCTGCGAAGCGGTCACGACCGCATCGTGTCCCCACTCGTCCATGCGATACTCGGCCGCGCCCAGACCGCTGATCGCGTCCACGAGCACGATCGCGCCGTGCGCGCGCAGCGCGGGCGCGAGCGCGGCCATCTCGCTTTGGACGCCGGTCGACGTCTCGTTCTGCGTCAGAAGCACGCCGGCGATGCGGCGCTCGGTATCGCGTTCGAGCCGTGCCTGCAACGCGCGCGGATCGACCGCCGCGCCGAGCGGTGGGTCGAGCTGCTCGACGACGCACCCGTAACTCTTGGCGATCGCGGCGAAACGCCGGCCGAAGGCGCCGAGCGCGCACGAGAGCAGGAGCTCCCCCGGCGAGAAGAGGTTGACCAGCGCCGCCTCGAGACCGCCCGTCCCGGAGCTCCCCAGCAGCACGACCTCGCCGGTCGTGCCGTAGACGGGCCGCAACGCGTCGGTTATCCGCTTCAACATTTGGGCGAACTCGGGCCCGCGGTGGTTGACCAGTGGACGAGAGAGCGCGTCGAGCACCGGCTGCGCGACGGCCACGGGTCCCGGAAGGAATAAGCGTTGCCGTTCCATTGAATAGTGCATTCTATGGATGTCAAGAGCATCCGCCTGACCGAACGCTCTTCCTGCGCCGGTTGTGCGGCGAAGCTCGGTGCCGCCGAACTGCGCAGCGTGATGGAGCGCGTCTCGCCGGCGATCGACGAGCGCGTTTTGGTCGGGTACGCGAGCGGCGACGATGCCGGCGTCTACCTCCTGCGCGACGGACTCGCGCTGGTTCAAACGGTCGACTTCTTCACGCCGATCGTGGACGACCCGTTCGACTTCGGACGCATTGCCGCAACCAACGCCCTTTCCGACGTCTATGCGATGGGCGGACGCCCGCTGACCGCGCTCAACGTCGTCGCGTTTCCCGAGGATCTCGATCTCGAAATCTTGGCGCAGATTCTCGAGGGCGGAACGACCGTCGCGCGCGAGGCCGGGGTCGTCGTCCTGGGCGGCCACACCATCAAGGATGACGAGCCGAAGTACGGTATGGCGATCACCGGCGTCGTCGACCCGCAACGCGTCGTCACCAATTCGAACGCGCGCGTCGGCGACGCGCTCGTGCTAACTAAACCGCTCGGCACCGGAGTGCTCACGACCGCGCGCAAGCGCGACGCGATCGCAAGCGACGCGCTCGACCAGGCGGTTCGGTCGATGACGACGCTGAACGCGGACGCAGCTCAAGCGATGCTCGCGGCCGGCGCGCACGCCGCCACCGACGTCACCGGCTTCGGCCTGCTGGGTCACGGCGAGGGGATGGCGCGCGCGTCGAACGTGCGTTTCGCGATCGACGCGACGGCGGTGCCGTTCATGGAGCGGGTTCTCGACCTGATAGCGGAAGGACACGTGCCGGGCGGCACGCGCCGCAACGCCGAGACGCACGCCGGGTTCACCGAGTTCGCGACCGCCGTGCCCGAAGAGGTTCGCATCGGCCTCTCCGACGCGCAGACCTCCGGCGGCCTGCTGATCGCGATCGCGTCCGATCGCCTGGACGCACTGCTCCGCGAACTGCGCGCGCGCGAAACGCTCGCGGCGATCGTCGGCGAAGTGCGCGAGGGCGCCGGCGTCGAGGTACGCTGACCCCGGCCCTTAGCGTTTGAGCGGACGCCGTTTCCGTTCGGCGGCGCGCTTGACCATGCCGTTGCGTCGCTTCGCGTGGCCCGTGCCCGGGCGAAGAGGAACGACGTTACTCGCCTTATGATCCCCGAGCGGAACCGGAGAGATGAGCCGCTTGCCGAGCGCGTGATGGAGCACCTCGGAGAGCTCGTCGACCGGCACGAACGTCATCGTCTCGCGCACTTCTTTGGGAATGTCGTCGAGATCGACGTCGTTGCGGCGCGGCAGCAAGATCTTGGTGATCCCGGCGCGCTTGGCCCCGAGCACCTTCTCCTTGAGCCCGCCGATCGGTAAGACTTGCCCGGTCAGCGTGATCTCGCCGGTCATCGCGAGGTTCGGGTCGACTTTGATCCCGGTCAGCATCGATGCGATCGACGTCGCGAGCGCGATGCCGGCCGACGGCCCATCCTTGGGCGTCGCGCCGGCCGGAACGTGAATGTGGATGTCGTGCTTGGCGAAGTACTCGTCGTTGAGGCCGAGCTCGCTCGAGCGCGAACGCAGGAACGAGACGGCGGCTTGCGCGCTCTCCTTCATCACGTCGCCGAGCTGGCCGGTCAGCACGAGCTTTCCGGTCCCCGGCATCGCTTGGGTCTCGATGAAGAGGATGTCGCCGCCGACCGGCGTCCACGCCATGCCGGTTGCAACGCCGATCGAGGCGACCCGCTTGCGAACCTCGTTAAAGAAGCGCGGCCTGCCAAGATACTCGACGAGATTCTCGGCCTTCACGCGCGCCTTGTAGCGCGAGTTCTCGGCGATCTTTCGGGCGATCTTGCGGAAGACCGATCCGATCTCGCGCTCTAGGTTGCGTACGCCCGCTTCGCGCGTGTAATCGTTGATGATGCCGCGGATCGCTTGGTCGCCGATCTGCGCCTGCGAGTCGCGCAGTCCGTTGGTAACGCGCTGTTTCTTCACCAGGTATCGCTTGGCGATCTGAAGCTTCTCCAGCTCGGTATAGCCGGAGAGCGTGATGATCTCCATGCGGTCGCGCAGCGGCGGCGAGATCGTGTCGAGCGTGTTGGCCGTACAGATGAAGAGCACTTGCGAGAGGTCGAACGGCAAGTCGAGATAATGGTCGCGGAAGTTGTTGTTCTGCTCGGGGTCGAGGACTTCGAGCAGCGCCGATTGCGGGTCGCCGCGAAAATCCGCCCCGACCTTGTCAATCTCGTCGATCATCATCACCGGATTCTTGGTGCCGGCGTCGCGCATCGCACGCACGATCGAACCGGGCATCGCTCCGATGTAGGTGCGCCGGTGACCGCGGATCTCGGCCTCGTCGTGGACGCCGCCGACCGAGAGGCGCACGAACTTGCGCCCCATCGCGCGGGCGATCGATTGGCCGAGCGAGGTCTTGCCGACGCCGGGCGGCCCGACGAAACAGAGGATCGGGCCGGTCAGCCGCTTCTTGAGCTTGCCGACGGCCAGGTACTCGATGATGCGGTCCTTGATCTTCTCGAGGTCGTAGTGATCCTCGTCGAGGATCTCGCGCGCCGCTTTGATGTCCATGTGGTCGGTCGTCCCGGCATTCCACGGAAGCGTGACCAGCCAGTCGAGATAGGTACGGATGACGCTATACTCGGGGCTCGCCTGCGGGACGCGCGAGAGACGTTCCAGCTCTCGATCGGCGGCCTTTTTGACCTCCTCCGGCATCCCGACCGCGTCGATTTTGGTGCGCAGCTCGTTGGTCTCGGCCTGCTGGGGATCGACCTCGCCGAGCTCTTCTTGAATCGCGCGCAGCTGCTGTCGCAGATAGAACTCGCGCTGATTCTTCTCCATCTCGCGCTGGATGTCGCTCTGAATCTTGTGGCCGAGCTCGACGACTTCGAGCTCCTTGGTGAGCAGCAAGGTAAGCTTGCGCATCCGCTTAGCGGTATCGCGCTCCTCGAGCAAGGCCTGGCGATCGGCGGTCTCCAGACGCATCGTCGACGCGACGAAGTAGGTCAGCACGACCGGATCGGTGATGTTTGCGACCTCCATCTCCATCTCGCGCGGGGCTTGCGGCAAATAGGAGAGGAGCTTCTGGAAGAGGCCCGCTAGATTGCGCTGCATCGCGACGAGCTCTTCGTTCTCGACGGTAACTTCGGGGAGTTCGACGTAGTCCGCAACCATGTAGGGCGTGACTTGCGGGAATTGCTCGATCTTGAAGACTTGTTGTCCGGCGACGATGCAGCGCAGCGTGCCGTCGGGAACCTTGAGCATCTTCTGGATGACGCCGATCGTGCCGACCCGCTGCACGTCGTCGGGACCCGGATCTTCGATCTCGCGATCCTTGAGGACGGTCAACCCGATCGGCTTCCCTTCGCGCAACGCCTCCTCGACGAGCTGGATGCCGGATTTCTTGACGACGGCCAGCGGGATGACGGTGTGCGGAAAGAGCACGGCTTCCTGAAGCGGCAGAATGCCGATCACGTTCGCCGGGGCGACGCTTGGGGTTGTTTTCCCGCTTGGTGCGGTTTTCTCGGCCATCTTTGCTACGAACGATTCCTCTTGACGATGATGTGGAGCTCGGTGCGCGCGGTCGGCATGTAGGCCGTCGCCGCGATCGGCGCGACGACGATCAGCAGGCCGTCTTCGTACGTAGCCGTGACGGCCTCGTACTCGACGGCGACGGGCAGGGCGATACGCTTCACGAACTCCCCGTGCGCGATCTCTTTCTGAACGAACGAACCGTACCGCAACCGGACCGCTTCGCTGCGGCGTCCGGCGATCAGGAGATCCCGCTCGTCGACGCCGATCCGCAGCGAGTCCGGATCCGCTCCGGCGAGCTCGATGATGAAGACGACCCGCCGGCCTTCTTCGTCAACGAAGACGTCGGCGTTCGGTTGGAAGCTCCCCAGGCGAGTGCGGACGACGAACTCCATCAGCCCTAAGACCCCTTATCTTAGCAGTCGGATGCGTGGATTGCTAAAAGGTCAGGCTCGGGTCGGGCAGGGGGCGCGAGGACGGCCAGATCACGCAAGGGACCATCTCGATGCGGAGCGCCGCGTAGGCATCGGCCGGGACGCGCACCTGAAAGAGCTCCGGGCTCTTGGTCGGGACCCCGTAGAGCGACTGGGGCGGGAACTCGCCATGCTTGCCGGTGTTGCTGACGTGCGTCGCCGCCAGGACCCGGTTGATCTCCGTCGCGTGGGCCGACGACATGTAGGGCGCGGTCCGCTCTCCGAGCCAGGCCGTGCCGTCCTGCGTTGTATAGAGAAAACCGATGACTTCCCCCGGCGTCATCGTCGCGATCGAGACGACTTGGTCGATCCGGACGATCTGCATCGAGCGGGAGACCGGCGGCTTGAGTACCTGCGGCACCGCCCGCGCCGAGTCGAGGCAGACGCCGCTCTCGAGCGGCTGCGCCATTTGCGGCGCGGGCGCTTGGGGCGGCGGCGCTTGCGGCGGCGGCGCTTGCGCCACGGCCGACGCCAGGGAAGCCAGCAAGAACGTCGTTATCGCAAACATGTTCGCATTCTTCGCACCTCGCCGCCCGCCATCATTTGATGCAGCCCGATTCGCCAACGGAGGATAGCGGGCACGTAAGGTTGGAGGAGGAGTGATGAGCATCACACGGCTTTTCACCGCGGCTTGGGCGTCGCAACGCATCGCGCTCGTCGCCGGCGCTATCATTCTTTCGTCGGTGGCAACGGCATCGGCGCAGACCGCCTCGAGCCCCGAACCGTCTACGGCGTGTTCGGGCAGCCAAGGCAGTCACGGCATCAGCATAAAAGCGTGCACGTTTACGCTCGGGCCGTCGCCCGCCGGGAACCCGAACTACTTCGTAAACGTCACGATCAAATACGCGGCGCCAAGCGCCACGACGGCGGTGCGATTTCGGTGTGCGTTCGGCAATGGCAGCGAGGTCGTCAAGCAATACGGCGTGCTGCGTCAATCCGGATCGACCCTGCACTTCGTCTCGCCGTTTGCTTCGTCGTCGAGCGCGCTGAAGTCGGTCGAGTGCGACGTTGACGCAACGTGAGCGCGACGGCGACCGATCCGCGCCCCAAAGCGCCCCCTTCGCGCGCGTGGTTCATCGTTGCGGCGGTCGCTGCCATCGTTGCCCTCGGCGCCGGCGCGTTACAGTGGGTAGGTTACCAAAAGGATCTTAGGGACGCAGCCCAGGCCTACCGGTTCAAGCACGTCGAGGTCGTCTTGAACCAGCCTCCGTTCGGCGGCATCTCGACTCAGATCGAGGGCGAGAAGTGGCTGCCGAGCGGGCCCAGCGACATCGTCAAGGATCCCGAGTCCATCTCACTCTACGATACGATAACGCTCAAACTTCAACCGCTGGCGATGGGAGCCGACTGTTCTCCCAGCGATATCGCAGCCTACCAAGTGCTCCTCGACGCGCCGGGTTTCACGGTCGATAAGCTGGGTGACGCACTGCGGTCTCGGCAGACGCTGCTCGCTCCGGCGTGCAGCGTCTCGCGCAAAGCCCCGCCGCCCGCCGAACCCTGGCGCTGGAACCTCATGGCTACCCAGCCCGGCAATCACGTCGTCACGCTCCTCATGCAGGCGCTCGACAAGAACCGCACCGTTATCGATTCGCGCGAGGTCGACATCCCGGTTTTCGTACCGACGCCGCCGCAGACGCTCGCATCGAATATCGGACTCATCTCCGTTCTCGTCACCATCGTCACGGCCCTGATCGGCCTGTGGGAGCGGTTTAGGCCGAAACCAACCGTCTAAGTTGCAAAGACCGAAACTGCTTCGCCGTCTCGGAGTCCGGGATGCCGCCTTGATCGTGATGGGCGGCATTATCGGTTCGGGGATATTCATGAACCCCTCGGTCGTCGCACGCCATCTTCCCAGCGGTTTGCTGGTGATGCTGGTCTGGGCCGCGGGCGGGGCGATCGCGTTACTGGGCGCGGGCATCTTCGCCGAGCTCGCGGCGCGGCGGCCCAGCGACGGCGGCGTCTACGCGTATATGCGCGACGCGTTTCACCCGGCGCTGGCGTTCGCGTACGGCTGGACGCTGCTCCTCGTCTCGCAGAGCGGCGGCATGGCCGCGGCCGCGGTCACGTTTGCGGCGTACTTCACGCCGTTGACGGGATGGCACGCGTCGACGGCCGCCGTCGCGGCAATCGCGATCGCCCTCTTTACGGCGATCAACGCGCTCGGCGTGCGAACCGGCACGACGACCCAAAACCTGTTCGTCATCGCGAAGATCCTGGCGATCGGGGGCTTCGTCGCGGTCGGCCTCTTCGCCGCGCCGCACGTTGCGCAGCACCCGGCTGCAGCGCTCGTGCCGAGCGGCACGCTCGCGACCTTGGGGCTCGCACTCGTTCCGGTGCTCTTCGCCTATAGCGGCTGGCAGACGTCGAGCTTCATGTCGGCCGAGTTGAAAGCGCCCGAACGGACGCTCCCGCGCGGCATGGTCGTCGGCGTGGTCACCGTCGTCGTCCTCTACCTCGCGGTGAACGCGGTCTGCCTGCGCGTGCTCGGCGTGCACGGGCTGGCCGCAACCAGAACGCCGGCCTCGGACATCGCCGGCATCGCCTTCGGCCCGATCGGCCTACGGATCATGGCGATCGTCATCGCGCTCTCGACGCTCGGTTTTTTGAGCAATCAAATCCTCACCTCGCCGCGCGTCTACTTTCAAATGGCAGCCGACGGCACGTTCTTCAAGCAGCTCGCATGGGTGAGTGGGCGGACGCACGCGCCGGTCGTCGCGATCGTGTTGCAAGGCATCATCGGTCTAATCATCGCGCTCTCCGGGCGTTACGATCAGATCCTCAACTACGTAACGAGCGTGGATTACGTCTTCTTCGGGTTTGCGGCCATCGCGCTCTTCGTCTTCCGACGCCGCGACGCGCAGAATCCCGCCGCGCCACGGCCGGTCTTTCAGATGCCGGGGCACCCGGTGAGCACCATCCTCTTTCTCGCGATCGCGTGGGGCGTCGTCGCCGACGTGCTGATCAAATCGCCGATCGATACGTCGATCGGTCTCGGAATTCTGCTTTCGAGCTTACCGGTCTACGCGTTCTTCGCGCGGCGCTCGCCACCGGCGTCCCGCGCCGCGTAAGCGCGCGCGATCGCAGGGAGCATCTCCGCGGCGGTCCCGCGAAGCACGCAGGCGACGCGGTCGCTGATCGCGGTCTCTTCGGGATTGATCTCGGCGACGTACGCTCTCTGGTTGTAATGCGTTGCGAGCGCCGCCGCGGGATAGACGACCGCGCTCGTGCCGACGACCAGAATGACGTTGGCGCGCGCAGCCGCGGCTGCCGCCCGTTGCCAGGTGGCCGGTGGGAGCGACTCGCCAAACCAGACGATATCGGGCCGCCAGCGCCCACCGCAGGCGTGGTCGATCTGGTCGAGCGCGAGACCGGCAGCATCCAACGGGCGGCGCGCATCGCAACCGGTGCAGCGCGCCTCCCGCAGGTTGCCGTGCAGCTCCAGCACGTTGCGCGAGCCGGCGCGCAGATGCAGGGAATCGACGTTCTGCGTCGCGAGCGTAAAGTCGTCGATCGTGCGCTCGAGTTCGGCCAGCGCGGCGTGGCCGGCGTGCGGCCGCGCGCGTTCGTGGGCGGCCTTGCGTTCGTTGTACCACGTCCAGACCAGCACCGGGTCGCGCGCGAACCCCTCGGGTGAGGCGAGCTCCTCGACGCGATGCGTGCGCCAGAGGCCGCCGACGCCGCGAAACGTCGGCAACCCGCTTTCGGCCGAAATCCCCGAGCCGGTCAGCGCGAGGACCGATCGCGCTCTACCCAGGTTTGCGGCAAGCGATTCCAAGTCGCGCCGGAGCTCGGAATCTACGGCGAGGACTTAACCTTGGCGAGAAAGCTATGGAACGTTCCGCCGATCGTCGTCGTGCCGGAGATCGTTGCGTCCTCGTCGAGCGTGCCGCGCACCGTGAAGGTCCCCGGGCCGTGGAAGATCAGCATGATCTGCCCCTTGCTCACGTTGCCGCTGACGTTCACGATTCGTCCGCGCATCGGATCCGGGCGCACCGAGGTGGAATCGTAGGTTCCGCTGACGATGCCGTGGTTGAAGTTCAGCTTCATGATGCCCGAGAGCGGAACGCCTTGCGTACCGAACGTCGGCTGCATCGCTGCGACGTAGGTCGCCGACCACACCGGAGCGTGGACGGTAATCGCCAGCGCGGGCAACGCCTGCACCAAGAGCAAGAAGACAACCGCGGCGATACGAGTAGTTTTCATGATGGGCTCCTTTTTAGGTCTGCATCAGTCTCTGCCATTCGTCATGGCCGATCCGCAATGCGTCTTCGTCGAGTTGCGCGAGCGGAACGCCGGTCATGTGCTCGCGCTCGCAGAGATCCTGTTCGTTGGTGTCGACGTAGAGTAGGCCGGTAACGAACTCGCCGCGCGCGCTCGACTCGTGCACGACTCGCAGCGCGCCGATCGCATCGGTCGGGTCGTAGTCGACGTCGACCTTGCGCAGCAGCACGTGCGAACCGTCCTCCAACTCGACGTCGCGCACGCTGCCCGGCTCGTAGTCGACCGCGATCTCTCGGCCGCCGGCGATGTAATCGGCGGTGTGCAGCACCACGTCGTGCTCCTTCACGTACGCATAGCTTTTGGTCGAGCCTTCGTGGTCGTTGAAGGTCACGCAAGGACTGATGACGTCGAGGATCGCGGTCCCGC
This sequence comes from Vulcanimicrobiaceae bacterium, assembly GCA_049792675.1. Taxonomy (GTDB): domain Bacteria; phylum Vulcanimicrobiota; class Vulcanimicrobiia; order Vulcanimicrobiales; family Vulcanimicrobiaceae; genus Cybelea. The sequence continues at coordinate 21,132 of JBARBD010000191.1, read as the reverse complement.
GATGGGAGAACGCGGCCTGAAGGAGCGGCACGAGCTGCTTGCCGTCGCCCGAGAAAGAACGCGCGACGAAGGTCGCGCCCAGCTCGATCGCGAGGCCGCAGACGTCGATCGTCGCGTACTCGTTCACCTTGCCGCCCTTCTGTTTCGACCCGACGTCGGCGGTCGCGGAGAACTGCCCTTTGGTCAAGCCGTAGCAGCCGTTGTTTTCGACGATATAGGTGCAGTCGACGTTGCGCCGTATCATGTGGCAGTACTGTCCGAGGCCGATACTGGCCGTATCGCCGTCGCCGCTGATGCCCAGCACGAGCAGCTCGCGATTCGCGAGCTTCGCTCCGGTCGCGGCCGACGGCATGCGGCCGTGCAAGCCGTTGAATCCGTGGGCCTGCTCGACGAAGTAGGCCGGCGTCTTCGAGGAGCATCCGATCCCGCTCATCTTGGCGAGTCTGTGCGGTTCGACGCCATACTCGAAGAGCGCTTTGATCAGGTGGTTCGTGATCGAGTTGTGGCCGCAGCCGGCGCAGAGCGTCGTCGGCAGCCCCTTATAGACTTCCCGGGTAAGCCCGATGATGTTCAGATTGGCGGTCATGTTTACTCCGCTACGACGGCCGGCTTGCGCTCGGCCTCGAGCACTGGATCGATGATGGCGTGGGCGTCGATCGGCACGCCGTTGTAGTGACGGATCGACTCCAACCGGTCGATCAGGTAGGTCGGGAGTTCGACGCGCAGGATTCCATAGAGCTGTCCGTCGCGGTTCTGCTCGACGACGTAGACGCGCTCGTGGCGTTGGACGAAGGTCGCGACTTCGGGTGAGAGCGGGAGCGCGCGCACGCGCATGTAGTCGACTTCGATGCCCCATTCGCGTAAGCGGTCGCGTGCCTCGACGACCGCGTGATGGGTCGTGCCGTAGGCGAGGATTGCAACCTTGCGGCCGCGCCCTTCGACGACCGGAGCCGGCACCGAGCGGCGCGCCGTCGCGTGCTTGCGTACGAGCCGGTCGAGGCTGCGCTGCCAGACGTCGGGGAGTTCCGAGTAGCGCGCCTCTTCATCGTGTCCCGTTCCCCGGGTGAAGAAGCCCGCGTGCGGATGCTTCGTTCCCGGGAGCGTGCGATACGGGATGCCGTCCTTATCTACGTCGCGGTAGCGGCCCCACGATTTCATCGAGTTGAGATCGTCGACGCCGAGCACTTTGCCGCGGTCGAACGGTTTCTCGGGGTAGGGAAGCGGCGGCGTCAGCCACGAGTTCATTCCCAGATCGAGATCGCTGAGCACGAAGACCGGCGTTTGGAAACGATCGGCGAGGTCGAAGGCCTCCATCGCAAACTCGTACGCTTCACGCACGGTCGCAGGCAGTAAAACGATGTGCTTGGTGTCGCCGTGCGAGAGCGTGTAGGCAAAGGCGACGTCGCCTTGCATCGTGCGCGTCGGCAACCCGGTCGACGGCCCGGCCCGCTGCACGTCGAAGATCACGCCCGGCACTTCGGCAAAGTAGCCGTAGCCGGCGTACTCGGCCATCAGCGAAATACCCGGGCCGGAGGTCGAGGTCATCGCACGCGCGCCGGCCCAGCCGGCGCCGAAAACGATCCCGGCCGCTGCGAGCTCGTCCTCGGCTTGCACGATCGCGACGTTGCGCTTGCCGTCCTCGTCGACGCGGTAGCGATCGCAGTATTGAATGAAGTACTCGCAGAGAGACGACGACGGCGTAATCGGATACCAGGCCGCGACCGTGCAGCCGCCCATCACGCACCCGAGCGCGGCTGCGCGGTTTCCCTCCATGAAGAGCAGCCCGTCGGTCTTCCCGGTCATCGGCTCGAAGCGGAATGGGTCGCGCTTCTCGAGATGCTCGGCGGCGTAACTCAGGCCGACGCGCACCGCGGTCATGTTCAGATCCACCGCCGATGCCTTGGCGCGAAACTGCGCCTTGAGCCCCTCCTCGACCGTCTCTTCGGGTATCCCGAGCAGATGCGCGAGCACCCCGACGTAAATCATGTTCATCAAATACTTGCGCAGATCGCCTTTGTCGGCGAAGTGCTCTTTGGCAAGCGCTCCGAACGGCACGGCATAGTAGACGAGGTCGTCTCGCTCGGTCTCACCGTTCAACGGGTAGCTCGCTTCGTGGACGACCGCGCCGCCCGGTTTGACGCTCGCGACGTCCTCCTGCCAAGTCGTCGTATTGAGCGCGACCAGCACGTCGACGTCGCGCGTCCGGCATTGATAGCCCCGCGCCGATATACGGACGTCGAACCACGTCGGCAGGCCCTCGATGTTCGACGGAAAGACGTTCTTGGGTGCGACCGGAATGCCGAGGCGGAGAATCGCGTTGGTCAGCACCAGGTTCGAGGATTGGCTTCCCGAGCCGTTCACCGTGGCGACGCGGATCGTAAAGTCGTTGACTGCGCGCGAGGACATACCGTTGGATTACTCGTCGCAGGCCGGAGGCCTGCGGAGCCGCCCGCCAGAAGCTCCGCGCCGATGCTTGGCCTCTCTCACGTGATCTTGCATGTCGGCTTGTGCGGCGCGATCGCTCGCGCCGCACCCGGCACGACGGTCGCACTGCACGTCCGTCTGAGCGACCGCATCGGCCGCTCGCAGGTCGACCGCTCGTACCGCTTCGAGCGCGGCGACGATCCCCAGGCGATCGTCGAGTTTGACAGCGCCTTTGGCATTTATCGGCTCGACCTCGACGCGCCCAAGTACCACTGCTCGGCGACCGACTACCTCTTTTTCATCTCTGGGCTCGACCGCAGCGTCACGGTAAGTTTGAACGACGGCCGGGCTGCACCGCCGACGCCGCTGCTGCTCTCGGGAACCGCGCCGCAGTCGTTCCTCTACGTTGCGCCGACGTTCGTGCTCTTCGACAAGAGCGCCGTGGCGTGCGATAAGCCGATCGCCGCGCCCCTCGATTCGCGCATCGTCGTCGAAAACGACCAGGACGGCTACTATGCTTCGTTCTACTCCGACGCGTCTGCCAATAGCGGCGCGCCCGAGCTGCTCGCGCTGCGCCTCAAGACCCCGACGCATCAATACCATTACGTCCGCATTCCGATTCCGTTCCCAATCCCGTGGGGCGGCTGGCCGAACAGCATTCAGTTCAACGTCACCCAGGAGATGGTCGACTCGCTCGCAGGCGATCCGGTCAATACGCTGCTCTGTCCGAAACTGTGGAGAACGTCGGCGGGCTAGCCACTTTGTCAAAACGCGCAAAATAACGAAGGCGCGGCCGGAGCCGCGCCTTCTGTTTTTTCCCGCTAGCGGGACCTACATCATGTCGTAGCCGCCGCCCATGCCGCCACCCGGCATGCCGGCTGGTTCCTTCTTCGGCTCGGGCTTATCGGCGATCAGCGTCTCGGTCGTCAAGACCATCGCTCCGATCGACGCGGCGTTTTGCAGGGCCGCGCGCGTTACCTTGAGCGGCTCGACGATGCCCGCCTTGAACATGTCGACCACTTCGCCGCTCATCGCGTCGAAGCCGAAGGGAGCGCTCTTGGCGCGAACGGCGTTGACCTCGACGGAACCCTCGAAGCCCGCGTTGTCGGCGATTTGCCGAGCCGGCTCTTCGAGCGCCTTGCGCACGATATTGATGCCGACCTTCTCGTCGGCCCACGTCGATGCGTGACCGTTGCTCTTAGGCGGCTCGTATTTGTCGATCGCCTTGATCGCGTGCAGCAGTGAGGCGCCGCCGCCTGGGATCATGCCCTCTTGGACGGCCGCACGGGTCGCCGAGAGCGCGTCCTCGATACGATGCTTCTTCTCTTTGAGCTCGGTTTCGGTCGCGGCACCGACTTGGATGACGGCGACGCCGCCCGAGAGCTTGGCGAGACGTTCCTGGAGCTTCTCGCGATCGAAGTCCGAATCGGTCTCTTCGATCTGCTTTTTGATCATCTCGATACGGCCCTTGATGGCGTCGGCCTTACCGTTGCCGTCGACGAGCGTCGTCTCTTCCTTGGTAACGGTCACGCGCTTGGCCTGGCCGAGCTGTTCGGTCGTAACCTTGTCGAGCTTGAGGCCGAGCTCTTCGGAGATAACCGTCGCGCCGGTGAGGGTCGCGATATCCTTGAGCATCTCTTTGCGGCGGTCGCCGAAGCCCGGCGCCTTCACGGCGACGGACGTGAACGTGCCGCGCAGCTTGTTCACCACCAGCGTCGCGAGCGCTTCACCCTCGACGTCCTCGGCGATGATCAGCAGCGGCTTCTGAACCTGAACGACCTTCTCGAGCAGCGGCAGGATGTCGGCGATCGCCGAGATCTTGCGCTCGGTCACGAGGATGTACGGGTTGTCGAGCACCGCTTCCATGCGCTCCGAATCGGTGACCATGTACGGCGATATGTAGCCCTTGTCGAACTGCATGCCGTCCTTGGTCTCGACCTCGGTCTTGAGCGTTCTCGATTCCTCGACGGTGATCACGCCGTCCTTGCCGACCTTCTCCATCGCATCGGCGATGAACTCGCCGATCTCCGGATCGTTAGCCGAGATCGACGCGACCTGGGCGATCTTCTCCTTGGTGTCGACGTCCTTCTTGAAGGACTCCATCTCCTTGACGGTGATTTCGACGGCCTTCTCGATGCCGTGCTTGATCAGCAGCGGATTGGTACCGGCGGTTACGTTACGCAGACCCTCGCGGATGATCGCCTGCGCGAGCACCGTCGCCGTGGTCGTGCCGTCGCCCGCGATATCGTTGGTCTTCGAAGCGACTTCCTTAACGAGCTGCGCCCCCATGTTCTCGAAGACGTCGGGGAGCTCGATCTCCTTGGCAATCGTCACGCCGTCGTTGGTGATCGTCGGCGATCCGAACTTCTTGTCGAGCACGACGTTGCGGCCCTTGGGGCCGAGCGTCACCTTCACCGCATCGGCGAGGATGTTCGCACCGCGCTCGAGCGCACGCCGTGCGCTTTCATCAAATATGAGTTGCTTTGCAGCCATGTAAAACGTTGAACTCCTTAGACGCCGGCCGGCACTTTGTCGACGATGGCGAGAATATCTTTTTCAGGGATAATGAGGTACTCGGTACCGTCGATCTTGACTTCGCTACCCGAGTACTTGCGATAGAGCACCCGAGCGCCGACCTTGACGTGCATCTCGACCACGGTGCCTTTATCGGTCACACGGCCGGATCCGACCGCGCGGATGATGCCTTCTTGGGGCTTCTCTTTGGCGGTATCGGGAAGGAAGACGCCGCCGGTCGTCTTGTCGTCTTGCTCTACGTGTTCGACAACGACGTTGTCGAACAAGGGCTTGAGATTCACGTAAACCTCCAACAGCTTGGTTATGTTGCCTTAGCACTCTCAGCGCGAGAGCGCTAGCCGTGCCATATTAGCAGAGTCTTGGAAGGAGTGCAAGCACCTTTCCGGGGCTCACCAAGCTAGCGATGGCTCGCTATAAAACGAGCTGATGGGGCGCCCAAAAGAGCCAATAAGCCTGCGCGGCGGCGACCGCGGCGAAGAAGACGACGACCCAAGGCGGCTTGACCCAGCAGCGCCATTCCCGCACCCCGGCGGCGTAGGCGAGGAGGTAGAGCACGACGGCCGCGACCGAGAGCACGAGTACGGCGTACTTCCCGAAGAGGAGCGCCAAGAAGGCGGCCTTGCAGAAGGTAAAGGCGTAGCCCTCGAGCTCATTACCGCGCTGGAGCTTCGTCGAGTTCTCCACGGGCCACCATTCCTTTCATCCCACGCGCCCGAACCTTGGGGAAGAGCCGGGCGGCGCAGAACGGCATGCGCACCGGGTCGTTTCCGGCGCCGGCAACGTGGACGCAACATTGCTCGAGCCGTTCGGTGATCAGCGTGTCGGCGTCCATGAAGTGCTTGATCGTCACGCGCTTGACGCGCTCGCCGACGAAGCGCGCGGTCGAGTCGCGGCCGAAGGCCATGCGGATCAGATCGGCGATGCCGCCAAAGCCGCAGGCGTCGCAGAGCGTCTTGAGGTGCGAGACGAGCTCGGGACGCGAGAGCGTCATCGTCTCGGACATCACGCCGGTCAGCGCGTTGCGAATTTCCCCAAGCGCTTCGCTGAAGGCGATCTGATTGCCGAAGACGCTCAGGTTCTCGCGCAGCGTCTCGTCGCCGACGAGCGACGTAAGCCCGGCGTATCTGCCGTCGCGCCCGCGCAGAAAGTAACCGATCGAACAGCAGTCGGGGTGGCTGCACGGCAGCGCGATGAGGTCGCGCGCACGCACGCCGTTGCGCGATTGGGCTTCGAGGCGAGCGAGCACGCCGGTAGTCGTCACCCGCGCCATCGGATCGACCTGCGGCGATCGTCCCGAAGCGAAGATGGGCTGGTACATAACGCCGCCGACCCACGGCGTCGCAAACGCGGTGTCGAGCACCTCGCCGATCTGATCGGCGTTCTCGGGAACGACGGTCATCACCAGCGTGGTGAAGACGCGCGCCGCGCTCAACTTCTCGAGCACGCGGCGCTTGACGTCGCGCAGGTCGAGGCCGCGCAGGCGCGCGTGCGTTTCGGCGCGCTGCCCGTCGTACTGAAGATAGACCTCGACGCGGTCGCGCAAGCCGCCTAGAAAGTCGAGCAGCGCCTCTTCGTTGGCCAAGCGCACGCCGTTGGTGTTGAGCAGGATGCGCGTGATCGGCAACGCGCAGAGCCGCTCGATCAGCTCGCGGATCCGCGGATGGACGGTCGGCTCGCCGCCCGAGAGCATCACGACGTCGAGGCGCCCGTCTTCGCGTTCGATCGCCGTTTCGACCGCCTGCACGGCCGACTCGAGCGGAAGGTAGTGCGAGAGCGCCGGGCTGGAGCTCGTATAGCAGGCCGGACAGGTCAGATTGCACTGCGTCGTCAGGTCGAGCAGGTAGATGCACGAGTGCTGCAAGTGCGCCGGGCCGAGACCGTACTCGTACCCCATCGGCACCGGGTAGAGATCGGTCGTATCCGGGTTGATGATCTTGGTCGGCACGCGCCACTCTTGCAGGTAGCGCCACAGCGCCGCATCCTCTTCGTAGAGCGACCAAACCTCGCCGTGTCCGCGTCGGCACCACCTGCGCAGGTAGACGGCTGCGGCGCGCTCGACCAGGTGTGCGTCGCAGATATCGGTCGGATACTCGGGGTCGAACGCGTCGTTTTCGGCGAAGCAGCGCGGACAGACGGCGCGAACGCTCTTGAGGACGGTGTAGTCGTAGATCGGTAACGGCATCGTCGGTCTCTCAGCGCAGCGAGGTGCCGATGATCGAGTTACAGAGCGCGGTGAGCCCGAGCAGTCCGGCCGCCGATCCGATCATGAACCCGCTCAGGAAGCCGATGCGGGCGCGAACCAGCCAGAGACCCCAAGCGCCCAGGCCAACGACCAGCGCGTAGATGACCAGGAACCCGAGATTCGGGTTCGCGTTGAGGCGATTGAAGATCCCGACCATGGTGAGGACCGCGACCGGCATCAGCACGAATGCGCCGAGCGCGAGTCCGGCGACCAGCCCGGCGATGAAGAGACCCGGCGAGGGAATCTTGGCGGCCATCTCTCGTTCACCCGGCGCGCGCGAGGATCGCGGCCGGCCTGCGCGGCGGGCGCACGAGCCGGACCAGCTTGGTCGCAAAAAAGGCCATGCCGGCGATGCAGGCGGCTTGCGCGAGGGTGATGCCGAGCGGCGTAAGCGGCACGTCGCGAAAGAACTCGACGGCGAAGCGATCGGCGCAAAAGAGCACGCCGCCAAGATAGAACAAACCGTTCTCCGGCAACAGCCGGCGCCGTTCGACGGCGAGCAGCACGAGAAACGCGAGCGCGGCTGCAGCGGCGAGATAAAGTTGCGCCGGATGGCGCTGCGCGCCGTGATCCTCGACGGCCCACGCGACCGACGCAGCACGTCCGTAACAGCAGCCGCCGACGAAGCATGCGACGCGCCCGATCGCCTCGCCGGCCGGAATCGCGAGCGCGAAGAGATCTCCCGTCGAACGCGAAATGCCGAGCGCGCGTTTCATCCAGATCACCGCGAGCCAGCCGCCGGCAATGCCGCCCTCGATCGTCTTGCCGGGAAGGCCGGTGGCGACGAACTGCACGAGATTCGCGCCGATCAAGCCGCCGACCAGACCGGCGAACATGATGCGCAGCGCAACTTCGCTGCCCATCCCGCGCCGGCGCGCCATCTGCCAGAAGACGCAGGCCGCGACGAGATAGGCGACGGCGTAGATCGGCGCCGCGATCAACCAGCGCGCGTGCGGGTCGAGGCGCTCCATGCCTCGCAGGTTCTGCCAGGCTCGCTTTGCGCCTGCGCGAAAGGATCGGCCATGATCGCGAGCGCCCGCATTCCGTGGGGTCGGGTCGCCCTGCAGGCGCTCGTCGCCGGCATCGCCGCCGGCTTCACCTACGACCTCTACATCTGGCTCACGACGGTACTCCCGCAGCACGGCAGCATCGCGGCAGTCTGGCAGTTGGACGCCTCGACCGTCGTCGGCAAGATCGCGTTGAGCGATCCGGGGTACGCGTGGCTCGGCGTAGCGATTCACGCGCTGGTGAGCATCGGGTGGGCCGGCGGCTACGCCTACCTCGCGTTGCGCCAGCGCGCGCTCAACGAACGTTGGGTGGCATCGGGATTGCTCTACGGCATCGTGGTCTACGTCGTCATGCAGCTCATCCTGCTCGCCGGCAACGCCTTTGCGCCGGCCCCCAATCCAACGCTATTTCTGAACGCCGTCGTCGCGCATTCGGCGTTCTTCGGCCTTCCGGTCGCCTTCGTCGTGAAGATACTGCAGGCGGATCGCGCGGCGTGATCGGCGAGATCACCGTTAATCTCGACGCGCTGCGCCACAATGCCGGCGTGCTGCGCGACCTCGTCGGGGCGCCGCGCGCCGCCTTCGTCGTCAAGGGTAACGCATACGGCCACGGCCTCGTCCGCACCGCGCTCGCGATCGAACCGCTCGCGCGGCGCATCTGCGTCTACACCATCGAAGAGGCGCTCGCGCTGCGCGCCGCCGGCCTGGCCGCGCCGGTGCTGGTCTTGGGACCGGTCCCCCCCGAGGCACTCGACGAAGCCGTCCAAGCGCGCCTCGAGCTCGCGCTCTGGAATACGTCCGAGTTTGCGCGGCGGCTCTGCACGGCTGCGCGCCGAACCGAGGCGCCCGCGCCGGTTCACATCAAGGTCAATACCGATCTCAACCGGCTGGGCTTCGAGCCGCACGAACTCGTCGGCGCGGTCGAAGCGTTTGCCAGCATGCCCGAGATCGAGATCGCCGGCGTCTTCTCGCATCTCGCCTCGGCCGAAGAGATCGATTCGCCGTACACAATGCACCAGCTGGCGGAGTTCGAGCGCGCGCTCGCCACCTCAAAACCGCTCTTCGAGCGTCGTGATCTTCGGCCGATCCGCCACATTGCCGCGTCGGCGGCCGCGATGCTCTGGGCGCAGACGCGCCTCGACATGGTGCGCTTCGGGATCGCGCTCTACGGCCTCTGGCCCTCGCCGCAGACGCGCGAAGCGATGGATGGCGCGCCGCTCGATCTCCGGCCGGTGCTCTCGTATCGTTCGCAGCTCGTGACCGTTCGCACGATCGCAGCGGGCGCCTCGGTCGGCTACGGCGGCAGTTTTCACGCGCCGCACGAGATGCGCATCGGCGTCGTTCCGGCCGGCTATGCCGACGGCGTGCCGCGCGCGCTCTCGAACCGAGGCGCCTTTCTCGTCGACGGCGCCGTCTGCCCGATCGCGGGTCGCGTCGCGATGAACATGACCGAGATCGACCTCTCGCACGCGCCCAACGCGCGGGTGGGATCGCCGGTGACGTTGATCGGCCGGGACGGCGACGCGACCGTCACCGCCGACGACTGGGCCGCTTGGTCGGAGACGATCAACTACGAGATCGTGACGCGGCTCCCCGCGCAGACGCCGCGCCGGTACGAAGAGACGGCGTAGTTTGCGCTAACCGGCGACGGCGGCGATCGCGTCTTTGAGGTCGAGCGTGCCCTTGTAGAGCGCGCTGCCGACGATGCACGAGTCGACGGTGACGGGTACCGAACGTTTGAGCGAACGCAGGTCGTCGATGTTGCGCGCGCCGCCGCTGGCGGTGACGCGCACTTCCGCAGCGTTGGCGACGGCGTTGAGCGCGTCGATGTCGTAGCCCTCGCCCATCCCGTCGCGGCGGATTTCGGTGAAGATGATGCGCGAGACGCCCCACTGCGCGGCGCGCTTCACGAGCGCGTCGCGATTGACCGGCGTCTGCTCTTGCCAGCCGTGCGTGGCGACCTGCGAGCCGCGCGCGTCGATACCGGCGATGACCTTGCCGGCGAAGCGGCTGATGATATGGCGCGCCAGCCGTTCGTCTTCGACCAGCAGCGTGCCGAGGATGATCTCGGCCGCGCCGGCGGCAAACGCTTCTTCGGCGTGCTTGACGGCGCGCAGCCCGCCGCCGGTCTGCACCGGCACGCCGACCGCATTGCAGATCCCGGCAACCGCGGAGAGGTTCTCGCCCGAGCCGAACGCCCCGTCGAGATCGATGACGTGCAAGCGCTCGGCACCGGCGTCGACGAACGCTTTCGCGCGCTCGATCGGGTCGCCGTCATAAACCGTCTCGGTCGTCGGATCGCCTTGCTCCATCCGGACGCATTTTCCACCGCGCAGGTCGATCGCCGGTATCACCAGCATCGCCTATGTTCCCGCCTTAGCCTCTCGCGCCGTTCGCCGCGCGCTTCTCGATCGGCACGTACGGTCCGGCCGGCGGTCCCTCGTACGTCGCCTGAGGACGGATGAGACGATTGTCCGCCAGTTGCTCTAAGATGTGACCGGCCCATCCGGCGATGCGGCCGCAGGCGAAGAGACACGTGAACTCGTCGCCCGGAATGCCGAGATCGGAAAGAACCGGCGCCGTATAGAAGTCGACGTTGGCGTAGATCGTATTTCCCGGTCTCTTTTCTTGTAAAACGGCGCGGCTCGCCTCTTCGACCGCGTGCGCCGTCTCGTAGCGGCGATCGCCGCCGGCGTGCTCCGAGAGCTTGCGCGCCATCGCTTCGAGATGGATCGCGCGCGGATCGCGCACTTTGTATTCGCGATGTCCCATGCCCATGATACGTTGCCCGCGGTCCAAGATGGCGCGCACGTACTGCTCGGCCGCTTCGGGCGTCTTGACCTCGGTAAGCATGTGGTAGGCCGCGCTGGCCGCGCCGCCGTGCAGATCCCCTTGGAGCGTCGCGAGCGCGGCGGTCACCGACGCGTAGATGTCGGCGCGCGTCGAGGCCGCAACGCGCGCGGCGAAGGTCGAGGCGTTGTACGAGTGGTCCGCTAGCAGGACGAAGTACGTATCGAGCGCGTCTTCCTCGACGGCGTGCGGCACCTTGCCGGAGCGCATGTAGAGAAAGTTTCCGGCTTGCGAGAGATCGGTGCGCGGCCCGATCGGATCGAGACCGCGGCGAATTCGATCCCAGCTCGCCACGATCGTCGGCATCTTCGCGATCAGCTCGATCGCGGTGTGCACGTCGGAGACGTGCTCGCCGTGCGCGTTGACCGGTGAGAAGAGACCGAGGCCGCTGACGATCGTGCGCAGCACGTCCATCGGCCATGCCGACTTCGGCACGTTCTGCATCGCGTTGATGAGCGGTTCGGGGAGCGCGCGGCGCGCGCCGAGTTCGCGCTTGAGCACGTCGAGCTGATGGCGGTTCGGAAGATGGCCGTAGAGCAAGAGGTGCACGACCTCTTCAAAGGTCGCGTTCGGCGCGAGGTCATCGATGTCGTAACCGCGATAGGTCAGGCGCCCGATCGCGCCCTCGACATTACTGAGCTGGGTGGACCCGACGACGACGCCTTCGAGACCACGATCGACAACGGTAGGCAAGAAGATCCTCCATAGAAGCCGCGCCGGCTCGATCCGGTGACCCGCCCGGCGCGCAAAGGGCCGACTCTCTTTCGACGGCGGCAAAGGTTCGACTTCTCGGCGCCCGGCCGCTTCGGCCGGAGGCCCTGGCGGGCGGCCGGCCCGAAGATGCCGGCCTATGGACGCACTCGACCTCACGCTACGCCCGCCGCGCAGCCCGCGCGAGCCGCTCGCCGACCTCGACCTGCTCATGGCTGCCCGCACGGTGGACAAGCTCCGCGCGAGCTTGCCGGGCGGAAACCTCGGCGCCTACCAGATCACCGGCTTCAGCTCGCGGCTCCTGGAAGAGCTGCGCATCTCGGAGGCGCTCCTGCGCGACGCGATCGCTTCGGCATCGACCGACGCCGAGGTTGCCGCGTGGATTCGAGCGCACAGCGATCCGGCGCGTTACGCCGAGATCGATGCCGGCTTCGAACGATTGACGATCGCGGAGCGGCTATCGGATCCGACGTTTGTCGCGCGTTATCCGATCCTCGAGCGCCTGCCGCCCGAGATGTCGCGCCTCGACCTCTTGGACGCCGACGATCGAGAGATGTTCGGCGGCGATCAAGCGACCGCGTCGCGTAGCTCGGATCGCGCGAGCGCGTAACCGACCAGCCGGTCGATCAGCGCTTCGAAGCCAATGCCGGCCGACGCGCACGCGTCCGGTACGAGACTGACCGGCGTCAAGCCGGGGAGCGAGTTGACCTCGAGCAGATAGGGCCGGTTGTCGCGCGCGACGATGAAGTCGCTGCGCGAGTAGTCGCGCAGCCCGAGCAGGCGGTGCGCCGAGAGGCCGAGCATTTGCAGTCGCGCCGCGAGATCGTCGTCGATCGGAGCCGGCACGATGTGCGTGCTGCCGCCCGGTTCGTACTTTGCATCGTAACTGTAGAAGCCGTCGCGATTCGCAACGATCTCCACGATCGGCAGCGCCTCTTCGCCCAGGACGGCGCACGTGAACTCCCGGCCGGCGACGTACTCTTCGGCGAGAATCTGTCCGTACGACTTCGAGGCATCGAGCATTGCGCTCGTCCACTCCTCGTGCGTGTGCACGATCGTGATCCCGGCCGACGAGCCTTCGAAGCGCGGCTTGATCACCAGCGGAAGATCCAGCGATCCCGGCAAGAGCGGCAGCGTTCCGCCGCTGAGATCGAAGAGGTCCCAAACCGGGGTCGGCAGACCTTCGGCGGCGAGCAGCTTCTTGGTGAGGTGCTTGTCCATCGAAAGCGCGGACGCTTCGAGTCCGCTTCCAGTATACGGAATCGAAAGGTACTCCAGGATCGCCTGCACGTGGCCGTCCTCGCCGCCCGGCCCGTGCAGCGCGATGAAGACGACGTCGGGTTTATGCTCGCGCAGCGCGTCGATGAAGCGATCGTCGTAGTCGAGCGAGCGCGCGTCGTAGCCGAGCGAATGCAACGCGCGCATCACTTCCGATCCCGATTGGATCGAGATCTCTCGCTCGGCGCTGTCGCCGCCCATCACGACGGCGACGCTGGCTTTCTGAGCGTTACGTTGCATCGATGAAGACTCCAACCAAGTGTACTTCCAGTTGCAGCTCGACACCACAACGCTCGCGTACCGCGTGGCGCACCCGAGCCAGCAGTGCGGCAACGTCCCGCGCCGTCGCGCCGCCCAGGTTGTTGATGAAGTTGGCGTGCAGCGGCGAGACTTCCGCGCCGCCCTCGCGCCATCCCTTAGCGCCGACCGATTCGATCAGGCGCGCGGCCTTGTCGCCCTCCGGGTTGCGGAAGCACGAGCCGGCGTTCGGCAGCGCGATCGGCTGCGTGGCCTTCCGGCGCACGAGGCGTTGGCGCATCTCGTCGCGCACCTCGCGCGCGGCAGCGGCGGCGAACGCGAGCGTCACGCGCGAGACGACGACGTCGCGGCCTAAGGTCGAGCGGCGATAGAGGTAGCGCACGCTGACCGGATGCGGTTCCGGCCGGCTGGGGGATTGCACCCAGACGTGCCGGACGAACTCGCCGATCTCGCGATCGGTGCCGGCATTCATGCGCAGCGAACCGCCGACGGTACCGGGGATGCCCGCCAGCGAGCCGATCCCCTCGGCCCCGGCCGAAGCCGCCTTTGCGGTGACGAGCGACATCAGCGCCGACGCTCCCGCTTCGACGACGATGCATTCCGGCTCGAGCCCAACCGCGACCTGAGCGAATGCCCCCGCCAGCCGGATCACGATTCCGCGGATACCGCCGTCGCCGACGAGCACGTTGCTGCCGCCCCCGATGATCCACCACGGCAGCCGACGCCGCAAGACGAGACGCAAGATGCCGGCAAGCTCCGCTTCGGAGTGCGCGGTTACGATCGCGTCGGCCGGCCCGCCGATCTTCCACGACGTGTACGGTCCGAGCGGCTCGTCGAAGAGAACGCGCTCGCCGGCGATCGCGCGCAACTCGTCGCGATCCGCCGGTTCGAGAACCGAACGCAGAGCTTGCGCCGTCGTCGCGCTCACGCGCGCGCCGGGACCGCGCGGTCTTCGACCGTGCCGTCGAGCCGCGCAGCCAGACGCGCCGCGACCTCGGTGATGTTCCCGGCGCCCAGCATCAGCACCATCGCGCCGGCCGGCGCCTCCACGAAAATCCGCTCCTCCAGCTCCTCCACGCGGTCGACGTAGCGCACACTCGCGCCCGCGGCGACCAGCGCGTCGCCGATCGAGCGTTCGCTGACGCCGGGGATCGCCGGCTCCGAGGCCGCGTAAACCGGCGCCAGGTAGATGCAGTCGGCGCCGCGTAGCGCGTCGGCGAACTCGCGCGCCAAAAATGCCGTTCGCGAGTAGCGGTGCGGCTGGAAAGCGACGACGATCTGGCCGCGGTGATAGTGGCGCGCAGCGGCGATGGTGGCGCGCACGGCGGTCGGATGGTGCGCGTAATCGTCGACGACCGTCAGCCGATCGCCGCGGGCCAAGACGTCGAAGCGGCGCCGCACGCCGCGAAACTCGTGCAGCGCAGCGGCGATTCGCGCGAACGCGACGCCGAGCTCGTCGGCGACCGCAATCGCAGCCAGCGCGTTCTGCACGTTCATCGCCCCCGGCACGCCGAGCTTGACGCGGCCGAGTCGCCGATCCCCGGCGACCACATCGAAGGACGAACCGAAACCTTCGAAGCGCAGGTCCTCGGCGCGCACGCGAGCGCCGGGGTCGAGGCCGAACGTCACGACCCGCGCGCGCAGCTCGTGCGCGGTCAGTGAGGCCGAGAGCTGATTGTCGACGCCGATCAGGGCGACGCCGTCGTCGGGCAGCTTGCCAAGAAACTCGCCGAAGGCGCGCACCAGCTGTGGGAGCTCGTCGTCGCTGGTGAGGTGATCGTTCTCGATATTGGTCACGACCGCCAAGGCCGGTTCGAGCAGCGCGAACGATCCGTCCGATTCGTCGGCCTCGGTCACGAACCACGGCGAGCTGCCGTCGTAAGCGTTGGTCTCGAGCGCGCAGTCGATGCCGCCGAGCACGAGCCCCGCATCGATGCCGCCGGCTCGAAGCACCGCGTGCGTCATTGCGGTCGTCGTCGTCTTGCCGTGCGTCCCGCAGATCGCGATCCCGCGGCGACCCTCGAGCAGGCGCGCCAGCATCTCGCCGCGGTGGAGCAGCGGAATTCCGTTTCGCTGCGCCGCCAGGTACTCCGGGTTGCGGCGATCGATCGCCGAGCTGACGATGACGGTATGCGCGCCGCTCACGTTGCGCGCCTCGTGGCCGATCGTGACGCGCACGCCTTCGCTGCGCAACTGCTCGACCAGCGGTGTGACGTCGAGATCCGAGCCCGAAACGGCCTCCCGGCGGGCGAGCAGAATCCGCGCGATCGCGCTCATGCCGATGCCGCCGACGCCGACGAAGTGATAGGTCGTCACGAATCGCTTCTTCGAGGCACGAGGGCATCGATCCGGGCAAGGATCTCGACGAGCGGATCGCTTCCGGTCAAACGCCGGGCGCCTTCGCTCAGCGCGGCGAGACGCTGCGGCTCCATCGTCCGGGCGAGCAGCGCCGGCAACGCGCCTGCCTCGAGGTCGCGATCGGTGACGACCACGGCTGCGCCGGCCTTTTCAAAGCGGGACGCGTTCTCGGTCTGATGCCGCTGAGTTGCGAACGGGTAGGGAACCAGAATCGCGGGCTTGCCGACCGCCGCCAACTCGCCGAGGGTCGAGGCGCCGGCGCGCGCGACCATCAGGTCGGCGGCCGCATATGCGTCGGCCATCTCGTCGAGATAGGCCAGCGCCATGTGGCGCTTTCGCGCATCGCCGTCGAGTCGCTCCAGCGCGGCGCGCACGCGCTCGTACTCGTCGCGGCCGGTCAGATGGAGCAGCTGCCAGCCGGGCGGCAACCGATGCTCGGCGGTCATCGCAACGAGCGCGTTGTTGATCGCTCGCGCGCCTTGACTCCCGCCAACCGCCACCAGCGTCTTGCAAGCCGGATCGAGGCCGAGGCGCGCGAGCGCTTCGTGACGCGGCGGCAGTTCGCGCAGCGCGGCGCGGATCGGAACGCCGGCGCCGAAGACATTCCAGACCTCGTCGACGATCGGCCCTAGCAGCCGGTTCGTTAATCCCGGAGCGGCGTTCGGCTCGAGCAGGACGATCGGCGCGGTGGAACGCCGCGTGAGCCGGCGGATTCGAGCCGCGAGCGCGACGGGAAAGGCGACGTAGCCGCCGGTCGCGATCACCAGATCGGGACGCGCCAGCGCGAGCAGCCGCAGGCTCTGCAGCGTTCCTTTGACGTTGGCCGCAATCGTGCGCACGAAATCGAAGGACGGCCGGCGCGGAAGCGCTCGGCTCGCGATCGTGTAGAGCTGGTATCCGGCCTTGGGTACGATCGTGGCTTCGAGGCGATCGGCGGTTCCCACGAACGCGATGCGAGCCCGGCGTTCGCGCAGCGCGTCGGCGATTGCGATGGCCGGATAGAGATGCCCTCCGGTGCCGCCGCCCGCGAAGACGACGGTCACGCTCGGCCGCCGACGCGGCGGTGGCGACCGACGTTGGCGATCAGCGCGACGGCGAGGAGATTGACGACCAGCGAGCTGCCGCCAAACGAGATGAAGGGCAACGGCACGCCGGTGACCGGCCACGACGACGAGACGACGCCGATGTTCACGAAGGCCTGGATCGTGATCATCGCGGCGCATCCGATCGCCAAGAAGAAGCCGAAGCGATCCGGAGCCGCCAGCGCGATGCGGACCGAGCGATAGGCCAGGATAACGAAGAGCGCGATCACGCCGAGCGTTCCGATCAGGCCGAGCTCCTCGCCGAGAACCGAGAAGATGAAGTCGGTGTATTGCTCGGGGAGATAGAAGAACTTCGCGCGCGAGGCGCCGAGGCCGACGCCGAAGATGCCGCCGCTCCCCAGCGCAAGCAGCGACTGCACGATATGAAAGCCGGTGTTCAGCGGATCCTTCCAGGGATCGACGAACGCGAAGACTCGAGCGCGGCGATAGGGGCTTGCGAGCACCGTCAGTGCGGCGAAGGGCAGCGTCGCGAGCAGCACCGCCGTCAAATGCGCGAGGCGCGCGCCGGCAGCGAAGAAGAGCGCGAACGCGGTGAAGATCAAAAGGCTGGCGGTGCCCATGTCGGGCTCTTTGAGCACCAGCACGGCCATGATCGCGACCGGCAAGCAGAGCGGGATGAGCCCGCGCGGCAACGACGTGATGCGATCGCCGCGCGCCGAGAGCATCGCCGAGAGATAGATGACGAGCGCGAGCTTAGCAAACTCGGATGGTTCCAGGCTCAAGCTCGCGGTGCCGATCCAACGCCGGCCGCCGTTGACGCCCAGCCCGATGTGCGGCACGAAGACCAGCGCGAGACCCACGATCGCGGCAACGAGCAGATACGGCGCGATGCGTTTGAGGTTGTGGTACTCGAGGCGATAGAGCGCGTACGCGCCGGCAAGCCCGACCGCCAGCCACACGAGCTGGCGCTTCAAATAATACGCGATATCGCCGTGCTCGGCGTACGCCGTCGCGCTCGACGCCGAGAAGACCATCACCAGGCCGATCCCGATCAGGGCGGCGACGCAGGTAAAGAGCACGGTGTCGAGCGGCGCCGCGACGTAGGAACGGATCGGCGCGTGCTCGGACTCTTTGCGCCCCCGCACCGCCGCGCTGCTACGCACCGGCCGGCTCCCGCAACGCGGCGACCGCCGCGACGAACCGATCGCCGCGGTCGTCGGCCGACGAGAACATATCGAACGAGGCGCAGCCGGGCGAGAGCAGCACGATCTCGCCGGGAGCGGCGAGCTCGCGCGCTCGCGTGACCGCCTCTTCCATCGAAGCGGCCTCGCTCGCGGGGACGCCGGACGCGGCCGCTTCGATCGCTTCGGCCGCTTCGCCGATCGTGACCAGCGCCTTGACGCGCTCGCGAATCTCCACGCCCATCTCTTCGAACGAGCTTACTTTGGCGCGACCGCCCGCGATCAGGACGATCGGGCGGTCGTAGGCGCGCAGCGCTGCGATGACCGACGCCGGGTTGGTGGCCTTCGAATCGTCGACGTAGAGCACGCCGTCGATCTCGGCGACGCGCTCGAGCCGGTGCGGCATCGCACGGAACGTACGAACGGCTTCGCGCAGCGGAACCGGGCTGCAGCCGATCGCGAGCGCCGCGAGCAGCGCGGCCATCACGTTGCGCACGTTGTGGTCGCCCGCCAGCGGGATTTCGTCGCGCGCGAGGATCGGAATCGGGCGCGGGTCGCCGGCAATCGGCGCGTAGGTAAGCATGCCGTCGCGCAGGTACATCGTGGCGCGCTCGCGCGAACTCAAGGTAAACCAAAGCTGCCTCGCTTGCACGCGTGTCTCGCCGCGGCGCCAATGCAGCGCCGCGATCCGCGGGTCGTCGAGATTCCCCACGAACCAGTCGACGAGCGATTGATTTGCGCAGATGCGATACTTGGCCTCGGCGTACTCGTCCATCGAGAAGTACCGGTCGAGATGGTCGGGCTCGAGATTGAGCAGCACGGAAACGCGCGGCTTGAACGCGCGAATCGTCTCGAGCTGAAAGGACGAAACCTCGGCGACGACCCACTCGTCGGCTTCCGCGTCGCGGACCTCTTTGATCAGCGGATTGCCGATGTTCCCGCCGACGCGCACCGAAAGCCCGCAGCCGCGCAGCAGGTGGCCGATTAGCGAGGTCGTGGTCGACTTGCCTTTCGTTCCGGTGACGGCGACGATCGGCGCTTTGCAGAGACGATAGGCGAGCTCGATCTCGCCGACGACCGGCACGTCGGCCGCGTGCAGCGCGCGCACGACCGGCGAGGTCGGCGGCACGCCGGGCGAAAGCACCGCGCCGCTCAAGCGCCCCACCAACGCGTCGAGCGCGCTCGGCTCGACGAACGTTGCGCCGAGGGACTCGGCGGTCGCGATCGCCTCGCGCAGCTCATCGCGCGGCTTCTCATCGGTTGCGTAGAGGTCGACGCGGTGCTCGCGCAGCACCTCGATGCTCGCCAATCCGCTGAGGCCAAGACCGATCACCAGCACCGGCGCGCCGGGACGAAACCCAAAGATCTCGCTCATCGCACGATGGCCCATCCTACCAGCGAACAGAGCAAGGATGCAAGCCAGAATCGCAACGTGACCTTCGTCTCGGACCAGCCGCCCAACTCGAAATGATGGTGGAGCGGACTCATGCGAAGGATCCGCTTGCCGTGCGTCGCTTTGAAGTACGCGACCTGGAGGATCACCGAGAGCGCCTCCACGACGAAGAGGCCGCCTGCGAGAATCAGCAGCAGCATCTGTCCGGTCAAGATCGCGACCCCCGAAAGGAGCGCACCCAGTGCGAGCGAGCCGGTATCGCCCATGAAGATCTTCGCCGGATAGCGATTGAAGAGGAGAAAACCGGCGCAGCCGCCGGCGCCGGCGGCCGCCGCGATCGCCGGCCCGGGCAATCCCATCTGTGCGGCGACGAGCGCGAAAAGCAGCAGCGGCGGGACGATCGCCCCGGTCGCGAGGCCGTCGAGACCGTCGGTGAGGTTGACCGCGTGGATCGTTGCGGTGATGGCCAGAATCCCGAGCAGCAACCAGAGCCAGTGCGGCGCCAAGATCCAGAACGTGCCGGCGTGGAAGAGCGCCCCGCGCGGAAAGAGGTTCGTCGAGCCATCGATCGCTCGAAGGAAGGTCGCCGCGACCAGCGCGGTTGCGAGGAGCTTCGTGCGCGCCCGTAACCCGCGGTTTCTTCCCTTCGCGACGCCGAGATAGTCGTCGAAGGCGCCGATCGCCGCGCAGGCGACGACGAGGAAGGCCAGTTCCGCCAGCAGCGGCGCGCGGCTTGCCGCAAGCGCGGCGAGGATCACGAAGACGAAGGCGATGCCGCCCATCGTCGGCGTCCCGCTCTTGGCGCCATGGCGCTGTGGCGCATCTTCGTAGGCACGCTGCCGGATGCCGAGACGGCCGAGCCACGAGACCAGCAAGTACGTCGCCGGCGCGGCGACGGCGAAGCCGAAGAGAATCCAGCGCACCAGCGCGAGCGGCTGCACGCTCACGAGACGCCGCGAAGCAGCGGATTGGCGCCGCCCCCGCGCCACTTGAGCACGACGATCGGGGTCTGCTCGTCGCCGTTGCCGTGCGGATTGTCGAGCAGCGCGCGTTCGACGACCTCGCGGTTGACATCCGGCGACGATCCGAGGACCTTGGCTTTTCCGAGATCGTTCGCGTCGACGACGACGCACGCGACACCCTTGCGCTGCGCAAAGGAGCTCGCGAATCCCTCAGGATCGCGCGGCGCGAAGACGATCGCGCGCTCGTAGGGCGGCATCGTGCCGGTGTATCCGTCGAAGGCCGTGATCTCCGTTCCCATCACCTCGTAGAAGGCGCCGCGCCGGCCGCGCAGCCGCCCGACGAGATGGGCGAAGGTCGCGTAGAGCACCTTCCATCGCCCGGCTCGGTCGATCACCAGCTGCATCGATTCGGGCTGATTGACCGTCGCGAGCGCGCCGGCGCGGCGCGCCAGCGCGTAGGCGAGCTTTGACGGACGAACGTGCTCGGCGGCGACGAACTCGCCCTGCGCGATCGCGACCGCGCTCTCCGAGACAGCGACGACGTCGCCGGGTCGCGCGATTCCGCGAACCGACTCCTCGACCAGCGACGCAAGATCGTCCCCGGGGCCGACGAGCGGCGTGCGCACCGGAATCGCGGTTAATCCGGCCGGGGCCTCCGGATGGGTGACGATCAAACTCCGCGTCGCGATGCTCACTGGCGAAGCTCTTCGACGATCTCTTCCAATTTGTATTTGCGCGAGCCCTTGAGCAGGACGACGTCGTTCGGGCGAGCGTGTTCGCGCAGCCAGCGCGCCACCTGGGCGTTGGTCGCGATCTCGACGACCTGCGCGCGAGCCCGCCCTTCGCGCGCCGCGCCGCGCGCGAAAGCCGGCGCGAGCTCTCCGCAGAGG